>JAHBXY010000048.1 GCA_019636275.1 Planctomycetota bacterium | reverse complement strand
CTGCGCGCGACCGAGCTGGCGCCGGACGACGCCGCCGCCTGGCTGGCCCGCGGGCGCATCGAGCACGCGCTCGGGCGCCTGGGCGAGGCGGCGGACTCCTTGCTCGAGGCGCACGACCTCGGCGCCGGCGCCGAGGCCCGCTGCGCGCTCGCCCTGGTGCGCCTCGACGCCGGCGCGGTCGAGGAGGCGGCGCGTGAGCTGCGGCGGGCCCTCGACGAGGGCGCCGGGGCCCGGGCCCGGGTCGCCCTGGGGATGGCGCTCGAGGCGGACCTCGACGTGGACGGGGCGCTGGCGGAGTACGAGGCGGCGGCGGCCGCGGGCGAGGCGCCCGACGCGGGGCTGGCCCTGGCGCGGGCGGCGCTCCTGCAGCTCCACCGGGCGGACGAGGCGCGCTGCCTCCACGAGGCCGAGACCCGGCTGCTCGACGAGCGGCGGGGGCCGCCGCGGCTCGATGAGCTCATGCTGGCCGCGGCGCGCCTGCAGGTGCGCCGGGTCGAGCGGGCGCGGGCGGCCCTGACGGCCGCGCAGCGCCTCGCGCCGGCGGAGCCCCTCGTGCTGCTGGCGCGGGCGCGGCTGGCCCTGGCGGACGACGACGTGGACGCCGCGATCGCGGCGCTGCGCGAGGCCGAGGCGCTCGCGCCGGCGCCGCCGCCGTCGCGCGACGCGGCCATGCCGCTCGTCCCCTCGCGGCCGAGGCCGGTGATGGCGAGCTGGCCCGTCCTCGACCCGCCCGCGGCGCTGGAGTACGAGCGGCGCTGCCTGCTCGGCGAGGCGCTGCTGCGCAAGGACGAGGACCTGCGCGCCGCCGGGCGCGAGTTCGAGCTGGCCGCGCGCGCCGACCCGACGGGCGGCTGGGCGGTCGGCGGGGTCGCGGAGATCGACCGCCGTGTGAACCTCTCGCCCGGGATCGCCGACCGGCTCCGGTTCCGGGCGCGGCCCGCCGTCGGCGCCCGGGAGGCCGGCTGGGCGGCCCTGCGGGCCGGGCGCGAGCCGCCGCGCGAGTGGACGCGCAGCGGGCTCGAGCGCGCGAGCCTGTCGTGGGCCTACGTGACCGCGCGCGCGCCGCGCGACGCGAGCGCCTGGACGCAGCGGGCCCTGCTCGCGCGGGAAGCGCGACGCTGGGACGAGGCGGTGATGCTGCTCGAGCGGGCGCGGGCCGTCGACCGACAGGTCGAGGCCCGGCTGCTGGAGGCGCAGCTCTTCGGCGTCGACCTCCCGGTCGAGCGGGACGCCGCCACCGGGCGGCCGGTGCACGTGCGCGACCAGGGGCGGGCGGAGGACGCGCTGCTTGACGTGCGGGGCGAGGGCGCGCTCGTGCGGGCGCGGGTCCAGCTCGCCGCGCCGGCGGATCGTCCGGGCCGGCGCGAGGGCCTCCGCGCGTCGGCGGAGGAGCTCGTCGCGAAGATCCACCGAGCCCTGGCCGCGGCGTCGGCGTCGTCGTCGTCGCCCGAGCAGGCCCACCGGGCGCGCTTGGAGGCGCGCGCGGCGGGCCTGGTCCTGGCCGACGTCCGCCGGGCCCTCGGCGAGGCCGAGGGGTGCCAGCTCCTGCGCTCCGTCGAGGCGCAGGCCGCCGCCGCGGCCGCCCGGCACCTGGCGGCCGCGCGAGAGGCGCCGGCGGAACGCCTGACCGACGCGCTGGCCGAGCTGGACGCCGCCGCCGAGCTCGCGCCCGACCACGCCGAGGTGCGCTGGGAGCGCGGGCGGACGCTGCTGCGGCGTGGCGACTGGCTCGCCGGGGTGCTGGAGCTCGGGCGGGCGGTGCAGCGCGACCCGACGCTGTGCGCGCAGGCCTTCAGGCCCCCCATGGTCAGGATCGACCTCGACCGGGTGCTCGCGGTGCTCGACGACCGCCTCGCCTTCGCGCCGGAGGACGCCGCGGCGCTGCTCCTGCGGGGGTGGCTGCGCTGCACGAGGGCGTCGTTCCGGCGCGCGGCGCCCGGCGAGGCCGCGGCGGGGATCGACGACGCGACGGCCGCCCTCCGCCTCGACCCCGGCTTCCACGGCGCGCGGCTCCTGCGCGCCCTCCTGCGGCTCGAGACGAGCGACCTCGACGAGGCGCTCGACGACGCGCGCGCCGTGGCCGAGGCCGCGCCGACGGTGGCCCCGGCGCGCTTCGTCGAGGGGGCCGTGTGGGCCCGCCGCGCCGACGTGCGGGGGCTCGAGGCCGCCGAGGTCGCGCGCCGCCTGGCGCTCGCCCGCGAGGCGCTCGACGCCGCGCGGGCGCTCGGGCTGGACGAGGCGTGGATCAAGAACGACAAGGCGTTCGACCCTCTGCGCCGGGCGGGCACCCTGGGGCCGTGAGCCCTGGCCAGCGAGTCAGAACGCAGGGCCGAGGCACTCGCCCTTCTCGTCCCAGCGGTAGAAGCCCTCGCCGGTCTTGCGGCCGAGCTTCCCCGCGCGCACCAGGCGGCGCAGGACGAGCGGCGGGCGAAACTGGTCGCCGACCTCGTGGGCGAGGTGCTCGGCGATCGCCAGGCGCACGTCGAGGCCCACGTAGTCGCCGGTCTTGAGCGGGCCCATGGGGTGGCGGTAGCCGAGCTCCATGGCGCGGTCGACGTCGCCCACCGAGGCCACGCCCTGCTCGACCATGCGCATGGCCTCGAGGCCGATCACCAGGCCGAGGCGGCTCGACGCGAACCCCGGCGCGTCGCGGACGACGATGGCCTCCTTGCCGATCCTCCCCACGAGCTCGAGGGCCAGGGCCAGGGCGTCGTCGGCGGTGCGCTCCGCCTTGACCACCTCGACGAGCTTCTGCAGGTGGACGGGGTTGAAGAAGTGCAGGCCGAGGACGCGCGCGGGGCGGTCGGTCGCCTGGGCGATCTCGGTCACGGGGAGCGACGACGTGTTCGTGGCCACGACGCGCGCCCGCTCGGCGACGCGCGAGGCCTCGGCCAGGACGCGCTTCTTCAGCTCGAGGTCCTCGGGGATCGCCTCGATGACGATGTCCGCCGCGCCGACGGCCGCGGCCAGGTCGGTCTCGCCGCGCAGGCGACCGAGCGCCTCGTCGCGCTGCGCGGCGGTCAGCTTGCCGCGCGCGACGCCGCCCTCGAGGTTCTTGCGCACCTCGCCGAGCCCCTTGTCGACGCGGCCCGCGTCCACGTCGCGGAGCCGGACGTCCACCCCGGCCTGGGCCAGCACCTGCGCGATCCCGTGGCCCATGGTGCCGGCGCCCAGCACGGCGGCGGTCAGCGGTTCGGTGGTCACGTCGAGTCTCCTTCCGTGGGGCAGGAGTCTACCGCCGCGGCTGGGCGCGCGCGGGCCTGTCGGTGGTTCGGTGTATGTTCGCCTGCGGAGGTGGAGCATGCCGAGAGCGAACCGGTCCCCGCCGGCGAAGGACGAGCCCCCGACCCCGCCGCGTCGGACCGCGGCGCAGCGGCGGGGCGCCTGGGGGGAGGACGCGGCCGCCGCGCACGTGCGGGCGCGCGGGGCCATGGTCCTCGAGCGCAACGCCCGCAGCCCGTGGGGCGAGGTGGACCTGGTCGTCCTCGACCGCGGCGTGATCGCCATGTGCGAGGTGAAGACGCGCCGGGTGTGCCCGTTCGTCAGCGGCCGTGACGCCGTCGGGCCGCGGAAGCGCGAGCGCCTGGCGCGGACCGCCCTGCACGTGCTGGCCGACAGGGGTGTCGACCAGGGGCGGGTGCCCTGTCGGTTCGACGTGATCGAGGTCCTCCCGGGGCCGTCCGGGGCGGAGGTGACGTGGCTGAAGGACGCGTTCCAGGTGGACCTGCAATGAGTGATGCGCTCGCGAGGGGCGGGCATTGGGCGAAGCACGTCCCGGACTGGCACGACACGGTCCGTTCCGCGCGTCCCCATCGCTCGCTGCGGCGGGTCGGGCACGAGCGTCGGCTGGAAGGGTCCTCGAGCCCCCTGCGCTCCCTCGGATCCGCGGGACCGCCCGTGGGCGGCGACATCGCAGCGGAGGCGCGCCTGGAGGCCGCGAGGGCGTCGCCGCCGGTGGGGAGCGGGTGCATCACGAGCGCCGGGATGTCCCATGCCCTGGGCCGGGCGTCGCCGCGGACGCCGTGGCCGGGCGTCGTCAGTGGCACGCGCGCGGGGGCGCCGCGCCGGGCGCCGGCGGCGTCCGGCGCAAGGCCTCGACCACGCTCACGTGGCCCGCCGCGGCGCGCAGGAGCGCGCTCTCGCGCAGGGTGCGCGCGCGCTCGTGCAGGGCCGTGAGCCCGTCGCCGCCGCCCGCATGCGCCCGCAGGATCGCTTCGAGGAGCGGGCCCGGGCGATGCACGACCTCGTAGACGCCGACCCGACCGGCGTGGCCGGTGCCGGCGCAGGCCGCGCAGCCGCCCGGGCGCGGGAGGTAGGCCACGTCCCAGCCGGTCAGCACCTCCTCGTCGACGAGGCGCGGGGCCGTGCGGCGCTGATCCTCGGCGTCGAGCGCGGGCGCCGGGACCTTGCAGGCGTCGCACAGCCGACGGAGCGCCCGGCAGGCGACGACGAGCTGCAGGGCGGCCGCGATCAGGTACGGCGCGACGCAGAGGTCCAGGAGGCGCTGGACGGCGGCGGGCGCGTGGTCGCAGGCGAGGCTCGTGAGGATCTGCTGGCCCGACGCGGCGGCCTCGACGGCGTCCTCGGCCATCGCCATGTCGTGGAGCGCCGAGACGTGGACGGCGTCGGGGTCTCCCATCGTGAGGGCGGCGCGGAGCATGTGCCACGGTTGAATGCCGATCTCGCAGCGGACCTGGAGCGTGACCACCCCCGGGATGTCCGGTGGGCACCGGGGGTCGATCGCGAAGATCGTCCGGCCCACGGGGCGCGGCGCTCGCTCGCCCGGCGGGTCGCGGTCCTGTTCGGAGGCAGGCTCGGCGCTCTCCGCGAGGTCGCGCAGGCACGCGTGCAGGAAGGTCCGCTTGCCGCTGTCGGCCGGACCGACCGCGAGGACCAGCCCGCGACCGCCGCCCTGCTCGCGGTGGCCGCCGTATCCCCCGTGGAGGACCTCGCGGACCCGGGCAAGGTCCGACGGGTCGAGGCCCAGGTCGGAGAGGCGCTCGGGGCCGTCGGCCTCGAGCACCTCGAGCGCGAGCGTCTCGCCGCGGGTCGAGGGCAGGGTGCTGACGCGGATGGCCACGGGCGAGGCGGGCGGGACGCGCTGGAGCGTGAGGAGGCCCTCCTGCGGCCCATGGATCAGGTCCGGGTCCATGCCGGCGAGGGTCTTCAGGCGGCGGACCACGCCCCGGGCGACCGGCGGGGCCATCGCGGGGCAGGGCCCGGGTCGCAGCCCGGCGGCGCCCCGGATGCGGACCTCGAGGCCGCCGTCCGGGAGCGGGAGGAGGTGCGCTCGACGGGCGCCCTGGGCCAGGACCTCGCGCAGGAGCGAGAGCGCGAGCGAGCCGTGGGCGGCGTCCTCGGGCGAGGGCGACGGGCGACGCGGAGGTGGGAGCGGGGTTCGGTGCATGGGCGGCTCGACCTCGAGCGCGGGCCCGGGCCACCAGGCGGGTGGGGGCCCGGTCGCTGGCCGCGCGAGCGTTTGGACCCTGACGGCACGTGGTCGTCCCGCGCGGGACCGGCCACGATCCGGGGCCCGCCCTGCGCCGGCCCGGGCGTGACGATGGGTGGCGCGGCGGGTCTGCGTGGCCGGCGCCCGGGGGCCGCGGGAGGTCGCGCCCGCGGGAGGCCGACACCCCGCTGTCCCCCGCTGCCCCCCGCTGCCCCCCGCTGCCGTGGGCCAGCGCCAGGAGGGCGCGCCTCCCCGAGCGGCAGGACGCGGGTCGGACGCGCCCGTCACCCGTGATTGACTTCGCCCTGCGCCGGCCGCAGCATGTGCCGCCGTGGCCGCCCGGGACCCCGGCGCGCCGCCGGAGGCACTTCCCCCATGAGCGACAAGGTGGTGCTCGCCTACTCGGGCGGGCTGGACACGAGCTGCATCCTCAAGTGGCTCGAGCTGAAGGGCTACGACGTCGTGGCCTTCGTGGCCGACATCGGCCAGCACGACGACATGGACCAGGTGCGGCGCAACGCCGAGACGACCGGCGCCTCCAAGGTCGTCGTCAAGGACCTGCGCCGCGAGTTCGTGACCGACTACATCTTCCCCGCGATCCGCGGGCGCGCGGTCTACGAGAACCGCTACCTGCTCGGCACGTCGCTGGCGCGGCCGATCATCGCCAAGGGCCAGGTGGACGTGGCCCTGGCCGAGGGCGCGCGGTTCGTGTCGCACGGCTCGACCGGCAAGGGCAACGACCAGGTGCGCTTCGAGCTGGGCTACTGGTCGCTCGCGCCGGAGCTGCGCGTGATCGCGCCCTGGAAGGACCCGGAGTTCCTGGCGCGCTTCAAGGGCCGCTCGGACCTGATCAAGTTCGCCAAGGAGCAGGGGATCAACATCCCGGTCACGCTGGAGAAGCCCTACAGCACCGACGAGAACCTGCTGCACAAGAGCTACGAGTCGGGGATCCTCGAGGACCCCGCGCGGCGCCCCGACCCGAGCATGTTCACGGTGTGCGTCGACCCGCGCGAGGCGCCCGAGGCGGAGACGGTCGTCGAGGTCGAGTTCCGCGACGGCACGCCCGTGCGCGCGACGAACAAGACCACCGGCCGGAGCGAGACCGACCCGCTGGCGCTGTTCGCGCTCGTCAACGAGGCCGGCGCGAGCAACGGCGTCGGGCGCGTCGACATGGTCGAGAACCGCTACGTGGGGATCAAGTCGCGCGGCGTCTACGAGACCCCCGGCGGGACGATCCTGCACGAGGCCCTGCGCGACCTCGAGGGCCTGACCATGGACCGCGAGGTGCTCAAGCTGCGCGACTCGCTCGCCCCGCGCTTCGCCGAGTGCATCTACAACGGCTACTGGTTCAGCCCCGAGATGCGCGTCCTGCGCATCGCCCTCGACGCCTGCATGCAGGGCGTCGACGGGACGGTCTCGCTGGCCCTCTACAAGGGCAACGTCACCACGATCGGCCGCTCGTCGCCCATGTGCCTCTACGACCGCGACCTGTCGAGCATGGACATCGAGGGCGGGTTCCAGCAGACCGACTCGGCCGGGTTCATCCGCATCCACGCGATCCGGCTCAAGGCCGCGGCCGCGCTGGAGCGCAAGCGCGCGGCCGCGCGCGGCTGAGCGCGGCCGGGGCGGCGGCGCAGGACGCGCACACCCGTGCGTGTCGGTCGGGGCCGAGCGGGAGGCCCGCCGGCGCCGGCGGGCCGACGGGTGGCGGCGCCGCCAGCGGGCAGGGGGTCCCGGCGCGCATGAGCGTCTCTGACTCCGGGCGAGGGGGAGCGCACGATGGACGACACGACCCTGGCGGCCCGGACCAACGCCCTGCGCGCCCGCGTCGACGCCGGCCTTCTCGACCGGCGCCGCCTCGAGGCCGCGGCGTCGCTCGGCGACGCCGCGGCGGCGCAGGTCGTGGGGGTGGACCCGGGCCGGACGGCGGACGTCTTCCTGCTCAATCCCCCGCCGCCGCACCTCGCCCTGCTCACGCTCGAGGAGCAGGTGCTCCTCGCGGCCCCGGCCCTGGGCGGCCTCCTCGCGTGGTGGCGCGAGGGCCCCGTGCGGCCGGACTCGACCGCCGCGCTGGAGTGGATCGAGCGCGCGATCGACGCCGCCGGCGCCTGGGCCGCGGCGCCCGACGAGGAGCGGGCGCAGGCGGCGCTCACAGCGGCCCGCGGCGCGGCCGTGGCGGCCGAGCTCTCGTTCGACCTGGCCGACGGGCGTCCGGCGCCGCCCGGGGCGCTCCGCGCCCTGTCTCACCTGTGCCTGGCCGCGGCGGGCTGCGCCGCGCTCGCGGCCGACCCGCGCGAGCCGATCCGCCGCTGGTCGGAGGGGCGCCGGTCGATGACCGCCACGGAGGCGCAGGCCGCGCAGGAGGGCCAGCGCTGGGCCATGCTGCTCGAGCTCTGGCAGGCCTACCGCGGCCGCGCCTTCGTCGAGGTCGATGCCGGCGGGCTCGCGCTCGACGCGGCGACGCGCGACGTACGGGTCGCTGAGCTCACCCGCGCCTGGCTCGCGGCGGCCGCCGAGGCCGCGACCGCCCCGCTCGTGGCGCGCCTCCTGGCCTGACCGGCAGCGCCGCGCCCTGGGACGGCGCGGCTCGCGGCCGCGGCCGCGGACCTGCCACACCCACCCTGCCACGCGGCTCGCGGTTCACGCCGCGCGGCGCCGCGCCGGTGTCGGCGACTCGCAGCCGGGCCCACTGACTGCCACGTCCTGCCACGCGGCTCGCGGCCGCGCCGGACGGCGCCGCGCCGACGACGTCGGCTCGCGGTCCCGGCCCCGGCCTGCCACGCTGGCCTCATGACCCACCGCTTGACCTCGGCGCTCGTCACCGACGAGCCCGCCCTGCGCGCCCTGATCGGCGAGCCGACCGCGCTCGTCCGGGGCAAGCTCGCCGACCGCCTGTCGCCGGCCACCCGCCCGTTCGTCGAGCGCTCGCCCTTCGTGTGCCTGGCGACGTCCGACGCCGCCGGGCGCTGCGACGTGAGCCCGCGCGGCGACCCCCCCGGCTTCGTGCGCATCCTCGACGACCGGACGCTGCTCCTCCCCGAGCGGCCCGGCAACCGCCTCGCCGACTCCCTGCGCAACATCCTCGAGAACCCGCGCGTGGGCCTGCTCTTCGTCATCCCCGGCGTCGGCGACACCTTCCGCGTCAACGGCCGGGCCTGCCTGACGACCGACCCGGCGCTCCTCGCGCCCTGCGCGGTCGAGGGCAAGGCGCCGAGGCTGGGGATCCTCGTCGACATCGACGAGGCCTACACCCAGTGCTCGAAGGCCTTCCTTCGCTCGCAGCTGTGGGACCCGACGCGCTTCGTCGACCGCGCCGCCCTGCCCTCCATGGGCGAGGTCATGGCCTGCCTGCGCGGCGACGCGATCGACGCGGCGGCCTACGACGCGGAGCGCGCGGCCCGCTACGCCCGACGCGAGGGGTTCTACTGACGCGAGACGAGTGACGGACCGAGGGCTCGATGCCGCAGCCGCGCCTGGTGGACCTGATCCGCGGGGAGGTCAACGCGTGGGACCCCTACGGGCTGCTGGGCCCCGATGCGGCGCCCGACGACCCGGAGTACGACCCCGAGGTCCGGTCGATCGCCAAGGGCCTCCAGCGCGTGCAGGCTGCGAGGGACATGGCCCTCCTGGTCTCGCGCGTGTTCACCTCGAGCTTCGGCGACCCCGAGCGGTTCTCGGTCGCCGCGTGCACGCCGATCGCGTCGCGGCTCTGGACGCGGGTCGCCGCGCGCCATCCCATGCGGCGACCGGGTTGACGGCGACGCTGTCGAGCAGGTTGCCTCCCTCGGCCGTAGAGCCGCAGGCGGCCTGGCTGCGCGTGGCTGGTCCCTGAATCGGTCGCAGCGGCGCAGCCTGGACAGCTTGCTGCGCCGCGACGAGGCGACGATGCGACGAGGGTCGAGGAGCGGAGACGCTGCGGCGGTGACCGGCACGGTCGGCGCAGCAGGCTGCGGTGCGACGACGGGGCGACGAGTGGAACGTGGCCACGGGCGCGGCGCGACGACGAGGCCGCGGCCGCGGCCCCGGCCGTCGATCACATGGAGCGGCCCGGGGGGGCCACCGCGCCGCGGCGCGCGGGGTCGGCGAAGAGCCGGTGGCGGTAGTAGTTCAGCTCGGCGATCGAGCCCTTGATGTCGTAGAGCGCGTCGTGCGCCTCGCCCTCGAGCGCGACGCGGCCGGGGTACCACTCCTTGATCGTGTCGTCGGTCTTTCGGTACTCGAGGTCCGGGCACCAGCGCCGCGCGATCTCCTTGAGCGTCGTGACGTCGAGGAGCCGGAAGCTGAGCAGGTTCTCGAGCTGCGGCATGTGCCGGCAGATGAAGCGGTAGTCGCCGTGGACGGAGTTGCCGCAGAGGAGCGGGCGGTCGCGCTTGCTCGCGGGCACCTCGCAGGCGGTCAGCAGGTAGGCGACGAACAGCTCCTCCACCCGATCGACCGGGACGGCCTCCTCCCCCTGCGAGCGGCGGAGCTGCTCGGCCTGGTTCTGACGCACCCAGTCGGACGCTGTCGCCGCCTGGTCGGCGCTCAGGTGGACGTCGAACAGGAGCCCACCTACCTCTTCCGGGATCCCCGGCGGAGGGATCGGCACGAGGTCGGGCGTGGTGACGATCATGGCGGCCTGCATGATGTAGGCCGCCGCCGGGTCGAGGTTGGTGAACTCCAGGTCGATCCAGATCAGGTTGTCCGCGCTGCGCGTCGGGGTCACGAGTCCTCCGTCCCGGGTCCGAGGGCCCGCCAGGATACCTCCCCTGGCGGGTCCCGCTGGCCGGCGGGACTCATGGTGCAGCCCTTTGTGTCGGAGTGGATTACGTCGGATGGCACACAGCGGCATGGCGCGGGTAGGGTCGGGCGGGTGCCGCACGGGTGTAACCCGAGGCGCGCTGGCGGCGACTCCAGGCGACGGCTATGCTTTGTCGATACGCCGGTGCTCCGGGCAGGGGTGCTCGGCGGTCGCGCGGCTCGCGCGACGGCAGGAGGATGACGCCATGCGCTCGTCGACCTCGACGCTCCGTCTCTTCGTGCTCGCGTCCCTCGGCGCCGGGATGGCGTCGGCCGGCTGCGCGGCGCCGAACATCGTCGACCGCGCCCTGCTCGAGGCCGAGGACTCGCAGCGGCGCATGCGCGCCGACGAGCTCGAGCGGCTCGCCGTGGCCCGCGCCCAGCGGCTGCGCGAGTACGAGGCGGCCATCGCCCAGCAGGAGGAGCGCTACGGCGAGCTCGTCCTCGACAACCGGAAGAAGAAGGGCCAGATCCACCACGAGCACGTGCAGCTCGCCTCGCTCAACGCGGAGCTGACGCAGCTCAGCGCCGAGCGCACCGTCGTGGGCGGGCGCGTCGAGGAGACGCGCGGGCAGGTCGCCGCCCTCGGCGCCGAGCGCGAGCGGCTCGCGGCCGAGGCCGAGGCGCATCGCGCGCAGCTCGCGCAGCTCGCGGTCCAGCGCGAGGAGCTGGCCACGGCGATGGCCGGGCAGCGGCAGGAGCTCGGCCGGCTGCAGTCCGAGCGGTCGACCCTCGAGGAGTCGCTGGCCACTCGGCGCGGCGAGCTGGCCGCGCTCTCGGCGCAGAAGGGCGCCCTCGAGGCCGAGCTGGCCCACGTCCACGCCACGCGCGACCAGATCAAGGTCACGGTCGACGAGCAGCGCGACGTTCTCGCCCGCCTGCAGGCCGAGCGCGACGCCTTCCACGACCAGGTGGCGCGGCTCGAGACGGAGAAGGGCGCCATGCAGCAGCAGAAGGACGCGCTGCGGCGCGCGCTGGTGCAGGGCGAGACCGAGATCGCGGCGCTCGACGAGCGCATGGGGATCCTCCGCGAGCGGACGACGTCGGCGCGCGCGCGCAAGGACGCGCTCGAGCTCGAGCTGGCGCGTGTCGAGACCGAGCGCCAGGAGTCGCAGAGCGCGATCGAGCGCCTGAGCCGCGAGCGGCAGCAGGCCCACGAGGCGCTCGTCCGCGCCAACGAGCTGCGGCAGCGCGCCGAGGTCCTCGGCCAGGAGATCGTGCGCCTCGAGTCGGAGCTGCTCGAGCTGGGCACGTCGCGCGACGTGCTCAACCAGACGCGCGAGGCCGCCCTGGCCGCGCTGCGGGGCAAGCCCGAGGGCGTCGACACGCCCCCGACGCCGCCCGCCGGGCAGTAAGTAGCAGCGCGCCCCCGTGACGACGGACCCCTCGGACCGCCTCCCGCAGCAGCCGTCTGCGGACGACCTCGAGGGGATCGACGTGGACATCCTCGAGGACGGGACCGTCCGCCTGCACGCCGTGTGCAAGCCCGGCGAGGACCCGCGCGAGTGCGCCCGGAAGGTGCGCTTCCTCGTCGAGGCGCTGGGGCTGCCGGTGGACCAGGTGGTCACGGACATCGAGCAGCGCTCGCCCTGATCCCGCGGCTCCTCGCGGGATGGCCCTCGGCGACGGGGTCGCCGTTCCGCCGTTCAGGTGCGCAACCGCGCCGGTCGATAGATCGGGTGATGACCACCATCACCCTGCGCGCCCTCCTCGCCGGGATCGCCCCCCGGCTCCCCGAGGCCGACCCGCCGGTGACCGGCGTCGAGGCCGACTCCCGCCGGGTCGAGCCCGGGCAGGTGTTCGTGGCCCGACGCGGCGTGCGCCACGACGCCGCCGCCTTCGCCGCCGACGCCGTCCGGCGCGGCGCCGTGGCGGTCGTCGCCGAGCGTGACCTGCCCGGGGTCGGAGCGCCGGTGGTGGTGGTGCCCGACGCGTCCGAGGCGCTGGGCCTCGTCCTCGACCGCCTGCACGGCGCGCCGTCGCGCGACGTGCGCGTCATCGGCGTCACGGGGACCAACGGCAAGACGACGACGACGTTCCTCGCCCACTGGATCCTCGAGGTGTCGGGGCGGCCCTGCTCGCTCCTGGGGACGGTGAAGAACCGCGTGGGCGGCCGCGACGTCCCGGCGGCGATGACCACGCCCGACGGCCCGGCGCTCCACCGGGCGCTGGCCGAGACGCGGGCGGCCGGCGGACGGGACCTGGTCATGGAGGTCTCGTCGCACGCGCTCGACCAGCGCCGCACGGCGGGCGTGCGCTTCCGCTGCGGCGTGTTCACGAACCTCACGCGCGACCACCTCGACTACCACGGGAGCCTGGAGGCGTACGGGGACGCCAAGGCGCGGCTGTTCGAGGACCTCGACGCCGACGCGGCGGCCGTCCTCAACGTGCACGACCCGTTCTCGGCCGCCCTCGCCCGCCGCACGCGGGCGCGTGTCGTGCGCTACGGCTGGCACGCGGCGGGCCGCCCGCGGCCCGACGCCGAGGTCACGGCGAGGCTCGAGGTGACCTCGCTGCACGGCACGCGGCTCGAGCTCGCGCTGGGCGGCGAGGCGCTGCCGCTGTGGCTCCCGCTCGTCGGGCCGTTCAACGTCGAGAACGCGCTGGCGGCGGCCGCCGCGGCGTGGTCGGTCGGGGTCGCGCCGCGGCGCATCCGCGACGCGCTCGAGGCCAGCCAGGGGGTGCCCGGCCGGCTCGAGCCGGTCCGCGGCGGGCCGGGGGAGCCGCTGGTCGTCGTCGACTACGCCCACACCCCGGACGCGCTGGAGCGCGTGCTGGCCGCCTTGCGCCCCCTCGTCGCGGGCCGCCTGCACGTGGTCTTCGGCGCGGGCGGCGACAGGGACCGCGGCAAGCGAGCGCCCATGGGCCGGGCCGTCGAGCGCCACGCCGACGTCGCTTACCTGACCTCCGACAACCCGCGCTCCGAGCCGCCGGCGCGGATCCTCGCCGAGGTGCTGGCGGGCTTCGACCGCCCCGGCGCCGCGCGCGTGATCGAGGACCGCGCGGCCGCGATCGACGCCGCCGTCGCGGCCGCCGGCGCGGACGACGTCGTGGTCGTCGCCGGCAAGGGGCACGAGGCCGGGCAGGTGCTCGTCGACCGCACGCTGCCCTTCGACGACCGGGTCGCCGCGCGGGCGGCCCTGGCCGCGCGGCGGGACGCCGCGCGCAGGGCGGCCTGAACCTGGGACGGCCGCCCGGCTACACTCGCCGGGGATGGCAGGACCGCTCGACGCCGCCGCGGAGGTCAGCCTCGGCCAGCTCGCCGTGGCGCACGGGGTGATCTCCGCCGCGCAGCGCGACCAGCTCGGCGTCGACCTGCTGCGGCGCGCGACCGCGAAGCGGCCGACGTCGATGGCGCGGCTGCTCGTGCAGGGCGGGCTCACGGCGCCGGCGGTGCAGGCCATCCTGGCGCGCGGCGCCGGCGCCCGCGCCGTGCGCTGCGACGCCTGCGAGCTGGCGATCCCGCAGGCCACGCTGGCGCGGCGCCAGGAGCACCCCTGCCCGCGCTGCGGCTGCCTGGTCCTGGGCTTCGCGGCCTACGCCGGAGGTCCGCTGCATCAGTCGCAGCCCGCGCCAAGCGCGCCGCCGCGACAAGAGCCGGCGCTGCCGCCCGATGACACCGAGCGCTGGCAGGGCGTCCTGCCCTTGCCTGGCGCCGAGGCGCGCGTCAGCGCCAGCACCGACCGCTGGCCGGGCGTCCTGCCGCTGCCGACGGCCTCGCCGCCGCCGGCCGACGTCGAGCGCACGATGGCCTTCGGCGAGGTCTTCCTCCTGCCCGGGGGCGGCGCGCCGCGGAGCGAGGACGAGGTCGCCGACGAGATGCACACCCTGCTCGCGCCGCAGGGCTTCGCCGCCCTGGCGGCGGCCGAGGGCGACCCCGGCGCCGGCCCGGGGAGCGGCAGCGACCTCCTGCCGGGCTTCGACCCGGGCGCCGTGACGGCGCCGATGAACCGCGACGAGATCGCCGCCACCTTGCGCAAGGGGCCGCCCCCGTCGCGCCCACCCGCGTCGTCAGCGGCGTCGGCGTCGCCGGCCGCGTCGACGACGCCCCAGGAGGCCCCGCCCGCGCTGCCGACGCCGCTCGCCGAGCTCACGATCACGCCCGGCTACGCCCTGCCGCCGCTCGAGTCGGCGCCGGCGCCTGCCACGGCGCCAGCCCCGGTCGCGCGGCCCACGGCCCGCCGCCGGCGCGAGCCGGCGGCGCGCTCGCGCTGGCCCTGGGTGGTGGCCGCCCTCCTGGTGGCGGGGCTCCTCGTCGTCCTCGGCCTGTGGGGGCTCGGCCGCCTCGCCTGAGCGCACAGGGCGAACCGGCATACTTCTAGCCCGCGCGCGCGCCGCCCCACCCAGCATCCGCGGCCGCAGCCGTCGATCACACCACTCAGCCGGGCTGGCAAAGGCAGGGCGACGGCACGTCGATGTCGGCGCGCTCGCGCAGCTTGCCCAGCTCCGCCTCGACCTCCTGCGCGTCGCCGGCGCGCCCCTGCGCGCGGAGGGCCTTGGCCAGGCCGGTCAGCGACCAGATGTTCTTCGGGAAGCGCCGCAGGTCCTCGCGCGCGGCCTGCTCGGCCTCGACCGGCCTCCCGGCGACGAGGAGGGTGGCCGCCAGCGTGTGCCGGACGGGCTGCATCCAGTCGGGAGGCTCCGCGTAGGTCAGCGTCGCCTCGGCGACGGCGGCCTCGCGCAGGGCGGCGATCCCCTCGGCCTCCTGGCCGCGCCGGAACAGGAGCTCGCCCTCGAGCACCTTCAGGGGCACCTGGAGCACCCGCTTGGCCGGCGTGTTGCCGATCGGTCGGTCGTCCATCGTCGCGGCGGCGCGGGCGAGCGCGTCGAGCTCCGCCTGCGCCTCGTCGAGCCGGCCGAGCGCGGCCAGCGCGACGCCGCGCGCGTAGCTGCGGACCGCGTTGGCGGCCAGGAGCTCGGGCCCGAACGGCGGCTCGGCGAGGACCTCCTCCCAGCGGCCGAAGCGCACGAGCGTGTGCAGCACGACCGGCATGAGGCCGTCGATCGCCGGGCCGAAGTCGCCGGCGAGGAACTCGGGCGGCACCTGCGCCACCATGTCGCGCGCGGCCCGGAGCGCGGCCTCCTGGCGGCCTTCCATCATCGACGCGAACGCCAGCATGTGGCGGTTGTGCGCCATGTAGACCTGGTAGAAGCCCGTGCGCGCCGTCGCGCGGCCGTGCTTCTCGTCGGCGGCGATGGCCCGCTCGTTGGCTTCGGACGCCTCCTGGAAGCGGCCGGTGAGCACGTCGATGTGCGACGGCATGTGCACGAGGTGGCTCGCGCCGGGCGCCGCGTGGCGCAGGCGGTCGGCGGCGTCGATCGCCCGCTCCGGCTCGCGCGACGCCTCGACGGCGTGAATGTAGAGGTGATTGGCCTGCGGGTGGTCCGGCGCGAACGCGCGCACGGCCTCGAGCGTGGCCACGATCTCCAGCGCGTCGTGCTTCGGCTGGCCGTCGGGCGTCCACAGGTCCCACGGGTTGACGTTCATGAGCGACTCGGCGTAGAGCACGCCCACGTCGGCGTCGCGGGGGAACCGGCGCCACACCCCGGCCATCGCGGTCCCGTAGGCCCGATCGAGGGTCTTGCGGTCCGCCTGCGGGTCCGGCGAGAAGCGCGCCGCCTGCGCCTCGATGAGGGCGACCTCGACCTCGGCCAGGCCCTCGCACGCGCGCGCGCGCTCGAGGGCGCGCAGGGCGCGCTGCGCCCGCGCCGGGTCCTGCACGGGGAGGTTGATGTGCGGGCCGTTGGCGTGCGCGATCCCCCACCAGGCCATGCCGCAGTTCGGGTCGATGGTGGCCGCCTCCTCGTAGGCGAGGAGGGCGGCGTCGTGGTTGAACGCGTAGGCGAGGAGCAGGCCCTGATCGAAGTAGCGCTGCGCGTCGGCCGAGGGCGTCGTGACCGGGCGATGGAACGTGCCCAGGTCGTCCCACAGCGGCACGCGGCCGGAGGGCTGGCCCGTGGCGCGCGCCTCGTCCTCGAGGGCGCGCGGGTGCGGGGTGCAGGCCTGCGCCGTCAGGGCGGCGAGGCCGACGATGAGGGCGTGCTCGAGGCGCGAGCGGTGCACGGCAGACTCCCGTCCCCCCGGGGACACCCGTCAGGAGACCATCCACGCGCGTGAGCGCAAGGTGACCAGGAGCGACCGTGTTGTCACGGGGACGCGGCACCTGCAGTCGTCGCCTGCGGCGCCGGTCCGTGGGAGTCATGACGTTCGAGAGGCGCCGACGAGGCCGGCGCCGGGGCGGCTACCCGTGGTCGCGGCCGCCGTCCATCGGCGGGCCGTCGCCCCCGTCGAAGCCGCGGCGCGGGCCACGGTTGCGGCCGCGGTCCAGCTTGCGCTGCGCCCGCTCCTGCGCCTTCTTCTCCGCGCGGCGGCGGTTGCGGATCGCCTTGCGCAGCTCGCGGCGGCGCGCCTCGCTGGGCTTCTCGTAGTAGCTCTTCGCGCGGACGGCCTTGCGGATCCCCGCGTGCTCGCAGAGGCGCTTGAAGCGCTTCAGCGCGCGCTCGATGCTCTCGTCGCGCTGGACGACGACGGAGACGTTCGGCTTCGTCGACATGCCGGACCAGATCCTTCTCTGACTGCGTCTTCTCGTGAACGCCGGCGGCCCCTGCGCGGGGCCGCCGCGTCCTGACTGTTGTGTGAACGGAGCAGGATACGGCCGGAACCTCGCCCCGGCCAGCCCCATCTCTCGCGGCCGGGATCCTACCACCGGTCAGGAGGGCCGGGCGCCCCTCGAGCCGCGGCCGGCGACCGCGTCCTCCCGTCGCCGCGCCGCTCCGGCGCGCCTTCTCGTCGCATACATTGACGGAAGCTATACGAAGGCGATACATTGAGTGGCAAGAGGGCCAGGTGGAACCGGTCTCCGAGGGGATGGGTGGAGTCGACGGCGTCCGCGCCCTGCTGCGCCGGGTGCGCGGCGCGGCCTTCGTCGCCGACGTGGACGGGGTCGTGGTGGGGTGGAGCCCCGAGGCGGCCCTGCGCCTCGGCCACGCCGAGGCGGCCGCGCTGGGGCGCCGCTGCGAGGCGCTGCTCGGCGGCGACGATGGCGACGCGTGGTCGACGGAGGGGCCGCTCCTGGGCCCCGTGCGCGCGGGGCGGACGCCGGCCCCGCAGACGGTGACGCTCCGGCGGGCCGACGGCGAGCGGCGGCGCTTCGTCGTCGGCTGCACGGTCCTGGCCACACAGGTCGCAGGCCGGCCCTGGCTGCTCTTCCAGATGCACGAGACCGCCGACGAGGCGCTCCGCCCGGCGAGCGCGGACGTGGGCCTGTCGCGCCGCGAGCGCGAGGTGCTGGCCCTGCTCGCCCGCGGGGCGCGTGGCGAGGAGATCGCCGCCCACCTGGGCATCGCGCGCGCGACGGTGCGCAACCACGTGCAGCGGATGTTCCGCAAGCTCTCCGTGCGCTCGCGCGTCGAGGCGGTCGCCCGCGCCTACCGCGACGGGCTGGTCTGAACTGCGTCGAGGACCTGGTCGGAGAGGCTCACCGGGTCGCGGCGGAGGGCGCCCGCCAGCGCTCGCCGCGCGGGGTCGGGGAGGTCGGCCTCCAGGCGGCGCAGGGCCTGCCCGGCGCCCGCGCGGGCCAGGGCGGCCAGGGCGCCGCGCGCGTCGTCGTCGACCGTCGCGGGCCAGCGCCGTCGGCGCGCGGCGCCTCGGCGTCCGGCCGGTCGCCCAGGGCGCGCAGGGCGGCGCGCCGCGGCCGGGCGCGGGTCGTCGAGGGCCAGGGTCAGGCGGCGCGCGGCGCGGAGGTCGCGCAGGGCGCCGGGCCTCGACGTCGTCGCGGGCCGGGTCAGCGGCGTCGACGTCATCCCGCGAGCGCCTCGGCGGCCGCGTCCAGGTCCAGCGCGGCGAAGCGCCTCCGCCGCCGCGCGGCGGGCGTCAGCGCGGCCGCGGGGGCGCGCGCATCGCGCTGCAGGAGCGGCGCGACCAGGGCGGCGTCACTTGCGGCCAGCCGCGCGAGATCGACCTCGGCGGCCCCGCGCGAGGGCCGCGCCAGCGCGCCGACCTCGGCCGCGTCGGGGCGAGGGCGCTGAAGGCGAGCTGGGTCGAGCGCGGCGTCGGCGCGGCGCGCTCGGCCGCCGGGCCCGCGCCGTCGGCCTCGAGCTGGCGGAAGAGCGCCCGCTCGAGCGCGCGCGGGTCGCCGCCGATCGTGGGCGCGCGGCTGCGCACGGCGTCGCGCACGAGCGCCGCGGCCGCGTCGTCGGTGAGGCGCACCGCCTGCCACACGGTGACCGGCGCCTCGGCCCGCCCGTCGGGTCCGAGCGCCAGGAACAGCGCCAGCCGCTCGCCCGGCCGCGCGGCGAGGTCGCAGGCCACCTCGTGCGAGAGGACGAGGCGCAGGGCGTCCGGGACGGCCGGGCCGCGCAGGCGCTCGAGCACGGCGAGGTCGAGCGCGTCGCCGCGCGCGGCGTCGACGCGGACGACCAGCGCCAGGTCGAGGTCGTCGACGAGGCGGCCGAGGGTCACCGCCTCGCGGTCGACGAGCGAGGCCGCGGCCGGCGCCGCCGCGACGAGGGCGGTGACGAGGGCCAGGCTGACGGCGTGGTGGCGCATGATCTTCGTCCTCGGGCTCATCGCGAGCGGCCCAGGTTGCGGTCGAGGACCGCGGCGCTGGTCGCGCTCATCCGGCTGTTGCGGTTCGAGAGGAGCTGCGCCCCCGTGGCGGTGCGCATGACCCCGATGGAGTCGCTGTCGTCGTGGGCCAGGCCGACCGAGTGGCCGACCTCGTGCGCGATCACGGCGCCCAGCGCGTGCCCCCAGTCCGACGCGACGCTGAGGATGCGCTGCAGGCGCGCGTCCTCCTGCGCCGTGCCGTCGCCCAGGGCGTAGCTGCCGTCGAGGTAGCGGCGGTCGCGTGACGTCAGCGCCGGGTCGAGCACGGAGCGCTGGCCGAAGATCTGCCGCGCGAACACGCCCAGGCGGCCCGCCGTCGAGTTGTCCTCGCGGCCGCGGTTGCCCGCGTCGTAGAGCGACACGCCCAGCGTGCTGGCGTTGGTGGCGTGGCGCCCGCCGACCGCCTGGCGCGAGTGGGTGCGCCCGGGTGTCCCGCCGGGGTTCGTGGCCGTGAACGAGATGCGCCAGCTCCGGCCGGCCACGGCGCGCCCGTCGGCGGTGCGCAGGTACTTCTGCGCGCACCAGGAGATCGCCTGCCCGGCGATCAGGTCGCGCGCCAGGCGGTCGGTGGTCGCGTCGCCCGAGCGCAGGCCGTGGCGGGCCATGTCGTCGAGGAACGTCGTCGCGCGCAGGTCGAAGTCGATGTGCCACACGTCGGTCCCCGCCTCCGGCTGGAAGGCCGTGGGCCGGATGCCGGGCGGCGTGGGCGACGTCGACGGCGCGGGCGTCGGCGTGGGCGTCGACGGTGCGGGCGTCGACGGCGCGGGCGTCGAGGGCGCGGGGGTCGATGCGGCCGGCGGCGACGCCGGCGCGGCCGTCGGTGGGGGCGGTGGCGCGGCCGGGGCGGCGGTCGGCTGGAAGCGGCCCTCGAACACCGCCTCCGGGATCGCGCCGAGGAAGGACAGGGCCGCGCCCGCGGCGCCGCGCTCGAGCGGCTCGCCGTCCTGGTCGAGGACGCCGCGCGTGAGGACCAGGCGCACCTCGCGCCCCTCGCGGAAGGCCCGCCGGGGGGTGAAGGTCAGCCGCGTGCCCGACGCATCGAGGGCGGTGACGTCGCCGTCGAGCGGGCCGAACGAGCCGCCCGGGTTCGTGTCGACGTCCTCGAGCGCCACGAGCGTGGCGCCCGGGCGGACGGTGCCGACGTCGACCGGGCGCGAGAAGATCAGCGTCAGCCGCGGCGTCGTGGCGGCCGGGGCACGATCGGGCGTCAGCTCGAGCACCTCGAACGGGCTCGTGCGTGCGGCGGTCGACGCGGCGGCCGTGGCCCCGCCGCCGCCGCCGGACGAGCCCCCGCCGCAGCCCGGCGAGGCCAGCCCGACCATGAAGACGCTCACCACGGCGGCGACTCGGCGCATGCGTCTCTCCTCGCTCCGCGCCGCACCTGGGCAAGCGGCGATCCACATCCGGGGAGAGCGCCTCAACTCCATGTCGCTCGGCAGGATCCGCCAGGTGTTTTGCGCCTGGCTGACACGTGACGAAGCCCGTACACGCCGCCGCGTCGCAGACGCGCACGGCGTGCGCGGATGCACGCGCACGGCGTGCGCAGGTGCGCGCGGCGTGCGCAGCCCACGCAGGACACGATCGTGACGATCCGGCCGTCGTATGGTGGCGCCATGACGCTCGCCGCCGCCTGGACGCTCGACCCGACGATCGACTTCCTCAACCACGGCTCGTTCGGCGCCTGCCCGCGCGACGTGCTCGCCCGCCAGGACGCCCTGCGCGCCCGGCTCGAGCGGCAGCCGGTGCAGTTCTTCGTGCGCGACCTCGAGGACCTGATCGCCGGGGCGCGGGCGGACCTGGCGCGCTTCGTCGGCGCCGACCCCGACGACCTCGCCGCCGTCCCCAACGCGACGACCGGCGTGAGCACGGTCCTGCGCGCGCTCGACCTCGCGCCCGGCGACGAGCTGCTCACGACCGACCACGCCTACGGCGCGTGCAAGAACGCCCTCGACGCGGTCGCCGCGCGCGCCGGGGCGCGGATCGTCGTCGCGCGCGTGCCCTTCCCCCTGGCGTCCGAGGACGACGTCGTCGAGCCCGTGCTGGCCGCCGTGACGCCGCGCACGCGCCTGGCGCTCCTCGACCACGTGACGAGCCCGACGGGGCTCGTGTTCCCGGTGCGGCGCCTCGTCGCCGCGCTCGCCGCGCGCGGCGTCGACGCGCTGGTCGACGCGGCGCACGCGCCCGGGATGGTCGACGTGGACCTCGACGCCACGGGCGCGGCCTACACGACCGGCAACTGCCACAAGTGGCTGTGCGCGCCCAAGGGCGCGGCCTTCCTGCACGTCCGGCGCGACCGCCAGGCGGGGCTGCGGCCGCTCGTCGTCAGCCACGGGGCCACCCGCCCGCTGGGGACGAGCAGCCGCTTCCGGCTGGAGTTCGACTGGACCGGCACGAGCGACCCGACCGCGTTCCTCTGCGTCCCTGCCGCCATCGAGCACGTGGGCGCCCTGGTCGCGGGCGGCTGGCCGGCCCTGCGCGCCGCCAACCGCGCCCTGGCGCTCGAGGCGCGGAGGGCGCTGTGCGCGGCGCTCGACGTCCCGCCGCCGGCGCCCGAGGCGATGCTCGGCGCGCTGGCGGCCGTGCCCCTGCGCGACGCGCCGGCGGGGTCGCGGCCGTCGCGGTTCGGGACGGAGCCGCTGCAGGACGCGCTGCTCGAGCGCTGGCGCATCGAGGTTCCGGTGTTCGCCTGGCCGGCGCGCCCGCGGCGCCTCGTGCGGGTGTCGGCGCAGCGCTACAACCACCCGGCGCAGTACGAGCGGCTCGGCCGGGCGCTGGTGACGCTGCTCGCCGAGGAGCGCGGGACGGCGTAGGCGGTCGGTCAGCCCTCGGCGAGGGCCCACCCGGCCACGAGGCCGCGGGCCAGGAGGTCCACCTCGCCCGGGTCCTCCACGACGCCGAGCAGGGCGCGCAGGACGTCGGCGGCGTCGCCCGCCCCGCTGGCGCAGGCCAGGGCGGCGCGCAGGGCCTCGAGCGGGCGCAGGGCGCGGTCCCCGGGCGCCGCGCGGTCGATCGGGCCGGGCGCGAGGTCGGCCGCCGCAGGCCGCGATCGCCGCCCGCGCGGTTTCCGTCGGCCGCTCGGCCTCACGCAGGGCGTCGCACGCGGCGCGCGCCCGCTGACGACGTCCGCCCGCACCGCGTGCCCGCGCGGGCGTGGTCAGGGCGCCGAGCCAGGCGTTCGTCAGCGGCCAGCGCAGGACGTGCCCCGCCGCGCCGGCCGCGGCGCGCGCCGGGCGAAACGCCGGGTCGAACGCGGCCAGTCCGCGAAACCAGGCGACGACGTCGGCGGGCGGCGCCGGGGACCGGGGCGGAAGCGCCACGGCGGCGGCCACGTCGCCCGCGTAGGCGGCGAGCGCCAGCGCGACTGCGGCGTCACCTGGCGCAGCCGCGCGCAGGTGAGCGCCGGCCTCGTCGACCCGTGTCCGGCCCGCGCGGCGCGTGGGCGTGCCCGGGGCGGGCGCGCGAGCACCGGCTCGACCACGGCCCGCAGCGCTGGCCACGGGGCGGCGCGCCCCGGCGCGCGGCGTGCCACGCCGCAGCGCCGCGCCACCGGCGCGGGGTCGAGGCGCGAGCGCCGAGGAGGCAGGCCTCGCGCGGGGACCAGCCGAGGTAGGCCCGCTCGACCTCGCCGCGCCCGGCGAGCGCGTCCCCGCTCGACCCGCAGGGCATCGCGCGCCTCGCGCGGGGCCGCGCCTGCTCGGCGGCGGGCGCCGCCGGCTCACGCCTCGAGAGGTCGCAGGCGCGCGACGCGGCGGGTCGGCCTCGGGCGCGGCGCTCAGCCCGGCGCGCGCTGTGGCCTGAAGCGCGCCGGACGACGCGCAACGGCGTCGTCGTCGACCGCCGCCGCCCACGCCGCCCAGGGCGCGTGGTCGCCCGCCGGGGCGGCGTCGCCGAGCGCCGCGCGGGCCGGGCCGTGGCGCAGGTAGGCGGCGACCTCCAGCCGGGCGCGAGGGAGGCGCCCCACGCGCAGGGCCTCGGCCAGGTAGCGCGCCTCGTCGTCGGGCTGCCCGCTCCGGCGCCAGGTCCGCTCCAGGGCGCGCAGGGCCTGGTCGCTCACGGCGCTCCCGGGCCGTCCAGCGCCCAGCGCACGAGCGGCGCGGCCGGCGCGCTGGCGCCGCGGAGCGCCAGGAGGCACGCCTCGAGCGGGTCCTCGCCGAAGGACAGGCCCGCGAGCGCGCCGACGGCGCGGGCCGCGTCCTGGGCGCGCCGGGCGAAGCGCGCGCGGGTGTCGGCGACGCCAAGGCGGTCGACGACCCCCGCCAGCCCCGGCTCCATGCCGATCACCGGCGCCGCGTGGGCCTCGCACGGGCAGCCGGCCCAGCCCTCGAGCAGGCGCAGCGCCTGCGCCAGGTCGGCCCGCGGGCTGGGCACGTCGCCCCAGCCCGCGCGCAGGCCGGCGACCGCGGCCTGCACCAGCGCCGCGCGCCCCGCCTCGTCCAGCGCCGCCAGCCAGCCCGCAGGTCCTCGCGCGCGCCGCCGCCGGGCCTCACGCGCCGGCGCGTGGCCGGAACGCCGCCAGCGCCAGCCGCTCGGGCGTGAGCCGGCCCGCGCGCAGGGCGCCGGCGAGCAGGCGCGCCTCGTCGGCCGGGTCGCCGCCCTGCTGCAGCCGCCGCTCCTGCCCGCGCAGGGCGTCGTCGCTCACGCCCGCCTCCTCGCCCCTCCGCCCGCCGGCTCGACCCGTCCACGATGCCTGATCCAGGGCCGGCGTGCAGGGGTCAGAGCGACGGAGCCCTCGAGGCTCGCCGGCCGGCCTGGTGACAAGCCTTCGATCCGAGCCGCGAACGAGGCGAGGCCGCGGAGGCTGAGGCGAGGCCGCGCGCGCGACGTCGTCTCGGCAGCCCGCGCGCGCCGCTCCGACCCCGCCTCCGCGGGCGCAGCCGTCGAGCACACCCCAGGGCCACTGAAGAGAGCGGCGCTACCGCGTTTCTCGGGTGACCCGCCTCGACCGGAGCAGCCGTCGAGGACACCACTCACAGCGGCCGTCGCTTGTTCTGATGTCCACGTCCGGGCGCGCGGCTCGATGCTCCGATCCGCAGTGAGGCACCGGTCGCCCTCGCTCCGGCCGCTACGCGGCCTCCGCTCGGGGATGCGCGCCACCGCTCGATCTGCTCGCTTCGCTCGCAGATCAAGCGGTGAGCGCGGTCAGCCGATCAGCTTCCGGACGGCGGCGAGCACGTCGGCGACGGTCACGGGCTTCTGCAGGTAGACGCGCGGCGCGCTCCCGAGCGCCGCCTCCGCGCCGGCCCGCGCCATGGCGCTCATGATGACGACCGGCACGTCGCGCAGCGTCGCGCTCTCGGCGAGGCGCCCGAGCAGCTCGAAGCCGTTCATCGTCGGCATCATGAGGTCGGTGATCACCAGGTCGACCGGACCGCCGGCGAGCCGCTCGAGCGCCTCCCGCCCGTTCGACGCGGTGACGACGGCGTAGCCCTCGTCCTGGAGGACCAGCCCGATCCCCCAGGCGAGCGCGGGCTCGTCGTCCACGACCAGGACGGTCTTCACCCCGGGGGCCCCGCCTCGCCCAGGTTGGAGACCACGTCCGGCGCGCTGCTGCGGAGGACGCCGCGCAGGAGGGCGTGCGCGCGGGCGGGCGTGACGTCGACCTGGACCCCGCGCGCCGAGACCGTCAGCTCGCGCAGGGCGCCGTCGAGCGGGTCCTGCCCGTTCTTGGCCACGCACACGAGCCGGTGCGCCTCGGGGCCCACCTCGACGAGGCGCATGTGGATGATGTTGTCGACCAGCGCCGAGACGCCGCTCACGGGCAGCGGCGGCTCGTCGGAGGCCAGGTCGCGCGCCTCCATCGTCAGGAGCGTGGCCACGTCCATCCCGCGCAGCGCGTGGAACAGCGTGCTGAAGAACTGCGCCGCCCGGGCGGGGTAGACCAGCGTGCTCATGAAGCTGCCCAGCCCGTCGATCACGAGGCGCCGGGCGCCGGCGCGGCGGATCGCGTCGAGGAGGACCTCGACGTGCGCGTCGGCCAGCTCCTCCGCCTCGGGGCGCCAGAGCGCGGTCACGCGCCCGTCCTCGAGGGCCGCCTCGAGCGGGAGGCCCACGCCGGCTGCCTTCTGCACGAGCCGCGCCGGGCACTCGTGGAAGCCGAGCAGCACCCCGCGCTCGTCGTCGCGGGCCGTGGCGAGGAAGCTCAGGCCGATGAGCGTCTTGCCCACGCCCGCCGGGCCCTTCACCAGCGTGACCGACCCGGCCCGCGGCCCGCCGCCGAGCATCGCGTCGAGGCCGGGGATCCCCAGCGGCTGCCGCCGCGCCGGGTCCGTCGGCTCGCGCCGCGGGAGCAGGCCCAGAGCCTCGGTGCGCGGATGGACGACGACCCCGTCGTGGTTGATGCGGTAGAGGTGGCGGCCGGTGAGCTGCTCGCTCCCCCGGTGCTTGACGACCTCGAGCTCCCGCACGGCGCGCAGGTCGACCGCGCGAGTCGACAGGAGGATGAGCCCGTCGACCATCGTGCGCTCGGCGTAGTGGGCGTCCGGGTGGTTCGTGCCCGTGAGCAGGAGGCACGTGGCCCCGACCAGCTCGACGACCACCTGCAGCTCGTGGATGAACTTCTTCAGCTCGAGGTCCGACGGGGCCACTGCGCCGGCCGTGGGCACGCCGTCGAGGACGAGGAGCGAGGCGTTCGTCTTGCGCAGCGTCGTGCGCAGGACCTCGAGCAACCCGCCCAGCCCGGCCCGCTCGAGCTCGCCGTACGCGCTCACGTAGTGCAGCGACGCCCCGACCACGCCGCGGTCGAAGAACGAGAACGTCTCGAGCAGGGCCAGCATGCGCCCGTGCGACTCCGTGAGGAGCGTGGCGTAGACGGCCCGCCCGCCGGCGCGGGTGTGGTGGAAGCAGACCTGATTCCCCAGGGTCGTCTTACCGCTCCCGGGGCGGCCCATGACCATGTAGATGCCGCCACGGAGCAGGCCGCCGCGCAGGATGGTGTCGAGACCAGGGACACCGGTGGTGACTCGTTCCATGAGGTTCACTTCCGTGGCGATCGGGTTCCACGGGAGTTTCTCACGTTGCCCTGCCCGGGCGAGGGGGGTCCAGTCACCGGGGCACGTGCATGTCGACGGCCTGGAGGAGGGCCTCGAGCGACAAGGGTTTACGCATGACCTGGACCACGTTGGCGCCGCGGAGCATGCTCCGCGACACCTGCATTCCGGTGGTGATGACGACCGGCAGGTCGGGCGCCCGCCGCCGGAGCCAGGCGAGGACCTCGTGGCCGTCCATGATCGGCATCATGAGGTCGAGCAGCATCAGGGCCGGTCGCTCCTGCTGGAGGCGCTCGAGGGCCTGCCGCCCGTCGCCCGCGGTGAGGACCTCGTAGCCCTCGTCCGTGAGCACCTGCTCGAGGACCTCGCGGACGATGACCTCGTCCTCGACCAGGAGGAGCGGCCCCTTGCGGTGAAGACCCCCGGGGTTCTCCCGGGGAACGGGAGGCGTTCCGGGGAGAGGAATCGGTCGCCGTCGCTTGCCCTCCGCCGCCTCCCGCCGCAGCACCCGACCCCCCTCTCAGGGGGCGCCCAGCAAGTCGAACTCCGCTCGAATCGAGTCGAGACGCAAGGAGTTGGAGAGGTGACCGCGGAACTCGGCGCGGATGGCTCCGCGGGGAGTTCCGCGCCTTCATCGCGTCAGGCTCTACGTGCCTTCATGATCGAGCTTCCGGCGGGCCGCCTCGAACTCGTCGGCGGCGAGGAAGCCCTGGTCGCGGAGGTGCCGGAGCCGCTCGAGCCGCTCGCGCGCGCGGGCGGTCGCCGCCGTGGGCACGGCGGCCGGCTCGGCGCTCGCGTCGGCGCGCGCCTCCGCCGAGCGGACGCGGGCCGGGTCGAAGCTGCCGCGCGCCTTCTCGCGCGCGCCGCGGTAGAGCGCGCGCACCTCATCGTCGGTCAGCTCGCGCTCGGGCGACGCGAGGTGCGCTCGCGCCACGGCCCCGAGGCCCAGGGTCGAGGCGAACACCAGCGGCGCGCCCAGCAGCCCCGGCAGCACGGGCAGGATCAGCTTCGCCGTGCCGATCGCCAGCCGCGTGCCGAGGTACGACAGCCCGACCGTCGCGCCCAGGCGCCCGACGAGGCGCGCCGCCGAGTCGTGGCCCAGCTCCACCCCGTAGACGCGCGCCACGCCGACGACCATCCCCACGTGGATGGCCGTCACGCCGAGCGTCTCGCTGTAGGGGACCGGCAGGACGGCCAGGGCGGCCGCCGCGTAGCCGTGCCGCTCGATGAGCCTCCACGCCCGCCGCTCGGCGTCGTCGGCATCGTCGGCATCCGGCGCCCCTGCGGCTTCCCCGGTCGTCTCGTCGCTCACGCGCCGCCTCCTACGAGAACCACTGGTCGAGGAGCGTGAGGCGCCGGCCGGCGACGACGCCCGTCGTCCCGTGCACGCGCGCCTCGCCGTGCGCCCGGCGGTAGCGGTAGACCACCTGCCACACCGGCTCGTACGTGAGCGTGAGCGTCGGCTGCAGCCAGCGCGCGTCGAGCGCCTCGACCCGCTCGAGCAGCTCGGCCCTGAGCTTCGCGGCGGCCTGGCCGCGGAGGCGGGCGAACGCCTGCAGGTCGATCAGGTCGGGATCGAACACGCGCTCGCCCGGCCCGGCGGGGGCGGGGACGTCGTCGAGCGGCCGGCCGGCGGGCGCGCCGGCCAGGTCGAGCACGTCCTGGCAGCCGGCCGCGGCGGCGGCGGCGGGGAGCCGCAGGTCCAGCGTGCGGTCGAAGCGCTTGGTCACGTGCTGCCACACCAGGTACGGCTCGGACGAGACCGTCTCCACCCAGCGGCCGGCCTCGCCGTCGTAGCGGCGGCCGCTGACCGTGCGGTGGTGCGTCTGCGACGCCTGGCCCTGCACCTCGCCCGTGACCCGCGCGCGGAGGCGCCACGTGGGCACCCACAGGAGCGCGGCGTCGATCACGCGCAGCCGGCCGCGCAGGTCGCGCGCCTTGAACCAGCGGCCGTCGAGCCACTCGACCACGCGCGCGGCGGCGGCCTCCTCGCGCACCTCCAGCGGCGTCCGCAGGACGCGCGCGCGCCGGTAGGCGCGGAACTCGATGCGGCACTCCTGGCAGTAGCGGCTCCCGTGCGGGCTCGCGGCGCGGCACTCGGGGCAGGCGACCACGAGCGCCGCGCGGCACTGCACGCAGTGGCGCGCGTCGGCGGCGTTGCCCGCGCCGCAGCCGGGGCAGGCCACGGCCATGGCCCCGGCGCTGAAGACGTGGGCGGCGCCGCAGAACTCGCACACGAGGCCGTCCGCCGGGAGGCCCGCGCCACAGCTCAGGCAGCACTTCGCCGCGATCGCCATGGCGTCGATCCTACAGCCACGCCGGGGCGGCCTGCCACCACTCGACGCCGGTCACGCGACGCCGGTCACTCGACGAGGAGCGACCGCCGCCAGAGGCCGCGCAGCTTCCCCGGCAGGACGCGCTCGAACACCTCGCGCAGCTCGCCGGGGTCGGTCATGGGCGCCCCGTCCTTCGTCACCTCGAGGCGGCCGGCCGCCGCCGCCTCGACCAGCGCCGCGGCCAGCGCGGCGTGGTCGCGCGCCCCGTCGCAGGCGCGCACGAGCTCGCGCTCCAGCCGGTCGAGCTCGTGCGGCTCGTGGCGCGCGTTGGTGACCACGAGGCCCGCCTCGGCGTGGTGCCGGGCGAGCCGGTGCGCGCGCGGGCGGTCGCCCACGCGCGGGGCCACGGCCGGCTGGCAGGGGCGCAGCTCGAGGTGGTCGTCGGCGAACAGCTCGAGGACCTGCTCGGCGAGGCGCGCGCGGCGCGTGGCCGGGTCGCCGCCCTCGTCGCCCGGGGCCGCGGCCGCCTCGAGCTCGTCCCAGGCGAGGGCGCGCGGCCAGGCGGCGTCGAGCGCGTCGAGGGCCGCGACGACCAGCGGCACGTGCACGCGCACGACCTTGCCGGCGAGCGTCATGACCTCGGGCCCGGGGGGCGTGTCGGGCGGCGGGGGCGGGTCGTCCTCGCGCGGCGCGCGCCGCTCGGCCCGCGCCGCGACGAGGAAGCGGGTCACGTCCTCGGGGGTCGGGGCCGCGCGCAGGGGGCGGTCGCGGCGCACGAGCAGGCTCGTGCGGAAGGAGCGGTTGATGACGAAGTCGCGGTACTGCTCGACCTGCACGGCGGCCGGCGCCCCGCGCCCGACGTCGTCGGCCAGCTCCGGGAAGAGCGTCCGGCGCGTCTCGCCGGGGCTGGCCTCGCCCAGGTAGGTCAGCCCGGCGGCCTCGACGCGCTCGATGAACTGGTGGAAGTAGAGCGGCTCGTTGGTGGCCTCGAGGTGCTCGTGGAACAGGTAGGCGTCGGACTGCTTGCGCAGGAGGGTCAGCTCGTGCTCGAGGAGCGCGGCGTAGGCGCCGCGGACGTCCGCCGCGTTGCGCGCCAGGTAGTCGAGGAGGCGCCGCCCCTGGGCCACGGCCGTGGCGGGCTCGTCGAACTGCCGGGCGTGGTAGCGCATCATGTCGCGGATCATGCTGCGCATGCGCCAGCCGGGGAACGTGTTGTAGCTGACGTACGCCACGCCGTCGGGGGCGAGCTGGCGCGCGCACAGCCCCAGGATCGCCTCCTGCACGCGCGGCGGCACCCACGAGTAGACGCCGTGGCACACCACGTAGTCGAAGGTCCCCAGCTCGGGGCCGAGCTCGGCGATGTCGCCGTGCAGGAGCTCGCAGTTGTCGAGGCCCAGCGCGGCGACCGCCGCCCGCCCCTCGTCGATCTGCCGGCGCGAGGCGTCGACGCCCAGGCAGCGGGCGCCGGGGAAGTCGACGGCGAGGGGGATCAGGTTGCCGCCGGCGGCGCAGCCGAGCTCCAGCACGCGCGCGCCCTCGAGGGGCGCGGGCGTGAGCCCGGCGAGCGCGCCCAGGACGTGCAGGCGCGCCGGGTGCGTGAGGGCGAAGGGGTAGCTCGGGTAGGGGAGCGCGTCGTACGAGTCGCCGGCGGTGGTCACGGCCCCCAGGATACGCCGCGGGCGTGGACGAGGGCGGCGAGGAGGCCCACGTTGGCCAGGAGAGCGAAGCCCTCGACGAGCGGGCGCAGCCCGGCGGCGCGCGCCGGGGTCGGGGCGAGCGACAGGCGCAGGGCCGCGCCGGCGACGGCGACGGCCCCGGCGCCGATCACCGCCGGCGCAGGCCAGGCCAGGCCGGCCGCCCGGGCGACGCCCAGGAGGCAGGCGGCCGAGAGGAGGGCGAACGCGCCCGGGATCAGGGCCGCCGCGCGCAGGCCGAGGACCTTCGAGTAGGTCTGGTAGTCGGTCTCCTCGGCGGGCGTGCGCAGCTTGCGGCTCACCTCCCAGGCGGCCACCGGCGCCCACAGGCCGATCATCAGCGGCGCCGTCCAGGGGCCCAGGGCGTCGGGGCCGCGCGCGCCGGCGAAGGCGGCCACGACGACGGCCGAGATCGCCAGCGAAAGCGGGTTGTGCGTGACGAACGCGAGCAGGATGTTGCGCGAGATCGGCGGGTAGAAGAACCAGCGCGACGAGAGCCAGCACAGCCCGAGCGCGGCGGCGACCGTCCCGGTCGCCAGCGGGTCGCGCAGGGCCAGGCCGGCCGCGACGAGGAGCGTCAGGGTGACGTTGCGCAGGAGCACGAGGTCGCCCTCCTGCACGGCGCCGGTGACGATCGGCCGGTCCTTGTAGCGGGGGTCGCCGGCGCGCCCGAGGCGCAGGTCGGTCTCGACGTCCTTGAGCTCGTCGTAGACGCGCAGGAGGAGCATGAACAGGAGCACGAGCGCGGCGCAGAGCGCGGCGCGCAGGCCGTAGCGCAGGGTGGCGTCGCCCGCCAGCGCCTGCAGGGCGCCGTCGATGCACAGGACGTTGACGATCGCCGACGGGACCATGAAGGCCGGCGGGAACATCACGCGCAGGAAGGTGGCCAGCCGGCGGGCCCTGCTCGTCACGCGTCCTCCAGGGTCACGGGGGCCCCGCCCGCGGGCGTGAGCACGATGGCGTGCCGCTCGGCGCGGCCGCTGAACGCGGCCGCGGGGCGCAGGCGCGCGGCCTGCAGCAGCGTGGCCAGGATGAGCTTCATCTCGAACAGCGCGAAGGCCATCCCGATGCACACGCGCGCGCCGCCGCCGAAGGGGAACCAGGTGAACGCCGCGGCCGGGCCGCGGCGCGCGCCGAGGAAGCGCTCGGGGCGGAAGGCGTCGGGGTCGGGGAAAGCCTCGGGGTCGCGCTGCGCCAGCCAGATGCAGGGCGCCAGGCGCGTGTCGGCCGGCAGGTCGTAGCCGGCCAGGCGCGCCGGCGCGGCGAGCTGGCGCACGGCGATCGGCACGGGCGGGTCGAGGCGCAGGGCCTCCTGCACCACGGCGTCGAGGAACGTCAGCCGCGGCAGGTGCTCGGCCGACGGGTCCGCCTGGCCGACGACCTCCTGCACCTCGGCGCGGGCGCGCTCGAGCGCGGCCGGCGCCGCGAGCAGGCGCGAGAGGGTCCAGGCCAGGCCGGTGGCCGTCGTCTCGTGGCCGGCGCCGAGCAGCGTGAGCAGCTCGTCGCGCAGCTCGTCGTCGCCGAGCGGCTCGCCGCGGCGCACGCTCTCCTCGATGAGCTTGGCGAGGATGTCCTCGCCCCCGGCGCGCCGCGCGCGGGCGATCGCCTCGAAGAGGATCGCGTCGAGCTCGGCGCGGCAGCGCACGAAGCGGCCCCAGGGGCTCCAGGGGCCCAGGTCCAGGCGCAGGAAGGGCACGAAGGCCAGGAGCGCCGAGGCGCGGCTGGTCAGCCGCGCGACGAGCCCGGTGAGGCGGGCCATCGTCCTCGCGTCGGTCACGCCGAACACGGCCTCGAAGATCGCGTCGAGCGTGAGGGCCTGCAGGGCGGCCGTGAGCGAGAACGGTCGGCCGCGCGGCCAGCGCGCCAGGTGGCGGCGCGTGAGCGCCACGAGCAGGGGCCCGTAGGCGCGCATGCGCTCGCCGTGGAACGGCGGGACGAGCAGGCGCCGGTGGCGGCGGTGCGCCTCGCCGTCGAGGGCGAAGAGCGAGTGAGGCCCCATGAAGCGGGCGAACGCGGCGTTGGCGCGCCCGGCGAGCACGAGGCCCGGGTCGGCGGTGAACACCTCCTTGACGTGCTCGGGGCGGGTCACGAACACGAAGTCGCGCCCGCCGGCGAAGCGCAGGCGGAAGGTGGGCCCGTAGGCGGCGCGGCAGGCCCTCATCAGCCGGACCGGCCGGCGCACCCAGGCCAGCGTCTGCAGGAGCGCCGACGACGAGGGGCCGGGGGGGAGCACCACGCGCGGAGTATACGCCGCCCGGAGGCCCGGCCGAGAGGCCGCGCGAGCGGCCTCGAGCGAGCGAACCGGGTCGACTCCGGCCGGGGGTCCCCGTGCTCGGCCGCCGAGCACCCGGGGCGTCGTCCGTGACGGAGCGGCGGCCGAGCACACGGATCCCCCGGCATCAACGGCGGGGCGCCGGTCGCCCATGCGCGCCCCCCTCCCGCCGCTCGCCCGGGCGTGGCATGGTCGTGCCCGTGGACGACACGTCGTGGCTGGACCTGGCGCGCGCGGCGCCGCTGAACCGGGGGCCGATCGAGGGCCTGAGCCGCCGCGTCGCCGCCGCGCCCGAGCAGGCGGCGGAGGTCGACGTCGCGATCGACGCCGCCCTCGCCGGGGCCGAGGGCGAGGCGGCGGGGGCGCTGCTCCTGGCGGCGGCCGCGGCCGGGCGGCGGCCCGACGCGCGGCGCCTCCTGCCGGTCCTGCCCTTCGTCGACGACCTGACCCTCGAGGCGCTGGTCGCGGCCGCCACGGGCGACCGCGTCGCCGCCCTGGTCGAGGCCGCGGGCTCGCGCCGCCTCGACGCGCCGGGCAGCGCCCTGGCGCTGCTCCTGGCCACGGCGCTGCTCGAGGGCGCGCCGCCGCCGCCAGGGCTCCTGGTCGAGCTGCGCCTCCTGGCGCGCGAGGAGCTCGACCCCGAGGCCGGCGACATGGTGGCCACGTGCGCGAAGACGCTGCGCGACCCGCACCTGACGGCGGTCGCCGGCCGCTGGCTCGCGGAGCTCGACCGCGCCGGCGAGGCGCCGTTCGACCTCGTGGCCCTGCGCCGGCGCGTGAACGGCCCGCCGCTGCAGCTCCTGCCGGAGGACGACGCGCCGCCGGTGGTCGAGGGCGACGGCGCGCCGCTGCGGGCCGAGAGCAAGGTCGGGCGCAACGACCCCTGCCCCTGCGGCAGCGGCAAGAAGTTCAAGAAGTGCTGCGAGGGCAAGCCGACGGCCGGCGGGGCGGACACGGCACCGGCGGCCGGCGCTCCGGCGGCCGGCGCTCCGGCCCAGGCTCCGGCGTCGAGCGGCCCGCTCGGCGCGGCCGAGGTCCAGGCCCTGCGCCCGCACGAGCTCCTGCGCCTCGAGCCCTCGCGGCTCGCCGCGCCCGAGGGGCTGATCGAGGCCTACCACGCCTGCGTCGAGCTCGGCCTGTGGGCGCCGGCGGCGCGCTTCACCGAGGTTCTGGTCGCGCGGGCGAGAGAGCATCCCGAGGACGTGCCCGACCTCGGCGCCGAGGACCCCGGCGACCAGGACCCCGGCGCGGACGACGACGACGGCGACGGCGACCACGACGACGGTGACGAGCTCGGCGCCGACGACGGCGGGCCGCCCCCACCCGACGCCTGGCGCATGGAGCTCGTCATGGCCGCCCTGCAGGCGGGCGAGGCGGGCGTGGTGCGCGAGCAGGTCGGGCGCATGGAGCCCGCGCTGCGCGACTCGCCCGACGCGCGCCTGCTGCTTGCCATCGCCGACCCCGGGCCCGACGCGCTGGCGCGGCTGGAGGAGGCGGCGGCCGCCGCCCTGCGCGGCGACGCGCCCGACTGCACGGCCGGGCTCGTGGCCCTGCGCGTCCTCGTGCGCCACCCGGCCCTGGGCGCGCTGCTCGCGCGCGGGGCCCTCGATCCGGCCGACCCCGAGCGCGAGGGCTGGCTGCTCGAGGACGTCGAGCGCGCCCGCGACCGCCTCCTCCTGCCGCCGGGCGACCCCTACAAGGGCGTGCTCGAGGCCCTCCTGCGCGACCGCGAGGCGCGGGCGCGGGCGGCGGCCGAGGCGAAGGCGCAGCGCAAGCAGCGGCCGCGGCGGGCGGCCGCCGCGGACGAGCCCGAGGCCGACCCCCGACGCGCTGCGCGAGCGGCTGCGCGGGCGGCGACGCGCGCGTCGGGCTCGGAGGAGGAGGTGCGCCGCCTGCGCAGTCGCGCGCGCGACGAGGGGGCGGCGCCGCGCGCGGGCCGCCGGGCCCCGCGATCCGGCCGAGGCGGCGCGGCTGCGCGAGAAGGTCGACGAGCTCAAGGCGGTGCTGGCCGAGAGCCAGGAGGAGCGCCGGGCCCTGCGGCGCGAGCTCGAGGCGGCGCGGGCACGCGAGGAGGAGGAGGCCCGCACGCGGCCGGCGCCGGAGGCCGAGCGGCGCCGCGAGGACGAGGACGACGAGGACGAGGGGCCCGCGCTCGAGGCGCCCGACGAGCGGCGGCCGGCGCTCGTGCCGCTGTTCAGCGACGCCGCGGCGGCGGCGATCCGCGACGCCGACCGGGCCCTCGGCCGGGCCGCCCTGAGGGTCGTCTCGGGCGTGGCCGGCGGCGACCCGCAGGTGTGGGGGCAGGTGAAGCGGCTGCGCCGGCGCGCCGACCTGTGCTCGGCGCGCGTGGGGATCCACCACCGGCTGCTGTTCCGCCTTCAGCCGGCCCGCGGCGAGCTGGAGGTCGTGAGCTTCATCAACCGCCGCGAGCTCGACGCCACGATCCGGCGCCTGGGATGACGACCGACGACGGCGGCCCCGCGCCGCGCCGCTTCACGGTCGCCGCCGCCGACGACGGCGCCGCCATCGAGGACGTGCTCGCGCGCCGCCTCCCGGCCGCGCGCGACCACGCGGCCAAGCTCCTGCGCCAGGGGCGCGTGCGCGTGGGCGACCGCGCGCTGGCGCGCGGCGACCGCGTGGCCCGCGGCGACGAGGTGCTCGTCGCGCCGGCGCGGGCGGGGCCGCGGCCGCCGCCCATGCCCAACCGGCGGCTGCGGCTGCGCGCCCTGCACGAGGACCCCGACCTGCTCGTCGTCTGGAAGCCGCCGGGCCTGGCCATGCACCCCGGCCCCGGGCACGGCACCGACACGGTCCTCAACGCGCTGGTCGGCGCCTGGCCGGACCTCTTGCACCTCGGCGCCGAGCGCGAGTGGGGGCTCGTGCACCGCCTCGACCGCGGCACCTCGGGCCTCCTGCTCGTGGCCCGGTCGGCCGCCGCCCACGCCGCGCTGGTCGAGGCGTTCGCGGCGCGGCGCGTGACGAAGGAGTACCTGGCGCTCGTGGCCGGCGCCCCGCCCGGGGCCGAGGGTGAGGTGGATGAGCCCGTCGACGGCAAGCCGGCGCGCACGCGCTGGGAGGTGGTCGAGCGCGGGCCGGCCGCGGCGCTCGTGCGCGCCTGGCCGGAGACGGGCCGCATGCACCAGGTCCGGCTCCACCTGGCCGGCCTCGGCTGCCCCGTGCTCGGCGACGCGCGGCACGGCGGCGACCGCGGGCCGCGCGCGCCGCGCCTGGCCCTGCACGCGCACCGCCTCGCCCTGGCGCACCCGACCACGGGCGCGCCGCTCGCGCTCGAGGCGCCGCTGCCGCGCGACCTGCGCCGGCTGTGGAGCCGGCTGAGGGGGCCCGCGTGAGTGCGGAGCCGCTCTCCCGCTGCGATTCGCGCGTCTGCTGAGCATGGGACACGAAGGCAACGAAGGCCCACGGAGGTCGCGAAGGTCTCTCCAGGCGCCTACGTGACCTCCGTCGGCCTTCGTGCCCTTCGTGTCCTTCGTGCCCGAAGAGTCGCCAGCGCGTGGTGCTCGGGGGGCACGGAGGCCGCGCTCCAGGGCGTCGGTGGTGGGTTACCCTGTCTTGCAGAGGCGCGCGCCGCGGGGGAGCGCGGCCGGAGGCGCGATGACGGACGCGACGACCGGGGCGGACCCGTGGGTGAAGGACGTCGACGACGCGAGCTTCGAGCGCGACGTGGTCGAGCGCTCGCGGGAGGTCCCCGTCGTGGTCGACTTCTGGGCGCGCTGGTGCGGCCCGTGCCGCGTCCTCGGGCCGCTGCTCGAGGGGTTGGCGCGCGAGCGGGCCGGCGGCTTCGTGCTGGCCAAGGTCGACATCGACCGCAGCCCCGCCCTCGCCGACCGCTTCGAGGTGCGCTCGGTGCCGGCCGTGACGGCCTTCCGCGACGGCCGGCCGACCGACGGCTTCGTCGGCGCGCGGCCGCTGCCCGAGCTGCGCCGGTGGCTCGACCGCGTGGCGCCCGACGAGGTCGAGCGGCTGGCGGCCGAGGCGCAGGGGCTGGCCGCGACCGACCCGGCCGGCGCCGAGGCGGCGCTGCGCCGATTGCTCCGCCGCGCGACCGCGGCACGAGCGCGCCAGCCTGACGCTGGCCCGGCTGCTCCTGGCGCGCGGCGACGAGGACGAGGCGCGGGCGCTCGTGCGGCAGGTCGCGCCGGGGGTCGACGCGCGCGACGAGGTCGAGCGGCTCGAGGCCGAGCTGACCCTGCGCGAGCTGGGCCGCGCCTGCGCGGCGGCGCCGGCCGACGCCCCTCCGGCGGAGGCGCGCTACCGCGACGGCTGCCGGCTGGCGGCCGAGGGCCGCCACGCCGAGGCCCTCGAGGCGCTGCTCGAGGCGGCGCGCCAGGACAAGCGCCTCGGCGCGGGCAAGGTGCGCGAGGCCATGGTCCAGGTGTTCTACGCGCTCGGCGCGCGCGACCCCCTGTCGGACCGCTATCGCGCGGAGTTGGCGCGGACGATCTACTAGCCTGGGCGCCCTGCCGAATGGTTGGCGCCAACTCTCAGTCGAGTCTTGAGTTCCCGTTCCCGTTCCCGTTCCCGTTCCCGTTCCCGCTCCTCCGAGGTTGTTGATCGTGCGAGTGAGCATGGAGACCACACGGAGGAGGAGGTCTCGACCAGCGCTCGTGGTCGAAGTTCATGTGGCCCCAACAGCGGGAACGGGAACGGGAACGGGTCGACGCAGCAGTTGACGCGCTGACCATTCGGCATCGAGCCTGGGCGTCACACGGGAGTGACGCCGTCACGCAGATGAGACGCGCGCTGTGCGGGGGCAGGGGCTGCGCGCGGGCTGGCGTTTGCTGTCCACCGCGGAGGAGCGACCTCGCATGATGCGCTTGCAGAAGATCGTCGTGGGCATGGACTGGAGCCCGGCGTCCCTGGACGCGTGGCGGGAGGCGTGCCTCCTGGCGCGCACCTTCGGGTCGCGGCTGGTCCTGGTGCACGCGGTGCCGGAGACGAGCTCCGTGCGGGCCGAGCGCGACGAGGTCGTCCTGCAGGCCGAGGCCACGCTGCGCCAGCTCGCCGCGGAGGCCGGCGTCGAGGCGGGCGCGGTCGTCGAGGAGGGGCGCGCCGACGACGTGCTCCTGGCCGTGGCCGCCCGCGAAGGCGCCGACCTGATCGTCCTCGGCGCGGGCGCGCGCACGACGCTCGACCGCGTGCTCCTGGGGTCGAGCGCCGAGCGCCTGGTCCGCGAGGCGCCGGTGCCGGTGTGGCTCGTCTGCCCCGGCCGCGCCCATCCCGAGGTGCGCAACGTCCTCTGCGCCCTCGACGGCGACCTGGCCGCGAAGGAGTCGGACGAGGCCCTGCGCGCGGCCGTCTACCTGTGCCGCACGTTCGTCGCCGACCTGAGCGTGATGACCGTGGTGCCCGACCCGGACGCGCTCCGGCCGTGGGCTCGCGGCGAGGCGGCGGACCTGGCCGCGGCGGTCGCCCGCGGTGAGGAGGGGCTACGGCGCCGGCTCGAGGGGATCGACCGGCACGGGGTCGAGACGCGCATCATCGTTCGCGCCGGGAAGCCGGCGGCCGGGATCGTCGAGGCGGCCGGGCTCGTCGGCTGCGACCTCCTCGTCATGGGCACGCGCGGGCTGACCGGCCTGGCGCACCTGTGGAGCGGCAGCACGGCCGAGCGGGTCATCCGCGCCGTCCCCAGCAGCGTCCTGGTGGTCAAGGCGCGCTGACCGGCTGACCGACGACGCGCGCCCCCCGCGCCCCGGGGCCGCGCGCGCCTGACCGTGCCCGGGGCGCCGAGGTGCCTGCCCGCGTGCCCTTCCGCAAGAACGACGCCGCTTCCTCCGAGGCGCTGCCCGACCCGGCGGCGCTCGGCCGCGACGAGCTCGTCGCCGAGGTCCGGGCGCTGCGGCAGCGCCTGGGCATCGAGCGCGACGCGGCGGCGCCGTTCGAGCGGGCCGTCGAGCGCCTCGTCGAGACCGCCTGCCTGCTCATCGTCGAGCTGGACCGCGAGGGCCGCGTGGTCTACGCCAACCGCCACCTGCTCGAGCGCACCGGCTGGTCCGAGCGGGAGGTGGTCGGCCAGTCGTGGGTCGAGCTGTTCGTGCCCGAGGACGAGCGCGCGCGGGTAACCACGGTCCTCCGGGACATGCTCGGCGGCACGAACGTGCCCCGCTACGAGAACGCGGTCCTCACGCGCGAGGGCGCCGAGGTGGCCGTCACGTGGAGCAACACGGTCGTGCGCGGCCGGGGCGGCGAGGTGGCGGGCACGCTCAGCTTCGGCGCCGACATCACCGAGGCGCGCGAGGCGGCGCGGCGCGCCCGGGCGATCGCCCACGAGCTCGGGAGCCAGAAGTTCGCCCTCGACCAGCACTCGATCGTGGCCATCACCGACCGACGCGGCGACATCACCTACGCCAACGACACCTTCTGCCAGATCAGCGGCTACGCGCGCGAGGAGCTGCTCGGGCGCAACCATCGCATCCTCAACTCGGGGCACCATCCGCGCGAGTTCTTCCAGGAGATGTGGCGCACGATCGCCGCCGGGCAGGTGTGGCGCGGCGAGATCAAGAACCGCGCCAAGGACGGCGGCCACTACTGGGTGGACACGACGATCGTCCCGTTCGCCGACGAGCAGGGGCGCGTGACGCAGTACGTGGCGATCCGCACCGACATCACGCAGCGCAAGCGCGACCAGGAGCAGCTCCAGGAGCTGGCGGCGATCGTGTCGTCGAGCCAGGACGCGATCTTCGGCCTCGACGCCGAGGGGCGCCTCACGAGCTGGAACGCGGGCGCCGAGCGGCTCTACGGCTGGGCCGCCGGAGAGGTCGTGGGGCGCCCGGTGGCGCTGCTCCTCGAACCGGACGAGCCGGATGCGCGGCTCGTCGACGGGCAGGCCTACGAGATGACGCACGTGACGCGCGACGGTCGCCGCGTGCAGGTCTCGGTCACCTGCTCCGAGATCCGCGACGCGCGCGGCCAGCCCCTCGACGTCGAGGGGCGGCCCTCGGGGCGCGCGTGCATCGTGCGCGACGTGACCGAGATGCGCGCCCTGGAGCGCAACCTCCAGCAGGCCGCCCGCCTGGCGGCGCTCGGCGAGCTGGCGGGGAACGTGGCTCACGAGGTCAACAACCCCATCGGGATCATCGGCGCGAAGGCGCGGCTGCTCCTGACGGGGCGCGAGGAGCTCTCGCCCAAGGTGTCGCGCGAGCTGGGCAAGATCGTCGAGCAGTGTGACCGGATCGGCCGGCTGACCCGGGGCCTCCTCGACTACTGCCGGCCGGCGGTGGAGCAGAAGGAGCGGCTGGACCTGCACGAGCCGCTGGGCAAGGCCCTGTCGCTGTCTGGGAGCAAGGCCGTGCGCCACGGCGTGCAGGTCGTGCAGGAGCTCGCGCCGGGGCCGCTGCTCATCAACGGCAGCGCCAGCGAGCTGCAGCAGGTGTTCCTGAACCTGCTGCTGAACGCCGTGGACGCCATGCCGGACGGGGGGCGGGTGACGATCACCAGCCGGCGGGACGGGCACCTCGCCGACGGGCAGCCGGCGGTCTTCGTGGCGATCGAGGACAACGGGCCGGGGGTGCCGGAGGCGATCCGCGGGCGGATCTTCGAGCCCTTCTTCACCACCCGGTCAGGGAAGGGCGGTACGGGGCTTGGCCTGGCGATCTGTCATGGTCTCATAGGCGGCCACGGCGGCGAGGTCAAGCTGGAGTCGCCGCCGGCCGGGGGGGCGCGGTTCGTCGTGCGGCTCCCGGCCCATCGGGAGGGGGCGAGGGATGCCTAGGCCGCGCGTGCTGGTCGTGGATGACGAGGAGGGGATGCTCGAGGTCTGCCAGGAGACGCTGGAGCGGCTCGGCGAGGACGTGGAGGTCGTGGTCGAGCGCCACAGCGCGCGCGCGGTCGAGCGGCTCAAGGACGAGGCCTTCGACGTCATGGTCACCGACATCCGCATGCCGGGGGTCGACGGCGTCACGCTCCTGCGCAAGGCGCGCGAGCACGACCCGGACCTGCCCGTCCTCATGATCACGGGCTTCCCGACGATCGAGACGGCGGTGGAGTGCCTGCGGCTGGGCGCCGTCGACTACCTGACGAAGCCGTTCCTGCCCGACGACCTGCTGTCCAACGTGAAGCGCTTCCTGCAGGAGCGCCGGCTGAAGGACGAGAACCGGCTCCTGCGCCGGCAGGTCTCGCGCGACTACGCGTTCGACGACCTCGTGGGCGGCTCGCCGTCGATGGAGGCGGTGTTCGAGACGGTGCGGCGGGTGGCCGACACCGACGTCGACGTGCTCGTCGTGGGCGAGACGGGCACGGGCAAGGAGCTCGTGGCGCGGGCGATCCACCGGCGCAGCCGCCGCGGCAACGAGCGGTTCATCCCGGTCGACTGCGGCGCCATCCCCGAGCACCTGCTGGAGAGCGAGTTCTTCGGCTACGAGAAGGGCGCCTTCACCGGGGCGAACAACCGCAGCATCGGCCTGCTCGAGTTCGCCGACAAGGGCACCTTCTTCCTCGACGAGGTGGGCGAGCTGCCGCCGCTGCTCCAGGCCAAGCTCCTGCGGGCGCTGCAGGAGCGGCGCATCCGCCGGGTGGGCAGCAAGACGGAGACGCCGGTGAGCGTGCGCGTGGTCGCCGCGACCGGCCGCGACCTGGACAAGATGGTCGGCGACGGCTCGTTCCGGCAGGACCTGCTCTACCGGATCAACGTGGTGAAGATCCAGCTCCCGCCGCTGCGCGAGCGCGGCGACGACGTCCTCAAGCTGGCCCAGCACTTCGTGCAGCGCCACGCGCGCGAGATGGGCAAGAACATCAAGGGGATCCGCCCCGACGCGCTCGAGGTGCTCGCGCACTACCGCTGGCCGGGCAACGTGCGCGAGCTGCAGAACGTGATCCGCCGCGGGATCGCCATGACGCGCGCCGACGAGATCGGGGTCGAGGACCTCCCCGACACGCTCGTGGTCGCCGCCGGCGACGGCGCGGCCCGACTCGCCTCGACGGCGGCCGCCGGGGCCGCCGGCGCGGCCAGCGCCGCCCTGGGCGCGGGCGGCGGCTTCTTCGAGGAGCGCGCGCGCCGCATGTCCGCGTTCGAGCGCGAGTACCTGGCGGCCATGCTCGAGCAGCACCAGGGCGACGTCACGACGGCGGCGAAGGACGCGGGGATCCCGCGCGGGACCTACTACCGCCTGATGAAGAACCACGGCCTCAAGGCCAACGACTTCCGAGGGTGATCGACGGCTGCGGCCGCGGATGCAAACCCGGCCCGCTCGATCTGGTTCGAGGGCTGAGACGTCGTGCTTCGCACGACGGGGCGAGGGGGGGCGCGCGCGGGTCGTCGGTGTGGCCCGCCTCCGCGAGCTCCGCCCCGCGGCTGCGGTGCTGCAGCCCATGCGGTCCCTACCGCTCGCGGCCGTCCGCAGCCGCGGGCCTCCCGCTCGCTCCGGCGGCCCACCGGGATCAGGGCGTCTGATACGACCCGCGCGCGCTCCCCCCTCGCCTCGGCCTCCGCGCCCTCGCCTCGCGTGTGGTTGCATTCCACTCGTGGGTTCAAGCGTGTCGATCACGCGTTCGCGAATCTATCTGAGGACGGAACCCGCAGTCCTACCCGCGGCGGGGCTCCCGCCGCTCGAGCCACCCGGCCAGGGCCTCGTCTTCGGCGCCGCCACGCGGGTTCTCGGGCAGGCCGCTGGGGGAGAAGCAGCCGCCGCGCCCATGGCCGACGTGCCCCGCGTCGACGCGCTCGTCGCCGAAGGCCATGGCGCGGACCACGTCGCGCAGGGTGAGGATCCCGACCAGCCGGCCGTCGCGGAGGACGAGCATGGCCGGCGCGTGGTCGCGCACGAGGACCTTGCTGGCGTCCTTGAGGCGCATGCCGGCGGAGCAGCGCAGCGGGTCGGTGTCGATCGCCGGGCCGATCCCCAGCCCCATGACCTCGCCGAGCGTCACGTCACGGGCGCCGCCCTCGAGGAACCCGTTCAGCCAGGCGAACAGGTTCGCGCGCGTGACGACGCCGAGCAGGGCGCCGGCGCGGTCGACGACGGGCGCCGCCTGGTAGTGCTCGCGGACGAGGAACGCCAGCGCGCCGGCCAGCGTGCAGTCCTGCTCCAGACACACCGGCGCCGGCGTCATCACCTGCTCCACCCGGAGCTCCTGAATCTGGTCCACGGACCCTCCTCGAGCGCGGCGCGGCCGCCGCGCGCTCTGCCGCAGCAGGGATGAGCAAGCCGCTTGCCGAGCGGGAGCGGCGCAAGCCTCATGGGCGCGGCGCGGCTGTCATGGGCGAGTGACGGGTTCACGAGGTCGCGCGTCGCCGGCGCGAGAACCCGGCTGGCCCGCGATGGGGCACCGGCGTCCCAGAGGTCGGCCGTTCGAAGGCGGTGTTCACGCCCACGTGACGGTCGCGGCGTGCCTGTCCTGCGACTCGGACGCGCGCGCCGCGCCACAAGCTCCGGGCGGAGCTCTGCTTCGGGAGCGGAAAGGCCGCGGCCCGCCCGTTGCGTCGAGGCCCGTCGTCCCGCGGTGGTCGCGGGGGAGGATGCCTTGGAGTCGCGAGCCGAAGCGGACCCCACCAGGCGCCGGGCGCTGGTCCTCGTCGTGGACGACGAGGAGGCCATGCTGGAGGTCTACCAGGACACGCTCCAGCGCCTCGGCGTCCAGGTGGTCGCCGAGCGCGACCCGCGCCGGTGCGTCGAGGCGTTCCAGCGCAACGGGGCCTACGACCTCGTGCTCCTGGACCTGCGCATGCCCCATCTCGACGGGCTGACGCTCCTCCAGCACATCCGCGCTGGCCACCCCCACCTGCCGGTGATCGTGATCACCGGCTACCCGAGCAGGGAGTCGGCGGAGCGCTGCCGGCAGCTCGGCGTCCTCCATTACATGCGCAAGCCGTTCGATCCGGAGGACCTCCTCCGGCGCGTGCGCGCGGTCATCACCCACGACGGTCGCTCGGGCCCCTGAGCGACGCGGAGGCTCTCGTGCAGAAGCGGATCCTCGTCCCCCTCGACGGCTCGGCCCTCGCGGACCGCATCGTGCGGCAGGTCGAGCGGCTCCTCGTGCGCAAGGACCACGAGGTCGTCCTCCTCGGCGTCGTCGAGCCGGAGGCCGACCTCGCCGCCCGCGACGAGCGGCTGCGCGACGCGCGCGACCACCTCGAGGGCATCCGCGACGCCCTCGTCGAGCGGGGCGCCGTGGCCAGCGTGCGCGTCGTCGTCGGCGACCCGGTCGAGGAGGTCGTCGCGCAGGCGGAGCGGCTCCAGCCGGAGCTCGTGGCCATGGCCACGCACGGGCGCAGCGGCCTGTCGCGCTTCGTCCGGGGCAGCGTGACCGAGCAGGTGATCCGCGCCTGCCCCGCGCCGGTCCTCGTCGCCAACCCGCGCGCCCTCGACGCCATGGGCGGCGAGCTGCGCTTCGAGCGCATCCTGGTGCCGCTCGACGGCTCCGAGCTCTCGCTGGGGATCCTGCCGCTGGTGGAGGAGTTCGCCCGGCTCTACGAGAGCGAGGTCGTCCTGATGCGGGTCGAGTGGACGGTGCCCGTCGCGGCGGCCCCCTACCCGGCCGAGGTCGCCACGCTGCGCCCGCCGAAGGAGGTCGAGGCCTCGCTCGAGCCCGCGCGCCGCCGCCTCGAGCAGGCGGGGGTGCGCGCCCGCGCCCTGGCCGCCTACGGGCCCGAGGCGCTGGAGATCCTCGAGGCCGCCGAGCGCGAGCGGGTGGACCTCGTGGCCATGAGCACCCACGGCCGGCGCGGCCTGTCGCGCTGGGTCTTCGGGTCGGTCGCCGAGCAGGTGCTCCGGCACTGCACACGCCCGCTGCTGGTGCGGCGGGTTCATCAGGGCCAGGAGGGGGGGCGCGACGCCGCCGCCCCGGCGCCCGCCCGGGCCCAGGGCTGAGGGCGAGAGGGGGGACGATGACGAACAAGACCGACACGCCGACCGCGGCCACGCTCTCGGTGCGTGAGCTCCTGCACGCGAAGGTCAAGGACCTCGTGGGCGAGCTGCTGGGCACGATCGAGGACCTCGCCGTCGACCCGGCGACGGGCCGCGTGACCTACGCGATCCTGGCCTTCGGCGGCCTGCTGGGGGTGGGCGAGAAGCTCTTCCCCGTGCCCTGGGACCGCCTCCACTGGCGCGCCGGCGACCAGGCGTTCGTGCTCCAGCATCACGGCAGGTCGCGCGACGACCTCGCGCGCGCGCCGCACGCGCACCGGGAGCGCTGGCGCCTGGACCTCGTCGACCACGCCCGGGCGGCCGAGTTCCATTCCTTCTACACCTGGGGCCCGCGGGGTTGACCGACGGGCAGCGGGTCGGGGCATCGGGCCCTACGCCAGAGAGGGAACCTGCTGTGGGGCGCCGCGAGCTCGTCACCGCTCGCCCGAGCGAGCGATGGGGACGGCGCATCGGGCCGTGCGCGAGCGCGCGGGCCTCCTGTGAGGCGCCGCCTCTCGCGAGCGCATCACTCATCACCGCTCGCCCGAGCGAGCGATGGGGACGGCGCATCGGGCCGTGCGCGAGCGCGCGGGCCTCCTGTGAGGCGCCGCCCCTCGCGAGCGCATCACTCGAGCGTTGGCGACGGCGCATCGGGCCGTGCGCGAGCGCGCGGGCCTCCTGTGAGGCGCCGCCCCTCGCGAGCGCATCACTCAAGCGTTGGCGACGGCGCATCGGGCCGTGCGCGAGCGCGCGGGCCTCCTGTGAGGCGCCGCCCCTCGCGAGCGCATCACTCATCGCCGCTCGCCCGAGCGAGCGATGGGGACGGCGCATCGGGCCGTGCGCGAGCGCGCGGGCCTCCTGTGAGGCGCCGCCCCTCGCGAGCGCATCACTCAAGCGTTGGCGACGGCGCATCGGGCCGAGCGCGAGCGCGCGGGCCTCCTGTGAGGCGCCGCCCCTCGCGAGCGCATCACTCATCGCAGGTGCGACAACTCGTCGCATGTTCGACCACATCGCGCGGCGCTAACTTCGAACTAACGAGCTTCGACCACCGGGGGGATCCACACACATGAGCGCGAGCCACGAGCCCACGACGACGCTCGAGCGCTTCACCTACGATGACGCCACGCCGCGGCGCTTCCTCCTGGCGACCCTCGCCTGGGGAATCGTCGGCATGCTCGTCGGCCTGCTCTGCGCGCTGCAGCTCGCCGACCCGGCCTACAACGCCGACACCGCCTGGCTCTCGTTCGGGCGCATCCGCGCCCTGCACACCAACGCGGTGATCTTCGCCTTCGCCGGCAACGCCTTCTTCACCGGCTGCTACTACTCGATCCAGCGCCTGCTCAAGACGCGCCTCTGGAGCGACGGGCTGTCGTCGTTCCACTTCTGGGGCTGGCAGGCGATCATCGTCGGCGCCGCCGTGACGCTCCCGGCCGGGTTCACCCAGTCGAAGGAGTACGCCGAGCTCGAGTGGCCGCTGGACATCGCGATCGCCGTGGTGTGGATCGCGTTCGCGGTCAACGTCTTCGGCACGATCGCCCGGCGCCGCGAGCGGCACCTCTACGTGGCGATCTGGTTCTACATCGCCAGCATCGTCACCGTCGCCCTGCTGCACATCGGCAACAACCTGGCCATGCCGGCCGGGCTGTTCAAGAGCTACTCGGCCTACGCCGGCGTCCAGGACGCGCTCATGCAGTGGTGGTACGGCCACAACGCCGTGGCCTTCTTCCTCACCACGCCGTTCCTGGGCCTCATGTACTACTTCATGCCCAAGGCGGCCGAGCGGCCGGTGTTCAGCTACCGGCTCTCGATCCTGCACTTCTGGACGCTGGTCTTCATCTACATCTGGGCCGGCCCGCACCACCTGCACTACACGGCGCTGCCGGAGTGGGCCTCGACGCTGGGCATGCTCTTCTCCGTCATGCTCTGGATGCCGTCGTGGGGCGGCATGATCAACGGCCTGCTCACGCTGCGCGGCGCCTGGCACAAGGTCGCGGCGGACCCGGTCCTCAAGTTCTTCGTCGTCGCGATCACCTTCTACGGCATGGCGACCTTCGAGGGCCCGCTCATGTCGATCAAGAGCGTGAACGCGCTCTCGCACTACACCGACTGGACGATCGCCCACGTGCACGCCGGCGCTCTGGGCTGGGTCGGGTTCATGACCTTCGGCATGATCTACTGGCTCATGCCGCGCCTGTTCCAGGCGCCCCTGTGGAGCGCGCGCCTGGCCGAGGCCCACTTCTGGAGCGGCACGGTCGGGATCCTCCTCTACATCGTCGCGATCTACGCCGCCGGCCTGACGCAGGGCCTCATGTGGATGGCCCTCGACGACGCCGGGCGCCTGGTCTACCCCGACTTCGTCGAGACGGTCGTGCGCCTCCTGCCGATGTACTGGGTGCGCGTGGTCGGCGGCGGCCTCTACCTCCTGGGCGCGCTCCTCTGCGGCGTGAACCTGGTCATGACCTGGCGCTCGCGCCCGGCGACCTACGCCGAGCCGGTGCACGAGGCCCCGGCGCTCTCGCCCGTCTACGAGGCCCCGGCGCCGGCGCCGTCGCCGCTGCGCCGGTCCGGCGCGCACGTCCTCGAGGTGGCCTACACGATCGAGCGCTTCGCCCAGGCGGCGTGGCACCGGACGTGGGAGCGACTGCCGTTCACGTTCACGGCGGCGACCACGGGCGCGGTGGTGATCGCGTCGGCGGCCGAGATCGTGCCGCTGTTCCTGCTCAAGAGCCGCGACCAGCCCACGATCGAGTCGGTGACGCCCTACACGCCGCTCGAGGTGCTGGGCCGCGACCTCTACATCGCCGAGGGCTGCTACACCTGCCACTCGCAGATGGTCCGGCCGATCCGCGCCGAGACGCAGCGCTACGGCGACTACAGCAAGGCGGGCGAGTTCGTCCACGACCACCCGTTCCTGTGGGGTTCGCGGCGGATCGGGCCGGACCTGCACCGGGTCGGCGGGAAGTACCCGCACCTGTGGCACGTCGAGCACATGCGCGACCCGCGGCGCATCGCGCCCGGCTCGATCATGCCGGCCTACCCGTGGATGCTCGAGCGGACGCTCGACTTCGACGACGTCCGGCCCCGCGTGACCGCGCTGTGGCGCCTGGGTGTCCCGTACTCCGACGAGGAGGTCGCCCGCGCCGACGACCTGGCGCGCGAGCAGGCGGAGCGGATCGCCCGCGAGATCGTCGCCCAGGGCGGGCCCGAGGGGCTCGCGGACAAGGAGATCGTGGCGCTGGTCGCCTACCTGCAGCGGCTGGGCACCGACGCCCGCAAGGCCCCGGCGCCGGGAGGCACCAAGTGATCAAGGAGCTGTTCAAGGAGTACGCCTGGCTGGGCGAGGTGGCCCTCGTCGTCGCCTTCACCGCCTTCGTGCTCATCCTCGTGCAGATGTTCCTCGAGCGGCGCAGCCCGCGCTGGCGCCACGACGCCCGCCTGCCGCTCGAGGAGGCGCCGCCCGTGGGCGCAGGGTCGACCGCGAAGGAGGAGGTGTCCCGGTGAGCGTCGCGCCCGAGCTGCCGAAGACGGTCCAGAAGCCGGCCGAGGGGGAGGCCGCGAAGACCGCCCCGCCGGCGACGCCGCCGCCGTCACCGGCCACCCCGTCGGTCGTGGAGGAGCACGAGGCCCCCATCCTCGACCACGAGTACGACGGGATCCAGGAGTACGACAACCCGCTCCCCGGCTGGTGGGTGTGGATCTTCTGGGTCACGATCGCCTTCACCCCGCTCTACATCGCCTACTACCACTACGGCGAGGGGCCGCTGGTGGCCGACGAGTACGCTCGCGACCTCCGGGCCCACCAGGAGGCCGAGGCGCGGCGCGCGCTCGAGAGCGGCGCGGTCGACGAGGCGTCGCTGGCCGCCCTCGTGGCGGACGCGGCGACGCTCGCCCAGGGCGAGGCGGTCTTCCGCACCAACTGCGTCGCCTGCCACGGCGACCAGGGCGAGGGCCGGATCGGCCCGAACCTGACCGACGACTACTGGCTCCATGGCGGCGAGCTGATGAGCATCTTCCGCGTCATCGACGAGGGCGTCCCCGACAAGGGGATGATCGCCTGGGGCAAGATGCTCGGGCCCGACGACATCAAGCGCGTGACGGCCTTCGTCGGCGCGATGCGCGGCAAGAACGTCCCCGGCCTCGGCCCGCAGGGCGAGAGGGCCGGGAGCAAGTAGCCCGCGGCGCGGCGGGTCGCCGCGCCGCCTCCAAGATCAGGAACCGGACGAAGTAGGTCCCCACGTGAGCACCCCCGCCGACCAGCCGAGCCTCCTGCCCCGCCCCAAGGGTCGGGTCCTGCCGACGCTCGACGACGACGGCAACCGGCGCTGGCTCCGCCCGCGCCTCTCGCCCGGGCGCTTCCTCACCCGGCGCCGCGCCGTGGGCTACGCGCTCATGGCCCTGTTCCTGGCCCTGCCGCACCTGACCGTCGCCGGAAAGCCGGCCATGCTCCTCGACATCCCGGCCCGGCGCTTCACGCTGCTCGGGCTGACCTTCACGCCCACCGAGACGCCGGTCCTCATGCTCTTCCTGCTGGCCGTGTTCGTGGGCGTGTTCCTGCTCACGGCGCTGTTCGGCCGGGTGTGGTGCGGCTGGGGCTGCCCGCAGACGGTGTGGCTCGAGCTGCTCTTCCGGCCGATCGAGCGCCTGTTCGAGGGGAGCCCGCAGGAGCAGCGCCGCCGCGACCGCGAGGGGCCGGACGTGCGGCGCGTCCTGAAGAACGTCGTGTTCCTCCTCCTCGCCTTCGTCCTCGGCAACACCTTCCTGGCCTACTTCGTGGGCGCCGAGCAGCTCGGGCACTGGATGCGCGGCTCGCCGGCCGAGCACCCGACGGCGTTCGCCGTCATGGCGCTGACCACGGCGGCCGTGTTCTTCGACTTCGCCTGGTTCCGCGAGCAGACGTGCATGGTCGTCTGCCCCTACGGGCGCTTCCAGTCGGTGCTCCTCGACCGCCAGTCGCTCGTCGTCGGCTACGACCACGCGCGCGGCGAGCCGCGGGGCAAGGTGGGCAAGGCGCCGCCGGTCGGCGACTGCGTCGACTGCCAGGCCTGCGTGATCACCTGCCCGACGGGGATCGACATCCGCGACGGCCTGCAGATGGAGTGCGTCCACTGCACGCAGTGCATCGACGCCTGCGACGCGATCATGGACCGCCTGAAGCGCCCGCGCGGGCTGATCCGTTACTCGTCGCAGGCCGAGCTGGCGGGCGAGCCCCGGCGGCTGGTCCGCCCGCGCGTGCTGGCCTACGCCGCCGTGGTCACGGGGCTCGTCGTCGCGCTCGTGGCGGTCGTGTCGACGCGGCGGCCGGCCGAGGTGACGCTGCTCAGGACGATCGGCGTGCCGTTCGTCGACCGCGGCGAGCGCGTCGAGGTGCACCTGCGGGTCAAGGTCCACAACCGCGCGGACGCCCCGAGGGTCTACGCGATCACCCTGGCCGAGCCCGGCCTCACGCTCGCGCCCGTCGCGCCGCTCACGCTGGGGCCCGACGAGGCAGCGACGGCCGTGCTCACCGTCCTCGCGCCGCGCGAGCGCTTCGCGGGCGGCCGCGCCACGGCGCGGGTGGTCGTGGACGACGGCCAGGGCTTCCGCCAGGAGCTCACGGCCCCGCTCGTCGGCCCGCTGGGAGGTGGCCCATGATCCTGTTCAACCCCTGGCCCTTCGCGCCGGCGCTGCTGCTCGGGCTGTGCGTGACCATCCAGACGGTGCTGGTGACCTCGTCGAGCCGTCAGCCGGGGCTGGCGGTCGAGCCGCACTACTACGAGGCCGGCCTGGCCTGGGACGAGCGCCAGGCCGAGGAGCGGCGGGTGGCCGCGCTCGGCTGGCAGGTCGAGGTCGAGGTCGCCCGTGGCGACGTGCTCGTGCGCCTGCTCGACGCCGCGGGGGCGCCGCTCGACGGAGCGACCGTCGAGGTGCGCGCCCTGCACCCGGCCCGGCCGGACCGGCCCCGCGCGGGCGGGCTGCCCTGGCGGGCGCCGGGGCTCTACGGCGCCGCGGTGGCGTTCGACCGGCCGGGTGACTGGGAGCTCCAGGTCGACGTGCGGCGCGCCGGCGAGCGGACGCGCCGCACCGTGCGCCGCGAGGTCTCGCTCGCGCCGGAGCGCCCGTGACCGCCCTGCTCCTCGCCGTCCTCGCCGCCAGCCTCCTCGGCAGCCTGCACTGCGTGGGCATGTGCGGCGGCCTGGTCGCCGTCGTGGCCGCCGGGCGCGGGCCGTGCGCCGCGGCGCGCGGGCGCGCGGGCGACCAGGCGCTGTACCACGCCGGCCGCGGCGCCTCCTACGCGGCGGTCGGCCTCCTCTTCGGCGCGCTGGGGGCCGGGGTCGACCGCCTCGGCGCGGTCGGCGGCCTGCAGCGGGTCGCGGCGACGGTCGCCGGGGTGGCCATGCTCCTGTGGGGCGTGGGCGCGCTCCTCGCCTGGCGCGGGCTCCTGCCGACGCTCCCGTCCGCCCCGACGTCGGGCGCCCTGACGCGCGCCTTCGGCGCGGTCGCCCGCCTGGGCCCGCGGGCGCGCGCGCTGCTCATGGGCGCGCTGACGCCGCTCCTGCCCTGCGGCTGGCTGTGGCTGTTCGCGGCCACGGCCGCCGGCACGGGCAGCGCGCTCGGCGGCGCGGCGGTCATGGGGGCCTTCTGGGTCGGGACCATCCCGGCGCTCTTCGGGCTCGGGCTCGGGCTCGGCCTCGCGGCCGCCGGCGCCCTGCGCCGCCACCTCCCGTGGGTCCGCGGCGTGACGCTCCTGGTCGTCGGGGCGCTCACGCTCACCGGCCGCGCCACGCTCACGCTCGCCCCGCCCTCCGCCCCGGCGGCCACGCCGGCCGCCGTCGAGCGGGCACCGGCGACCCCGCTCCCCTGCTGCGAGGGCCACCATGCCCCCTGACCTGCTCGAGGCGCCCGCTCGCGCCGAGTGCCTCCACTGCCGCGCGCCCGTGCCGCCGGGGCAGGGCGAGTTCTGCTGCGCCGGCTGCGCCGCCGTGCACGCGATCCTGCGCGCGCAGGGGCTCGACCAGGGCTACTACCGCGTCCTCGAGCGGAGCGAGGCCGAGGCCGTCCCGGCGCGCCCGAGCGACCGCACCTACGCCGAGATGGACGAGCCGTCGTTCGCGGCGCGCCACGTCCGGCGGGCGCGCGTCGGCGCGCGCGAGGCGGCGGCGACCGACCTCTACCTGGAGGGCGTCCACTGCGCTGCTTGCGTGTGGCTCGTCGAGCGCCTGCCGCGCGTGCTCCCCGGCGTGCTCTCGGCGCGGCTCGACCTCGGCCGGCAGGTGGCGACGGTCACCTGGGACCCGGCGCTCGTCGCGCTGTCCGAGGTGGCGCGGCGCATCGACGGCTTCGGCTACCCCGTCCACGCGCATCGCGCCGGCGGGGCGCGCGAGGCGCGCCGCCGCGAGGACCGCGCGGCGCTCGCCCGCATCGCGCTCGCGGGCGCGATCGCCGGCAACGTCATGCTGCTGTCGTTCGCCCTCTACGGCGGCGCGTTCAGCGGCATGGAGGCGCGCTTCGAGGCCTTCTTCCGCTGGGGCTGCCTGCTCCTGACCGTGCCCAGCTACCTGGGGCCCGGGCGCGTGTTCCTGAAGGGCGCCCTCGGCGCCTTGCGCGCGCGGGCCCTGCACATGGACCTGCCGATCGCGATCGGCCTCACGGCCGGCACGGTGGGCGGCGTGTGGAACACGGTCGCCGGGTCGGGCGAGGTCTACTTCGACGCCGTCGCCGTGCTGATCTTCCTCCTCCTCGCCGGCCGCTGGCTCGAGCGCCGCGCGCACCGGCGGGCCAGCGACGCGGCGGAGCTGCTGGCGGCGCTGGCGCCGACGACGGCGCGGAAGCTCGTCGTCGCGCCGGAGCGAGCGGAGCGGCCGTCGAGCCGCGAAGCTCGCGGAGGGGGCGACATACCGACAGGTGACGAGGTGCGCGAGGTGCCGATCGAGGCGCTCGCGCCGGGCGACCTCGTCGAGGTGCGCGCGGGCGACGCCCTGCCGGTCGACGGGACGGTCGAGCTGGGCGCCTCCGACCTCGACCTGTCGCTCCTCACGGGCGAGAGCGCGCCGCAGCCGGTCGCGCCCGGGCAGCGGGTGCACGCGGGCACGCTCAACCTGACGGCGCGGCTCGTGGTGAAGGTCACCGAGGCCGGCGAGGCCACGCGCGTCGGGCGTCTGGCGCGCCTGGTCGAGGAGCACGCCGCCCGGCGCGCGCCGATCGTGCGCGTCGCCGACCGGCTGGCCGGGCGCTTCGTGGCGGTCGTGCTGCTGCTCGCGGCCGCGACCGTGGCCGCCTGGTGGGCGGTCGATCCCAAGCTGGCGCTCGACCACGCCGTCGCCCTGCTCGTCGTCACCTGCCCGTGCGCCCTGGGCCTCGCCACGCCGCTGGCGGTGAGCGTGGCCGTCGGCCGGGCCGCGCGCGGCGGGATCGTGGTCAAGGGCGGCGACGTCCTCGAGCGCCTGTCGCGCCCCGGCCGCATGTGGCTCGACAAGACCGGCACGCTCACCGAGGGGCGGGCGCGCCTGCTCGAGTTCCGGGGCGACGAGGCGGTGCGCCCGGCGCTGCTGGCCCTCCAGGCCCACTCGGCGCACCCGCTGGCCCGCGGCTTCCGCGAGGCCTGGGCCGACCTGTCTCCGGCGGCGCTCGACGGTGCGGTCGCGCGCGGCCGGGCCGGGCTCGAGGGGCGGGTCGGCGGCGCGGACCTGCGGGTCGGCGCGCCGGCCTGGGTGCTCGAGGTCGCGCGGGCGCCCTCGTGGATCGAGCCGTTCGTCGAGGAGCAGGTGGCGCTCGCCCGGACGCCCGTGCTCGTGGCTCGCGACGGCGAGGTCGTGGCGGCGGCGAGCTTCGGCGACCGCCTGCGGCCGGACGCCCGTGCGGCCGTCGAGCGCCTCGTGGCGCGCGGCTGGCAGGTGGGGATCCTCTCGGGCGACCACCCCGACGTCGTCCGCGCCGCCGGGCAGGCGCTCGGCCTCCGGCCCGACGAGTGCCTGGGCGGCCTCTCGCCCGAGGACAAGGCCGCGCTCGTCGAGCGCTCGCGTCGCGATGGCCCGGTCGTCATGGTCGGCGACGGCGTCAACGACGCGGCGGCGCTGGCCGCGGCGACGGTGGGCGTCGGCGTGCACGGCGGCGCCGAGGCGGCGCTGGGGGCGGCCGACGTCTTCGTCACCCGCCCCGGCGTCGCGCCCGTTGCCGACCTGCTCGGCCGCGCCGACAGGGCGCTGACGACGATCCGCCGGAACCTCGGCCTGTCGCTCGCCTACAACGTCGTCGGCGCCGGGCTGGCCGTCGGCGGCGTGATCACGCCCTGGATGGCGGCGCTCCTCATGCCGCTCTCGTCGCTGACGGTGATCTTCAGCTCCACCCGGCAGGGAGGCGACGCGTGAACGTGATCTTCGTCATGCTGCCCCTGGCGCTCGTCATGGCGGGCCTGTTCGTGTGGGCCTGCGTGCGCGCGATCCGCCAGGGCGAGTTCGACGACCTCGAGACCCCGGCGCTGCGCGCCGTCTTCGACGACGACGACTAGCACGCCCGGTCGCTTGCGCTCCGGCGGCTCGCCTCCGTCCACGCCCGGTGCGCGGCCAGCAGCAGCAGCGCGGACATCTGCAGCGAGAAGAGGAGGAAGCAGGCCAGGCTCTCGTAGGACTGGAGCCAGACGCCCTCGATCCACAGCCGGACGGGGTAGACCAGCAGCCAGGACGCGAACAGGACGGCGACCGCCGCGCCAGCGCGCAGGGACAGGGAGCTCAGGAGGGTCATGCCCCCCCCGGAGAGCACGTCGCGCGCCACGACCCCAGGCGTGCGCGGGCGAGGGCCGTGCGGGAGCGACGGAGTCACCTGGGTCGCTCCTTACCCACCCGGCTCAGCGGCGGATCGCGACCGCAGGCGTCCTGGCCGTGGGCGCCGGCGCGGGCCGGGGCGCGTCGGCGCGCACGAGCCAGGTGCCGAGGGCGATGAGCGCCACGCCGGAGGCGAGGAAGCCGAGGTCCCACCAGGGGTGCGGCGCGCCCTCGACCACGCGGTGCAGGCCGAGCACGTGATGGTCGACGACCCCCTCGACGACGTTGAACAGCCCCCAGCCGAGGAGCATGCCGCCGACGAAGGTCCGGGGCGGGCGCGGCGCGTCCGGGTCGGCCAGGGCGCGCCAGAGGGCCGCCAGGCCGCCCACCGTGACGAGCCAGGTGAACGCGTGGAACATGCCGTCCCAGAACATGTTCACCTCGACCGCCGTCAGCGTCTCCGCGGGCCGGCGCGTCGTGAGCATGTGGTGCAGCTGGAGGATCTGGTGGAACAGGATCCCGTCGAAGAACCCGCCCAGGCCGACGCCGAGCAGCACGGCGGCGGCGAGCAGGCGTCGACGCGCCGGCTCGACGATCACGCGCCACCTCCGCGCGCCGGCGGCGCGCCGCGCCCGACCAGGGCCGCCGCGCCGAGCAGGGCGAGGAAGGGGACCACGACGCCGGCGGCGGCGAGCAGGAGGTCGCCCTCGAGGATCCCCGCGCGCAGGTCGGCCCCGCGCTCGCTGCCGCAGACGGTGCAGGCCAGCGCGACGTCGTGAGCGCCCAGGAGGAGCGCCGTCGCGGCGCTCGCGGCTCGGGCGGCCATGGCCACCTCCACCCACCCCGCACACCAGCCTACGCCCGGGCGCCGCGCCGTCGAGGCGTGCGAACGTCAGTCGTGCGGGTTCGTCACCTGGACCGGCTCGAGGTCGCGCTCGCACCACCCTGAGTGGAACTCCAGGCGCGCCGGCAGGGTGGAAGGAGCGTGATCACCTGCGCTCCCCGAGCGTGGCCGCTGCGCTGCCCGCTGTGCCACGACGCGCTCCGCGCGCCGCTGATCGGGCACGTGTCGTGCGCGGCGTGCGGGGCGCGGCACCACGCCGCGTG
>JAHBXY010000047.1 GCA_019636275.1 Planctomycetota bacterium | reverse complement strand
CGGCGGGGCGGGCGGCGCCTGGCACAGCTCGCCCCAGGTCAGCTTGCCGACGACGCCGTCCGCGTCGAGGCCGCGCGCCTGCTGGAAGGCGACCACGGCGGCCCGCGTCTTCGGGCCGAAGTCGCCGTCGACGTCGATCGCTGCGCCGTGGAGGACCAGGCGCTCCTGCAGGGTCCGCACGTCCGCGCCCTTCGAGCCCTGTCGCAGGGTGACCCCTGGCGGGGTCACGGCGGGCGCTGGGGCAGGCGCAGGCGGCGCGGGCCCCGGCCCGGGCACGGGCGCGGGCGCCGGCGCGGGCGCCGGCGCAGGCGGTCGCAGATGCAGCAGGGCGCCGGCGAGCGCGTCGAGCGCGCCGACCGCCCCGGGCGGCGCCGTGGGCAGGAGGGCGCTGCCGCCGGGTCGGAACGCGGCCGCGCCGGGCAGCTCGAGCACGACGGCCGGCCGGGCGCCCATGAAGCGGATCGTCGTCGTGCGGTCGATGTTGACCCCGACGGTCTGGCGCGACTGCGTCTCGTGCTTGTAGAGGCTGACGAACGGCTCGCTCGTCCCGGGCTCCGGCATGGGTGCCCCCCCCTCGCCTCCGAGAGCCTGGCATCCGCCCCCCGGGACCGCAATCGTGCGCCTGCCGCCCGCCCGTGCGTCTGGGGCCGTGCGCTACGATCAGCAGGTCGAGGCGCGCGGATGAGCGGCAAGCACGTCATCGACCTCTACCGCCAGGAGAGCAGGAAGCTCCCCGTGCAGGTGAGCGTCGACCGGACGACGACGCTGCAGCTCGTGCGCCGCGCGCGGCCGGTGGTCCTGGTCGAGCTGCCCGAGGCGCTGGCTTTCCACGAGGGGAGCGCGGCGCTGCTCCCGGCGCCCCCGGCGGCGCCGCCGGGCGGCTCCGGACTGACGAGCCTCCTGGCCGTCGGCGCGCTCCTCGCGCACCTCGAGGCGGAGCCCGCGCGTCGCGTCCTCGTCGCCGCGCACGCGCCGGGCGACCAGGCGGGCGAGCTGACGACCCTCCGCGCGCGCGCCGTGGCCGCCTACCTGCTCGGCGCGCGCGACGCGTTCGCGCGGGCCTGTCAGGCGCGGCACACGGTCGAGGACTGGCAGCGCCTCCTCGGCTGGGCGGCCCGGACACGCGCCTGGGCCTGCGACCCGGGGGCGGTCGACGGCGTCGTGGGGCCGAAGACCCTCGCCGCCCTGGACCGCTTCCGCGCCGAGGCGGCGCGCGACGGCGGCGCCCAGCCCGCGAGCGGCCCCTTCGGGCTCGCCGACTGGGCCGCCTTCGCCGCCTGCTTCGACCACGCCCTGGCGGCGCTCCTGCGCGAGCGCCAGGCCGCCCTGGCCGCCCGCCGGGCGCGGTCCGCCCGCTCGGCTCGCCGTGCCCTCCCGCCGCCGCGCGCCGCCGCCGGCCGACCCGGCGCCGCCGCGCCCTCGCCGGCCCTGCGCCAGGGCCATCAGGGTCCGCTCGTCCGGCACCTGCAGGAGCGCCTCGCCGCGGGCGGGCACCCCACCGGCGTCGACGGCCAGTTCGGGCCGGCCACCGACGCGGCCGTGCGCGCCTTCCAGCGCGCGCGCGGCCTGGCCGTCGACGGCGTCGTCGGACCGGCCACCTGGTCCGCCCTCCACCCGCCCGCCGTGACCGCGGCCGACGCGCCGCCCGACCTGCCTGCGCCCGACCTGCCTGCAGTCGGCTGCGGCGACGCCTGGCCGGTCGACCGCGTGCGCCTCGCCGACTACACGAGCGCCCACGCGGGCCGCATCGAGCTCATGACCTTCGCCGAGGCCGACGCGCCGGCCCTCGGCTGCCATCGCGCCGCGCCGTTCGACTGGAAGGCCTGCGACCTGTTCCGCAAGGGCAAGTACCGGCAGCTCGAGCTGGCGCCGGCGCTCGACGCGCAGCGGCTCGTCCACCTGCTCGAGATGGAGGACGTCACCTTCCACCTCGACAGCGCCGCCTTCATGCCCGACCGCCGGCCGGACCAGGCGCCGGGCACGCCCGACCAGGAGAAGGCCGTCGGCCTGGCGGCCGTCGCGGCGGCGCTCCTCTTCGCCGAGCAGCACCCCGACAAGCGCCTCCTCGTCGTCGGCCACACCGACACGGCGGGCGCCGCCGACCACAACCTGACCCTCTCCGACCTGCGCGCGCAGGCGGTGCTCGCCTACCTGCAGGGCGAGCGCGACGCGTTCGCCGCGACGTGCCAGCGGCGGCACCGCGTCGAGGACTGGCAGCAGGTGCTGCAGTGGGTCCACCTCACGCAGGGCTGGGACTGCGACCCGGGCCCGGTGAACGACGTGGCCCACGCGGGCTCGCTCGAGGCCCTGCGCCGCTTCCGCCGCCGCTACGCCGCCGAGCACGCGCCGCTCCCCGAGCACGGGCCGGTCACGGCGCGCGACTGGGCCGCCTTCTTCGACCGCTACGAGGTCGGGCTCGCCGCCCGGCTCGGCGACGCGCCCGACGCCCTGGCGGCCCGGCGCGCGGCCCTCCGGCTGGCGGCGCCGCCGGCCGTCGGCTGCGGCGAGAGCTGGCCGATCGACCGCGTCGGCGTCGACGGCCACCGCTCGCAGGCCAACCGCCGCGTCGAGCTCCTGTTCTTCGACCCCCACGAGCTGCCGGCGCTCGCCTGCCACGCCGGGCTTGCCTGCGCGCCGGAGCGCTGCGACCTCTATGCGGCGGGCCGCTACCGCGGGCTGCCGATCGACCTGACGCGGACGACCGTGCACCTGCGGCTCGTGTGGCTCGACCCGCTGGGGACGCCGCGCCCCATGCCGGCCGAGGTCCCGCTGACCGTCACCTTCGGCGACGCCTCCACGCTCTCGACGACCACCCTCGACGACGGCCGCGTGACCTTCCCGCTCGAGCGGGCGAAGGGCTCGTTCGGGCTCACCTTCGAGACCCTGGCCCAGGGCGGCCGCGCGGGCCAGCTCTACGTGAGCTCCGCGCCCGGCGCGCCGGGCGAGCGGACCGAGGAGCTGCTCTTCCAGCCGCAGGTGGCCCGCCGCCTGCGCGAGGGCGCGCGCGTGTTCCTGCTCCCGAGCGCCCGCTGGACCCTGGCCCAGGCCGACTGGTCGGCCCCGGCCGGCTTCACCGGCTACGCCGACGGGCGCTTCACCGGCCTCGACGACCCGCGTGCCTTCGTCGGCACGGCGGCGGCGCCCCTGACCCTCACGCTCGACCCGCGCTGGCAGCACGTGTTCATCGGCTACTTCGACCGCCATCTGGGCCGCCGACTGGCCGTCCCCGCCTGCGTGCTCGACGGCTTCCACGCCGTCCACGGCGACGTCGGCGGCGAGCCGCAGGCGCGGAGCACCTGGACCACGCCGCTCACCGGCGCCCTGGCCCTGCCCTGGGTCCTGCGCCGCGACGGCGCCGGCGCGCCGATCGCCGCCCCGGGCCCGCGCTGCCTGCTGAAGCTGCGCAGCGTTCGGGGCACCTACGTCGAGGCGCAGAGCGACGTCGACGCCGGCCGGCGGCGCCTCGTGACCCTGCGCCGCGACGACCCTGGCGCCCTGGCCCGGGTGGTGGTCGAGGACCCGGGCTGGAACGCGGGCGAGGAGGTGGCCCTCGACCTGCACACGCCCTCCGCCGGGCGGCTACGCTTCTACGACCTGCCCCACGTGTGGCGCTCGACGGGGCTGTGGACGCGGCAGGCCGCGGCCGACGCGCCGGTGTGGGAGCAGGGGACCTACGAGGCGTTCGCCGCCCGGCCGACCGACGCCCTGCGCCCGCTGGTCTTCTCGCTCGACGACCTGGTCCTCGTCGACGAGGCCATGCGCCCGGTGTCCGTGGCCCCCGACGACCGGGTGGCGCTCTTCGCCGCGGGCTTCGGCGGGGGGCCGCCCGACCCGGAGGTGAACGGGTTCGGGCTGTTCCGCATGGACGCCTCCGTCGCGGTCGGCGACCCCGACGCGGCCCTGTCGAACTTCGTCCCGGGCGCCCCGTTCCGGAGCTGCTTCACGCGCCCCGTGCCGCGCCTGCGCGAGGGGGTCAACTACGTGGCCGAGTACCCCGACTGGACGCGGCTGGCCATCCTCCGCGGCGCCCTGTTCGACGTCTTCGACCGGCGCGTCGACGAGGACCTGGTCGGCGGCGTCGTGGGCGTGCGCGCCGCGGTGCGCTGGGTCGACCCGACCGGGATCGTCCGGCCGGGGGTGAAGCCGCGCGACGACCACGCCGACCGCCTGGCGCCCACGCGGACGCCGTTCTTCACCCTCTCCCCGTTCGTCGGCCAGCAGCACCCGCGCCGCCTCGTCGGGCGCTTCGACCTGGCCCTGCTCCGCTGCTGCGGCCGCGACGGCGACACGGAGCTCGCGGTCGTCCTCCAGTACCTGCGCGTGTGCGACCGCTACGGCACGCCGCCGGGCGAGCTCGCCAGCGACGCCGAGCGAGCGGCGCCGCCGAGCACGCGCTCGGCGGCCGACGCGCGCCGCTTCCTCAACCGGCGCACGTGGAGCATCGGGCGCCGCTGGACCGGTCCCGACGACTCGCGCCAGGGGGCGCCGCCCACGCTCTGGAACCCCGGGCCGCCGACGGTCGAGTGCCTGGACCCCGGCGCGAAGGTCCGCGCGCGGGTGGTGACCTTCGTGCAGGAGGCGCCCGACGAGCGCGCGCACTTCCAGGTGCGCGTGTTCGGCCACTTCCGCGCCTACATGGGGACCAACGGCATCGGGGCGATCGCGGACGGGTCGGCCAGCGGCGGCGTCGACGCGAGCCTCTCGAACGACTTCTTCACCGCGGCCCACGAGGCCGGGCACGCGCTGGGCCTCGAGGACGAGTACGTCGAGGAGACGATCGGCGTCAACGACGCCGCCCCGCTCATGCGCGTGCCCGGCTTCGCCGACTTCATCCCGGGGTCCCCCTACTACGACGACGAGCGGGCCATGATGCGCCAGAACGCCTTCGTCTCGGCGCGGCACTTCTGGCACGTGGCCGAGTGGATGCGCGCCGTGGGCGACCCGGGGCAGCGCCGCTGGCAGGTGCGCCACGGCGACCCGGCCGCGCCGTTCGTCTACCACCTGCCGTCCATGCCCGGGCCCGGGGCCGGCCAGGCTCCGTACGTCGTGCGCACGCGGGCCACGCACCCGCTCGCGCAGGCGAAGGGCGCCACGGCCGGGAAGCGCGGCCGGTTCGACGCGTACCTCTACCCGCTCGGGCGCGAGCACTACTCGGCGGCGTTCCTGCCGCTCGTCGCGCCCGAGCCGCCGCCGCTCGGCGTCGCGCCCGCCGAGCCGCCGCTCGGGCGCGCGCACGCAAGCCCGCCCGCGGCCCACTTCGACGGCCTGCTCGTGGTCGCCGTCCACCTGCGCTTCGACTTCGAGGCGTTCGACCCCGACACGCCGCCGCCGCCGATCCCCGGCGCGAAGCGGCCGGGCTTCCAGGGGGTCGTCGAGCGCCTGTTCCGCCTGCGCGGGTGGCTCCTGCACCGCTACGGCAGCCGGGTCGTCGTGTCGGGCGTGGCGCACGGGGTGCGGTTCGAGCGCTGCCTGGTGCAGTTCTCCCCGCGCTTCCACGTGCGGCGCTTCTCGCGGGACGGGGGCGGGGGCGCCCACTTCGACGTCGAGGTGCCTCGCAAGGGGGTCGCCGGCTGGAACAGCCCGCTCATCGGGCCCGGCCGCACCCTCACCTGGCCCGGCCCCGCCTCGGACGACCCGCGCAGCTTCCTCTCCTGGTTCGCGCACATGCTCGGGATCGACGACGCCGCGCGCTTCACCGACCCGCAGGCCTACCGGGGCGTCGTCGACGCCGTGTTCCCCGGCGGGGTGATTGCGGGGCTCAGGTGAGCCCGGTCGACCCGCGCGACGCCTTCCTCGACGGCGGGCACGCGCTGCTGCCCGCGCCGGCGCCGCTCGAGGTGCGCGACGTCCTCGCGCCGACGCTGCCCGGCCCCGCGCCCGACCCCACGGCCGCGCCGGGCGCGACCGCCGCCGTGACCAGCCGCACTGGGCTCCGGCCTGGCGGGCGCCGCTGCCGGCGGGCGTCGCGCCGCGGCGCGTGCAGGCCACCGGGCGGACGCGCCCCTGGTCGTCGGCGCCGCGGCCTGGGCGCTGTTCGCGCTGGCCGACGGGGCGCCCGTGGCCGCGCTGGCGCTCCCGCCCGACGACGAGGTGCTGCTCGACGCCGGTCGCGACCAGCTCGTGGTCCTCGACCCCCTGGGCTTCCTCGTCGGGCGGCGGCTGGTCGACGGGCGCAGCGCGTGGCGGCTCCAGGCGCGGGGCGGGGCCGGGTTCGAGACGCGCCTCGTCGCGCGGCGGGGCGAGCGCGTCGTGGTCTGCGGGGTCGAGCGGCCGGGGGGCGACGTCCACGGGCCGCCGACCGCGCCGACGCTGGCGCGCGTGGAGCTGCACGCGGTCGGCGACGCGCCGGCGCTCGACGAGGACGGCGCGGTCGAGGGCGACACCTGCCTGGCCGACGTCCTGCGCCCGGCGCCCGGGACGCGCTTCGCCCGCCACGGCGACGCCCTGGCCCTCGCCTCGCGCGACCGCGTGCACCTCCTCGACCTCGCCCATGGCCTCGCGGTGCGCCGCGGCCTGGCCCCGTTCGAGCCGTTCGAGCCGCGCGCCCTGGCCTTCGACGAGGCGGGGCGGCTGCTCCTCGTCGCCGCCGTCGCCGGTGACGCTCTGCTCCTGTGGGGGCTCACGCAGGGCGGCGAGCGCGGCCTCCAGGTCGCCCTGCCGGCCGGCCTGGGCCCGGCGATCGCGCCGCCCGTCTGCGGCCCCGAGGGGCGCGTCTACGTCGAGGACGCGCGGCACCTCCTGGCGTTCGAGGCCGACGGGCGGCTCGCCTGGGGGCGGCTGGCGCGCGGCGTCGCCGGCGCGGTCGTCGCCGCGTGCGGGGCGGTCGTGGCCACGCTCGACGGCGTCGTCGTGGCGCTCGATGCGCGCGGCAACCTGCGCGAGCTCGCGCGCGCCGACGAGCCGTTCGTCACCGGCCCGGCGCTCCTCGACGACGGGCGCCTGCTCGTGGCCGGCGCGCGCGCGCTCCACGCGTTCGCCCCCGCCTGAGCGGGCCGCGTCGGCGACCGCCGCGGCGGGCGCCCCGGTGGTAGCGCTCGAACGCCGCCTCGATCGGCGCCGGGTCGAGGTCCACCCGGCGCAGGAAGCGCGCGAGGTCGTCGCCCGTGAGCTCGAGCGTGCCGTCGGGTCCGGGCGCGCGGAGGAGCTCGCCTGTGCGCCGGCCGTCGACCTCGGAGAGGATGAAGTACGCCCCGCCGTAGGCCGGCGCGTCCTCGACCCACAGGGTCAGGATCCAGGCGCGGCCGGGGACGAAGTTCAGGCTCGACGAGGTCGAGACGAAGGCCACGCCCACGCCGCCCGCCGCCTCGACGTCCGAGGCCAGCGCGGCGACCTCGCCGCGGATGCGGGCTGCGGGCGTGAGCGGCGGTTCCTCGGCGATCGCCGGAAGGACGGTGACGGCCGCGAGCAGGAGCAGGGGGCGGAGGTCGTTCATCACCGCATCGTGTTCGGCGGCCGCACGCCTCGCGAGGGGGCGTTCGACTGATCTTCGGTCGGGCCTTCGAAACCTGGAGCCTCGGCCTTCTCCGAGGCACGACGGCCCAAGCACTTGTCGCGCGGCAAGGCGGTTGCAAAGAGGTCGACCGTGCGCGCCCAGCGGGTGCGCGCGAGTCAACCGATCCTGGAGTCCCACCGATGACGACCCCCGCCCGCCTCGTCCGCTCGTCCCTCCTCGCCCTGACGCTCGGCCTCGTCGCCGCCAGCAGCGGCTGCGTGGCCCTCCTCGACGCGGGCGTCCGCGAGACGCAGGACGACGGCCGGCGCGCCCGCTACGAGAACAAGAGCTTCGGCGGGCACTTCGTCGACGCCCTCGTCGAGCAGGACGACTGCCGCCCCTGCCGCCGGCACAGCCGCTGCGACCGCCACACGACGGTGGTCGTCGTGCACGAGGGCCGCCGCCGGCGCTGATCCTCGTCGGGCCTCACAGCGGCCGTCGCTTGGGATGATGTCCACGTCATCGAGCGCCGCCCGATGCTCCGATCCGCAGTGAGACACCTGTCGCCCTCGCTCCGGCCGCTTCGCGGCCTTTGCTCGGGGATGCGCGCCACCGCTCGATCTGCTCGCTTCGCTCTCAGATCAAGCGGTGAGCGCGGTCAGAACGGCACGCCGTACTGCTGCCCGAGCCGCGCCAGCCGGTCGGAGAGCTGCTGCCGCCAGCCGCGCGACGCGCGCACGCGGTGCTCGACGAGGCCCATGAGCTTGCTCACGTCGAAGGGCTTCTCGAACCACGGGTTCTTCACCTGGTCGAGGAAGCTGCGCGCGCGGGCGGTGAAGGCGCCGCCCGTCATGAAGACCATGCGCTCGGCCTGATCGGGCGCCTTGCCGCGCAGACGCTCGTAGAGGTCCATGCCGCTCGTGCCGGGCATCATCAGGTCGCACAGGATCACGTCGAACGACGCGCCCGCGTCGAGCAGGCGCAGGGCCTCCTCGGCCGAGCCGACCGAGGTCACGTCGTGCTCGCGGGCGAGGATGCGCCGGAAGGACGCCAGCACCATGGGCTCGTCGTCGACGACGAGGATCCGCCCGCGGATGGTGCCCTCGGGGGCGGCCTGCCCGCCGCCCGCCTGCGGCGACGACGCCGGGGCGGCCGGCAGGCGCACGCGGAAGGTCGTCCCGGTGCCCGGGACGCTGGCGACGTCGATCGTGCCGCCGAGCGACTCGACCACGCCCTTGCACACCGACAGGCGCAGCCCCGTCGGAGCGCCGGCGCGGTCCGTGTAGAAGGGGTCGAACAGGCGCCCGACCTCGTCGGGGTCGTGGCCCCGCCCGGTGTCGTGGACCTCGATCACCGCCGCGCCGTCGGCGTCGGTCCCGGTGACCACGTGGACCTCGTTGGTCGGCGCGCGCTCCTCGTCGAGCGCGTGGGCGGCGGTGACCAGCAGGTTCACGAGCACGTGGCCCAGCCGCGCCGCGTCGGCCTCGATCCGCGGCACCGGCCCGTGGTCGACGACGAGCTTGCCGCGGTGCCGGACCTCGGCCCCGGCCACGCCGGCCGCCATGTCGACGAGGATCCGGAGCTCGAGCACCTCCCGCCGGTCGCGGTCGAGCCGCGAGAAGGTCGCCAGGTCGCGGACGGCGCGGCGCACCCGGTCGCCGGCCTCGCGCGCCTCGGCGACGACGTGCTCGAGGTCGCCCAGGCGGCCCGGCGGCAGCTCGCCCGAGAGGCGCCGCAGCTCGGCCGCCACGAACTCGAGGTTGCCGGCCACGCAGGCGAGCGGGTTGTTGATCTCGTGCGCGATGCTCCCCGCCAGCAGCCCGAGCGAGGCCATGCGGTCGGCCTGCTCGACCGCGCGCTGCGCGCGCTCGACCTCCTGGTGGTGCAGGACCTCGCCCACGGCCGAGCGGAGCTGGTCGGCCGTGAACGGCTTCTCCACGAAGCGGTCGGCGTCGATCGCCGCCGCCTTCGGGCTGCCGTCGGCCGAGATCGCCACGACCGGGATCGCCGCCAGCGACGGGTCGCGCTTCTGCTCGACCCGGAACTCCCAGCCGTCCATGATCGGCGTGCGGAGGTCGAGGAGGATCAGGTCGGGGTTCGTCCCGTGGCGGAGCGCGTCGAGCGCCTCACGCCCGTTGCGCAGCCCCAGGACGTCGAAGCCGTCCTCCCGGAACAGCTCCTCGATCTCCTGGCGAATGTCCTCGTCGTCCTCGACGAGCAGGATGCGCCGCCCCTGGGTCGCCGTGCCCACGGCCCCACCTCCCGGTTGTCCTGCGGCCGCCGCGGCTCCGCGCGCCCGGCCAGGGAGGAGCCCCCCCGGCGTGACGCGCCGCGCGCCTGGCGGGTCGCGTTTCAGCCTATCCCGACCCGGCGGCCTGTCAGCCGAAGCGTTCGGGACCCGTTCGGGAGGGGTGCAACCGCCAGGTGTCGGCCACCCCCCACTTCTCGCTGAGACGAATCGCCGAGAGCCCTGCGATAGAAGAGGTTGCGTCGTTCAGCTCTCTGGCGCGGACCGTGCGCTCACCCCGGCCCCGGAGGCCGACGCCATGAGGATCGCCGCGCGTGTCATGCTGCTCGCCATGCTCGGAGCCGCGCCCGCCCTCGCCGACGTGCCTCGCGCCCCCCGCGCGGCGGCGGTCCTGGCCGTCGAGGACGACGGCTACGCCGGATCCGAGGTCACCGAGCGGCTGGGCGTGGCCCTCTACGGCCGCTTCCTCGAGGCCGGCCCCTACGGCGGCCGCGTGCTGACCGTCGTCGGCCGCCACGAGGCCACGGCGCGCCTGGCCGCGGCGATCGCCCGCGCGGCCTCGCTCGCCGACGTCGTCGACGTGTTCATCACCGTCCACACGACCGCCCGCGCCGTCGACGAGGTGCGCGCGCTCATCGCGCCCGCCGTCGCGCGCAAGCTGCGGCTCGTCTACTCGACCGCCTGCTGGGGGGCCGAGAACGAGCGCGAGGCCTGGGAGGCGCTCGGCCCGCGGACCGTCGTCACCCACGAGGGGCTGAACAACCCGCTCATCGCCATGCCCTACATCCTCTCGCGCTGGCTGGCCGGGGCGCCGATCGGGGAGGCCTCGGCCGAGGGCTACCGCGAGACCCAGCTCGCGACGGCGCTCGCGACGCACGTCGCCGGCTCGCTCGCCGCCCGCCACGGCGGGGCGGCCGTGGCCTACGACGACGCGGCGGGCTGCCGGCCGGTCGTCTCGGGCGACGCGGCGCTGACGATCCGCGACGGCCTCCCGGGCCTGCGGCCGCAGGTCCCGGCCGCGCTCGTCTACCGGCGCGACCGCGGCGGCCCGGCCGGCCTCCTCCTGCGCGCCCTGGCCGGGCGCTTCGAGGTCGGCCCGCGCGACGCGGGCGCGCTCCTCGACCGCGCTCACGCCCGCGCCGTCGTCCCGCAGCAGGCGCTCGACCACCTCATCCGGCTCGGCGTCGGCACGGAGGCGGGCGAGGGGCGCCTCGAGCTCGCCATGCGCCGGTCGGTCGACGTGCCGCTGCCCGACATGCCCATGGGCCTGCGCCTGCGCGTCGCGACCGACGTGACCGTGCGGCCGGGCCGCATGGACGTCGTGCGCCGCGAGATGGAGCTGCACGCCCGCGGCCTGTCGCTGGTGAAGGGGATCGTGCGCCTGAACCTGCGCAAGCTCACGCTGCTGCCCGGCAAGGACGGCCGCGGCGCGCGCCTGCGCGCGTCGGCCGGGCTGTGGGGCTTCATCCCGGTGTGGAAGACCTTCAAGGTGAACGACGACCCGCCGTCGCCGCCCGACCACGGGGTCGTGCTCCGGCCGCTGGGCGAGCCCGGCAAGGGCCAGGCGCCGGCGCAGGCGCTGGGCTTCGTGCGCCAGGTGCAGGCCGCCGCGATCGTCCGTCGGTAGAGGTCGACGCGAGGACGGACGAGCAGAGGGAGCAGGTGAGCGACGACACGCCCTCTGCTCCCTCTGCTGCTCTTCTGGTGTGAACCTCCGGCTACTTGCCCGCCGGCGCCGCGTCCACCCGCGGCGGCTGGATCGAGAGGCCGGCCGCCGGCTGCACGCGCACGTCGTGCGGGACGACGCGCCAGATCACGCCCGTGCCCGGGTAGGGGCGCACCGTCGGGAAGCGCGTCGACTGGACCTCGATCACGCCCAGGTCGGCCACGTAGAGGGCATCGCCGTTCGGGGTGAAGGCCACGTCGACCGGGCGCCGCAGGCCGGCGCGCGCCTGCCCGGGCGTCTGCCGGCCGAGGCCCTGGTCCAGGACGCCCTCCTCGCCGCCGCCGAGGAACGTCTCGACGCGGCGGTTGAGCGGGTCGATGCGCACGATGCGCGGGCCGCCGTCGACCGGCAGGCTCCCGACGGACATCGGCGAGAAGTCGCCCGTCACGGCCATGAAGATGTGGCGGTCGCCCTCGGGCGCGCGGGCCAGCTTGCCTACCCCGCTCCCCGAGCCGAACGTGAGCAGCGGCTGGTCGACGCCGGGCGGGTTGAACATGAGCGGCTCGAGCCGCGGCCCGAAGCTCGGGCGGAAGCGCGGGTCGGTGATGGGCACGCCGCTGACGAAGTCGGGCCAGCCGTACCAGGCGTTCTGCTTGATCAGCAGCAGGTCGTCGGGCGCGTTGGCCACGGGGCGCGCGCCGCGCTCGCTCATCCCCCGGTTGCTGGCGTAGAGCTGGCCGTCGTTGCCCCAGAGCACGCCCATGGGGTTTCGCAGCCCCCAGGCGTAGACCTCGAGGGCCGAGCCGTCGAGGTTGCAGCGGTACAGGCAGCCCGTGGGCTTGTCCGAGCCCAGGATGCGGAAGCCGCCGCGGACGGCCTCGTCCTCGCCGTGGTGGGCGCCGAAGGCGGCGAACGGCGCCGTGCGCACGGTTGCGGGCTCCTTGCCGCCGGCCATGACGAACGGGTTCATGCTCTCGTAGGTGCCCTCGCGCACGCGGATGTCGCGCGCCGGGCGGTCGAACGCCTCGGGGTGCTGCGGCAGCCAGCCGGTGAAGAAGTTGTCGAGCCCCACCACGCCGGAGTTGGTGACCGTCCCCTGGCCGAAGTAGAGCTTGCCGTCGGGCCCCACGCAGAGCTGGGTGTTCGTATGGTCGCCCAGGCTCGGCAGCCCGGTGACGAGGTCGCGCACGACCCCCTCCGGCGAGACCGACGAGATGCGGCCGCGGTGGGACACGTAGAGCTGGCCCTGGTGCCACAGGAGGTCGCTCACGGGCGCCACGAGCCGCTCGGTGAGCAGGCGCACCTCGCCGTCCGGGGCCACGCGCAGGATGCGCGGCCGCGCGTTCGAGTCGCCCCACACCGCGCCGGCCTCGGCCACGTAGAGGAAGCCCTCGTCGTCGAACTCGACGCTGCTCGGGTAGGTCAGCCCGGTGACCACGGCCTCCACGCGGTAGCCGGCCGGGGCGCGCATGGAGCGCGCCTCGGGCTCGGGGACGTCGAGCGGCTCGAGCGCCGCCGGTCGCGCCGCATCCGGCGCCGGCAGCGCCGTGAGATGCGCCGTGCCGCAGGCCGCCAGCCCGCTGAGGCCCAGGAGCCAGCCCCGCCACACCCGTCCAGTCCGGTTCGACCTCGACAGCCCCATCGCGCCACCTCCGTCCCCTGCGCCCCCGTAGGCCTCGCGTTGGTCTCGGCCCGGGCGCCAGGGGGGCAAGGCGCATGCCGCTCCGGCGCGGCAGCCCCGGGTCTGTTCGGTCCGGCGTAAGATCGCTCCCCTCGAAGGAGGGGCGGACCCGATGGACGAGCGTGCGGCGCGACGACGGCGGCTCCTCCGGCGCGGGCTGGGCGTGCTCGTCGGGCTGGTCGTGGGCCTCGCGGCGGCCGAGGTCGCCGTGCGCGTGCGCTACCCGGTGCTCAACCTGCGGCGCGACTTCGAGCCCGGGATCTACGTCGAGGACCCGGTGCGCGGCTACGCCAACCAGGCCGACTACCGGGGTGTGTTCAGGACCTACTTCGAGGACACGCCCGTGCGCACCAACTCGCTCGGCTTCCGCGGCGAGGAGCCGCCGGCCGACGTCGAGGGCGCCCTGCGCGTGCTGTGCCTCGGCGACTCGAACGTCTTCGGCCAGGGCGTGCGCGACGACGAGACGCTCCCGGCGCAGCTCGAGCGCCTCCTGGCGGCAAAGGGGCGGGCCGTGGTCTACAACGCCGGCGTGAGCGGCTACGCGACCGAGAACGAGCTGCGCACGCTGCAGGTGTTCGGGCCGCGCCTGCGCCCGCAGGTGGTCGTCCTCGGCTGGCTCGACAACGACCTCGAGGGGCCGGACCTGCAGGTCGGCCACGGGCATCTCGTCGAGCGGGCCGAGGACCGCGACCGGGTGAAGAAGGAGCTCAAGCCGCGCTGGTACGAGGTCTCCCACCTGGGCCGGCTCCTGTCGATCGGCGTGCGCACCGCCCGGCACCACGCGCGGACCTCGGCGCGGGCCGCCGAGCAGGAGGCCGTGCCGGAGGCGGCGCTGGCGCGCTGCCTGACCCTCCTGCGGGAGGTCCAGGCGGAGTGCCTGCGGCTCGGCGCGCGGCTCGTCGTCGTGGCCTACGTCGGTCAGCCGGAGGTCGAGACCGGCGCGCGCAGCGCCGTCGTCGACGCGTTCGTCGCCGGGGCCCGGGCGGCCGGGATCGACGTCCTCGAGAGCTACGGGCCGCTGCGGGAGGAGTTCGAGCGCACCGGCCGCGGGCTGTTCGCGCCCCGCGACCGCGTCCACCCCAACGCGCTCGGCCACGAGGTGATCGCGCGCGCGCTCGCCGAGCGGCTCGGCGGGCCGTGACGACGACGCTGCGCGTGGACCACGACGCGTCGCTGCTCGTCGAGCTGCGGGCGCGCGGCGGGCGGGCCGACGACCACCCCGCCCGGCTCCCCGCCGAGGCGATCACGGCGGCGCACCTGCCCGCGCGGGCGGTCGAGCGGTTCCGGGTGGCGGGCCGGCCGATCGTGCACCTCCGCCCGGACCTGAGCGCCTTCGTCGTCGACGCGGCCTGCGCGGGCGACCTGACCTGCGCCGACGCGACGCGGCTCGCGCCGGGAGCGGTCGCGGCGGTCGGCCGCGTCGCGCCGGCGACCGTCGAGGCCCTCGGCGGCCGGGGCCTGCTGGAGCTGCTGGTCGCGGCGGGGGTCGTGCTCACCTACTGGCACGTCGGCGCCACGCTGACCGTCGAGGCGGAGCGCGCGGCCGACGGCGCCTACGAGGCGGACGTCGCCGGCGAGCACGTCTACTTCACCAACGCCGAGGGCCGGGCGCGGGTGGCGTTCACGCTCCGCGTCGCGGCCTCGGGCGACGTCACCGTCGTCGGACGCGCGTGATCTCACGCGGAGTCGCCCCCAGGGTGTGGCATCCTTCCCGTGGAGTCCGGGTGGAGAGTTCGTGGAGCGGCGCAAACCGGCCAGGTCGCCCATCGCGGACCAGGTCCGCGGAGTGGCTCCGCGATTTGCTCGCTTACCGGCAGGTCGGGGATCCTCGCGAGCCCCACGAGCGGCCCCCGGCTCCACGCGCCGGGGGCCGCGCTTCATCCAGAGCGAGCGGATGAGGCCATCGACGCTCGTCGGCGAGTCCTGGTGACCAGCCTTCGACGCGCGCGCCGCCGCCCCGCCCAGCAGCCGCGGCCGCAGCCGTCGGGCACATCTCAGCCGGTCGGCACCGAGGGCAGCCGCGCGCGCACCGCGTCCTCGAGGCGCCGCGCCAGGCGCTTGCGGTCGTCGTCGCGGATGACCTCGCCCCCGTAGGCGATCCGCGCCTCGATCCGGCGCACGCGCATGAGGCGCAGCAGGTGGGCGCCGAACGAGGCATCGTCGGTCCAGCACACCACGTCGGCCGCCGGCGGCTCGCCCGGGGGGGTCTCGTAGCGCAGGGCGGCCCAGGCCACGGGCGCCCCCAGGCGCGCGGCGGGGTCGAGCAGGGCCGAGCGGAAGGGGCGCACCTCGCGCCCGTCGCCGGCGCGCCCCTCGGGGAAGAGGACGACCGTGCGGCCGGCGCGCAGCGCCGCCTCGATCTCGCGCGCGGCGCGGGCCGCGTCCTGGCGGCGCTCGCGGTCGACGAACACGGTCCCCAGCTCGCGCGCGATCCGGCCCATGACGGGCCACGCCTGCACGTCGGCCATGGAGACGAACGTGCAGTCGTGGCGGGCCTGCAGGACGGCGATGTCCAGGTAGCTCAGGTGGTTGGCGACGAGCAGGCACGGGCCGGCCGGCGGGGCGCCCTCGGCCCGCACGCGGATGCCGAGGATCCGGGCGCTGGCCCGCGCCCAGGCGGTGAACATGAGGCCGCGCAGGCGCGCGTCGGCCCCGACCAGGCGCGCCGGCGGGCGCAGGGCGCGCCAGGTGGCGTAGAGCCCGCCCACCGTCGCGGCCACGAGGGGCGCCTTGACGGCCACCCGCAGGCGCGTCCTGAGCCCCCTCGGCGCTCCTGGCTGCTCGTCCGGCACGGGGAGGAAAATAGCACGCGCCGGGCGGCGGCGCGGTACGATGCCCGGGGGATGAGCCGCACCGGGGCGACGCCCCGAGGCACGCGATGACGAGCGACTGGCGCAAGAACCTCCTCGAGACCGACGAGCAGGTGCGGGCCCTCCTGCGCACGGTGCGCACGGTTGCCGTGCTCGGGATCAAGACCGAGGCGCAGGCCGGCCAGCCGGCCTTCTACGTGGCCGAGGCGGCGGCGCGCCGCGGGCTCGTCGTGCTCCCGGTGCCCGTCTACTACCCCGACGTGACGACGATCCTCGGCCGGCCGGTGTTCCGCAGCCTGGCAGCGATCCCGGGGCCGGTCGACCTCGTGGACGTGTTCCGCCGCCCGCAGGACCTCCCCGCGCACGTCGACGACATCCTCGCCAAGCGGCCGCGGGCCGTGTGGCTGCAGTCGGGGATCCGCCACGACGAGGTCGCCGAGCGCCTGGCCCGCGAGGGGCTCCTCGTCGTGCAGGACCGCTGCCTCATGGTCGAGCTGGGGCGGCTGTGAAGGTCCACGAGGAGATGCTCGAGGTGCGCACGCCGGGCCACGGCTTCGTGGACCTGAGCGGGCGGCTGGCCGACGTCGTCGCGCGCAGCGGCGTGGTCACCGGGCTGTGCGTGGCCTTCGTCCAGCACACGTCGGCGAGCCTCGTCGTGCAGGAGAACGCCGACCCGGCGGTGCGCCGCGACCTGGCCCGCTGGCTGGCCGACCTCGCGCCCACGACGCGGGCCTGGGAGCACGCCGACGAGGGCGAGGACGACATGCCGGCGCACGCGCGCAGCGCGGTCACGCGCACGAGCGAGACGATCCCCGTGAGCGGCGGCCGCCTGGCCCTGGGGACCTGGCAGGCGGTCTACCTGTGGGAGCACCGGCGCGCGCCGCACACGCGGCGCGTCGTGGTCCACGTCCAGGGTGTCTGACCTGCGATGAGTGATGCGCTCGCGAGGGGCGGGCGATTGGCGGTTGTCCCGGACTGGCACGAATTGGCCCGTTCCGCCCGTCCCCATCGCTCGCTCTGGCTGGTCGAGTAAGAGAGAGGACGCGCTCGCGAGGGGCGGGCGATTGGCGGCAGTCCCGGACTGGCACGAACTGGCCCGTTCCGCCCGTCGCCAACGCTGATGCGCTCGCGAGGGGCGGGCGATGGGCGGAAGTCCCGGACTGGCACGAAATCGCCCGTTCCGCCCGTCGCCAACGCTGATGCGCTCGCGAGGGGCGGGCGATTGGCGGAAGTCCCGGACTGGCACGAACTGGCCCGTTCCGCCCGTCCCCATCGCTCGCTCTGGCGGGTCGAGCAAGAGCGAGCGAGCTCTGCTGACCGCCGCCTCGGTCAGCCCGCGTCCGACGCCCGGGCGAGGACGCGGCGCGCGACGAGCGCCAGGAGGACGCAGGCGGCCGCCCACGCGGCGGCCGCCGGGAGCGGGCCGCCGAGCGCGCCGGAGGTGCGGCGCGACGTGCGCGGCCAGCGCCTCGCGTAGGGCGCCGGCGGCGGCCAGGGGAGGGCGACCGCGTCGAGCCCCCACAGGAGCGCCCCGGCGCCGAGCGCCGCGGGCAGGCTCGCGAACAGGAGCGCGCGGCCGCCCTCGACGAGGACCCCGCCGCGCCGCGCGCGCAGGCGGCCGAGCGCCATCGCCAGCCAGGTGAACGCCACGGCCAGGGCCAGGCCGAGCTCGGTCGCCCAGCCGGCGGCGAGGGCGAGGTGGGGGTCGTCGTGGCGCGCCGGGAGGTCGTCGTGCGTCAGCCCGTCGTCGTGCCCGTCGGGGCCGGCGCTCCAGCGCCCGGTCGCCGGCCCGGTCGCCGGCCCGGTCGCCGGCCCAAACCAGGGGTTGCCCCAGGGGTCGACCGGCGCGCCGCGGGCCGCCGCGCCGGCGACGGCCAGGTCCGGCCGGAGGAGGCGCAGGAGCGGCGCCGCCGTCGGCGTGGCCACGAGGCACAGGAGGGCCAGGACGGCGGCCAGGCGGGGCAGGAGGCCGACGCGCTCGTCGGCGTCGTCGCCGTCCTGCGCGTCGTCGTCGTCCTCGTCCCGGTCCTGCTCGCCGGGGTCGCGCGGGGAGAGCGGCGTCGGTGGCGGTCCGCCCCGCGCCGGCCGCGCCGGCCGCTCCGGGAGGCGGGGCGGCGGGCGCCGCGTCGGCGCGGACGTCCCCGGAGTCGCCGTCGGGGGCGTCGGCGGCGTCGGCGGCGCAGGGGGCGTCGGCGGCGGCGGGGAGGCCACCAGGCCGGGCGCCGGCCCGTCGGGGGCGTTGCCCATGGCGATGTCGATCAGGCGCACCGACTCGCCCACCTTGTCGGGGGCGTTGAAGCGCCCGCGGTCGAGCGCGTTCATGTCGAGGTCGCCGACCTTGATCCCGCGCTTGTCGACCGTCTTGCGCAGGCGCTTCTTCTGCGCGGGCGAGGCGCCGAAGAAGGCCCTGGCGGCCCGCGAGCCGGCGTTGCGGATCGAGGAGGCCAGGCGGCCGGCGGACTTGCGCCGGTCATCGCGGTAGGTGCCGCGCTCGGAGGTCACGCCGCCAGGATAGCCGCCGCGGCGGCCGGGCGGGCGGGCCCCGTCGACCTGCCCTTGCCGCGGCGCGTCCGGGCGGTTGCAATCCCGGGCCCCGGAGGCGACCCATGGCGAACCCCACCGCGACCTGCGAGACCTCGCTCGGCAGCTTCGACGTCGAGCTGTTCCTGGACAAGATGCCCCAGACGGCGGGCAACTGGCTGACGCTGGCGGAGAGCGGCTTCTACGACGGCCTGCACTTCCACCGCGTGATCAAGGACTTCATGGTCCAGTTCGGCTGCCCGCACAGCAAGGACCCGAACAGCCCGCGCGCGGGCACGGGCGACTCGCCGCGCGGCACGATCAAGGACGAGCACCCGCCCGCCCACCGCCTGTCGAACGAGCCCGGCACGCTCTCCATGGCCAACACCGGCCAGCCCAACAGCGGGAGCTGCCAGTTCTTCATCAACACGGTCCACAACGACTTCCTCGACTGGTTCAGCCCCGGCGCCTCGAAGCACCCGGTGTTCGGCAAGGTGATCCGCGGCATGGACGTGGTGAAGAAGATCGAGGGCACGCGCACGGGCCCGGGCGACCGGCCGGCGACCCCGGTCAAGATGATCAAGGTCACCGTGCACCGGTAGCAGGGTCCCCGTCCGCCCTCGACCGGCCGTCGATCACTCCACGAGGCGCCAGACCTCGCCCAGCGCCCCGCGCAGGAGCGGGTAGCGCCGCTCGTAGCGGCGGAGCTGCTCGCGCGAGCGGGGCAAGAGGAGGGAGAAGCCGCACCAGGCGCCGGCCAGCGGGACCCTGAAGCGCTCGCCGGCCAGGGGCGAGGTCTCGCGCACGACGACGAGCTCGCGCTCGACCCACGCGCCGAACGCCTCGACGGCCGACGGGTCGACGTCGTTGTCGGCGGCCAGGGCGCGCAGGAGGGCCAGGCCGTCGAGGAACACCTCGGCCTCGTCGCCCTGGCCGACGCTGAAGGTCATCCAGCGGGCGAGCTCCTGGTCGCGCCGCAGCCGGAGCGACGGCCGGGCGAGGAGCGGCGCCAGCGCCTGGTCGAGGCGCCCGGGGAGGGCCTCGAGGGCGGCGCCGTCCAGGGCCGCGTAGGCGGCGAACATGTCGGGCGCGTCGCCCTCGGCGATGAACCGTGCCAGGTCGCGCCCGTCGGCCTTCCGCGCCGCGGCGAGCCGCTCGAGGGCGCGCTGGTAGTAGCGGTTCGGGGCGCCGAGCGTCGCCTGCGAGGCCATGACGACGCGCGCCGCGGGGCCCAGCGCCTGGAGGTTCTCGAGCTGGCCGCGCGCGGCCTGCTGGAGGAACAGGAGCTCCACCTCGCCCCCGCGCGCGCGGAGCCGCGCGCGCAGGTCGGCGACGGCGCCGCCGACGTCGAGCACGTCGAGCCAGCGCGCGGGCTCGGGGAACGCGTCGTGGCAGGTCTGGTCGAGGCGCCCGCCGAAGCCCAGGAGCACGACCGCCACGCGCGGCGCCGGGAGCGCCTCCTCGACCCAGGCGAGGAAGCCGCGGAAGGTGGTGAGCGAGGCCGACTCCTCCAGGTCCTCGAGGCGCTCGACGACGTCCTCGGGGGCGCGCCCGGCGCGCAGCAGGTAGCGCTGCGCCCCGCCCGGCCCGGCGAGGTCGGCCTGCACGGCGACGGCCAGCCGCGGGTCGGTGAGGCCCTTGGCGAGGGCGTCGACGATCACGGACCCCTGGGCGGAGAGCGGGCCGTCGTACGGCATGTAGTAGGCGAGCACCCACTCGGGGGCGGGCAGCGCGTCCTCGGCCGCCGGCGCGACGGGCGCGACGGGCGCGGCCGCCGGCGCAGGGGGCGGGACGGGCGGCGGCTCGGGCGACGGGGCGGACGACCCGAAGTGCGAGAGCGCCGCCGCGCCCAGCGCCGAGAGGCCGACGAGCGTGACGGCCGCGGCGACGACCGGGGCGCGCCGTGCCGCGCCTCCCCGACGGCGTGCGGGAGACGGCGCGGCGGCCTCGGCCGCGAGCAGCGCCTCGAGCTCCCGGGCCAGCGCCTCGGCCGACGGGGTGCGCCGCGCCGGGTCGCGGCGCAGGGCGCGCATGCACACGGCGCCGAGCGCCTTCGGCACGCCCGGCACCAGCGCTTCGGGCGGGGGCGGGTCCTCGTTCAGGACCTTGTGCGTGAGCTCGACCAGCGACGCCGCGTCGTGCGGCGGCTGGCCGGTGAGGCAGGCGTAGAGGACGGCCCCGAGGGCGTAGACGTCGACCCGCGGGTCGCGCGCCCGGTCGCCGCGGAGCTGCTCGGGCGACATGTAGACGGGGGTGCCGACGATCTCGCCCGTGCGCGTGAGCGAGCGGGCCAGGTCCTGCGCGCGCGCCAGGCCGAAGTCGGTCACGCGCGGGCGCCCGGTGGTCTCCTCGAGGATGATGTTCGCGGGCTTGAGGTCGCGGTGCAGCACGCCCGCGCGGTGCGTCGCCGCGAGCGTGCGCGCCAGCGCGGCGCCGACCGACGCCGCCTCGCGCCAGGGGAGCGGCCCCCGGTCGAGCCGCTCCTTGAGCGTCGGCCCCGGGCAGTGCTCCATGGCGTAGTAGTGGAACGGCCCCAGCTCGCCCACGTCGAAGACGGCGACGACCCCCGGGTCCTCGACCTTGCTCGCCGCGGCGGCCTCGAGGCGGAAGCGGGCGAGCGTCTGGGCGTCGACGCCGTCGGGGCGCAGGAGCTTGAGGGCGAAGCGCCGCTCGAGGCCCTCGCGCTGCGCGAGGTAGACGACCCCGAACGAGCCGCCGCCCAGGCGCGCGAGGAGCAGCCACGGGCCGAGGCGCGCCGGCGGCTCGGGCAGGGCCGTCGGCTGCGGGCGCCAGGCGACCGGCCCGGAGGGCGGGGCGGTTCGCTCGTGGCGGACGAGCTCGCGCCCGCACCGAGGGCAGGCCATGCGCGAGAGCCCGGCCAGGCGCTCGAAGGGCATCTGCCCGCCGCAGGCGGGGCAGCCGTAGGTCGCCGCGCGCAGGTCGTCGAGGAGCTGTCCGAGCTGGGCGCCCGCGACGAGGCGCTCGCGCACGAGCACCTGCGCCAGCCGCTCCGAGGTCGACGCGCCCAGCGCCCGCTCGGCCGCGGCGAGCTGGTCCGCCCCGACGAGCCCGCGCGCGCGCGCCTCCCTCGCCAGCGCCTCGTCCTGCGCGTTCAGCGCCGCCTCCCGCGCGGCGAGCATAGCAGGCACGCAGCCGGCAGCGCGGGTGGCGTGCCCGCGCCGGGCGCACCGGCGCAGCGCGGCGGGCTTCGCGCGTCGGCGCAGGGCGCGGGGCCGGGGCGGGGTGCGCCCGCCCGTCACCAGCAGGAGGCCGCGTCACGACCCCTGCGCCGGCTCCGCGACGCCGCGCCGGGAGGTGCGCGCGCTACCTGGGAGTGCCCTTCTTCTTCTTCCTCTTCTCGGTCTCTCCGCCGCCGCGGCGGGAGGCGCGGCGAGGCCGCCGCGAGGCCGTGCCCTGGTCCTCCCGCGCGTGCTGCACGTCGCGCACGGACGCCGGGGGCGGCTCGGTCTCGCCGCCGGCCGCCGGCCCCGGGGCCTGCACGCCGGCCGTGCGCTCGGTGCGATCCATCCGCGCGCCAGGGCCGGGGAGCTCGCCCGGGCGCTCGCCCCCGCCCGGCTCGTCGTAGGCGCTGCTGGCGCCCTCGTCGAAGGCGGCCTGCTCGATCGGGCGCGTCACCGCGCGGGCGGGCGGCTCGCCCTCGCCGCGCTCCAGCGACATCCCGGCGCGCTCCAGGTCAGGCGTGTGCTCCCAGGCGGCGGCCCGCTCGAGGGCCTCGGCGTCGGGCGACTCCGCGGGCCCGAGCTCTTCCTCGGCGGCGGGGCGCCCGTGACCGAGGGCCGAGGCGCCTTCGCGCCCCGCCGGGACCGCGCCCGGAGGCTCGTCGCGGACATCCACGTCGCCCAGGCCCGGCGCATGGGCCCGGCGGGCGGCCGTGCGCAGCCCGTGCGACGGCGGCCCGTGCGTGCCGGCGATCGAGGGCTGTTCGTCGGCCAGGTCGCCCAGGTCAGCCAGGTCGCCCGAGCCCTCGCCCGAGGGCGCCTCGCGGCCGCCGGAGCCGCCCTGCTGCCGCACGCCGGCGGCCTCCATGCGCTCGCGCTCCTCGGCCGCGATCCGGTCCGAAACGACCTCGCCGCCGACGGCATCCGCCAGGACCTCGTCCGGTCGGCGGCGGTCGTCGCCCAGGAGCTCGTCGTCGGGGCGCAGGTCCTCCCCCAGCACGTCCTCGCCCGGCGTGCGCTCGTCGGGTCCACGCACCCGGCCACGCCCCGGTGTCCGCTCGTCGATCGGCTCCTTCGCCGCCTCGATCGGCGCCCGCCGCCCCTGCCCCGCTCGCTTCTTGCCCCGCGCCATGGCGCCTCCTCACCCCGAGGGGTGACGCAGGGGCCGTGCCGGCGCGGCGCGTCGTGGGGCCGCGCGCCGAGGAGACGCCCGTGTCCCGCGCCGGGGCGCGCGGGCCCGCTCGGAGCCAGGGACGCGCTCGGCCCGGATCTGGGGGCCGCCGGTGAGGAGCCTTCGCTCGGAAGAGGGAAGCCATCGGCGCCCATCGAGGAGCAGTGACCCGCATCGTCGCCCGCAGCCGTCGAGCACACCGCTCAACGCTCTCTCTTGCCCACCTGCTCCCACCAGGCGCGCCAGCGGCGGGCGCCGGCGAGCTCCTCGTAGCCGGTGACCTCGCGCAGGGCCGCCTCGATCGCGGCCACGAGGGCGGGGCGATCGTCGCGCTCGGCGCTCGCCAGCGCGCCGATCAGCGCCGGCGCCTCGGCGCGGCCGCCGACCCGCGCCAGGGCGCCGGCGGCTGCGACCTGCGCGGCCTGGTCGCCGTCGCCGCTCGGAGGGCCGCGGGCGCCAGGCGCGGGCGGCCACGCCGCCGAGGGCTCGCGCGGCACGGCGTGCCGGGCCGGTCGCGCCGCAGGCTGGCTGGGAGGCGACGAGCGCTCGCCGCCGGCCGGGTCTGGCGGCCGAGGAGGTCGATCGCTGTTGAGGCCAGGGCCGGGTCGCGGTTTACCGGGGCCCGGGGCCAGGGCCGCGGTCAGGAGCGCGCGCGCCTCGGCGCTGCGCCCCGCGACGATCGGGGCCGCCAGCGCGCGCAGGTCGTCGGCCGACGCCGCGTCGCGGGCGGCGAGCAGGCGCTCGACGTCGGCCGCGCGGGCGCGGTCGTCGTCGGTCGCGGGCGCGGCGAGGCCGCGCCCTCGCAGCCAGTCGAGCCCGCGCTGCACGGCGGCGCCGTCGATCCGGTGGCCGAGGCCCGGCGCGTCGCGCAGGTCGATCCGGTAGCGCTCCTCGCCGTAGCCGGCCGCGGCCAGCCAGCCGCGCAGGCGCTCGACGGCCTCGGCGCCGCCGAAGGTCGCGTCGTCGGGGTTCACGGCCCAGTAGAGGAGGCGGGCCCGCACGCGCGCGTCGGCCGGCGGCTGGCGGTGGGCGATCGCGCCGGTGATCAGGGCGCCGTCGAACGCGTCGGGCCGCTCGAACAGGCAGGCCGTGGCCGCCTGCCCGCCGGCCGAGTAGCCGAGGAGCAGCGTGCCCGCGCCGGGGTGGGCGGCGCGCACCTCGGCGGCCAGCGCCGCCACGCCCTCGGCCGCGGCGGGCGGCCAGCCGCGCTCCTCGGGCGACTGCACGAACAGGCACAGCCAGCGGCGCACGCCTGGGACGAGCACGCGCAGGGCGCGGCGGAAGTTCGCCAGCCGGTCGCCCGAGCCGTGGAGGCACACGAGCACCTCGACGGGCTCCTGGCCGTCCCAGCCCGTCGGCCGGACGACCTCGTAGACGAGGCCGCTCGGCGCGTGGACGCGCTCCTCGGCCCGGGCGGGCCGGGCGGCCGCGAGCGCGACCGCGGCCAGCGCGACCCCCAGCCCGGCCGTCCGCCTCACGCGGGCCCCCGGCGGCCGGCCAGGGCGTCGGCGACGTCGAGCTGCCGCGCCCACTGCCCGTAGAGGCCGCCGGTGGCGGCGAGCCGATCGATCCGCGCGCGCACGGCCGGGGCCAGGCGGCCGGGCGGGGCGTCCTTGAGCGGCGTGCCGGGCAGGGGCATGAAGGTGTGGCCATGGACGCGCGCCCCGCGCGCGGCGAGGGCCTCGGCCAGGCGGAGCGAGGCCTCGACGTCGTCGTCGGCCTCGCCGGGCAGGCCGAAGATGAAGTCGACGTGGGGCTCGAGGCCGGCGTCGAGGGCGATGCCGACGGCGCGCTCGACCGTGGCCGCGTCGTGGCCGCGGCGGATCTGCTCGAGCACGCGGTCGGAGCCCGACTGGCCGCCGATGATCACGCTCGTGTTGTCGACGTAGCGCCTGAGCAGCGCCATCGCCTCGGGCGTCACGTGCTCGGGGCGGACCTCGCTCGGGAAGGTGCCGAAGAACAGCCGCGCCCCGGGGCTCGGGCCGATCACCTCGCGCACGCCCGCGAGCAGCGCCTCGACGGCGGCCAGGTCGGGCTCCGGGCCGGCCGCGCCGTAGGAGAGCGAGGTCGGGCTGATGAACCGGTAGTCGCGGAACCCGGCCGCCTTCTGCAGCCGCACCCAGCGCAGCACCTCGGGCAGCGAGCGGTGGCGGAAGCGCGCCCGGTGGTGGAAGGGCGTCTGGCAGAAGGCGCAGGCGTAGATGCAGCCGCGCGTGAGCTCGATCGGCCCCAGGCGACCGTGCGCCGGCGCGAAGGGCGGCCAGTCGTCGAGGGTCACGGCCTCGCCGCGCCCGCGCGAGACGAGCGCGCCGCCGGCGTCGAGGTGCGCCAGGCCGCGCACGGCCCGCAGGTCGTCGCCCCGGAGCGCGGCGCGCGCGAGGTCGACGACGGTGCGCTCTCCCTCGCCGAGCGCGACCAGGTCCCAGCCGTCGCGGAGCGTCGCCAGGGGCTCGGCCGACGCGTGGACGCCGCCGGCGACGTGCACGGCCCGCGGGTCGGGGACGGCCGCGCGCACCTGCGCCAGGCGCCGCGCCTGCTCGGCGGCGTCGGGCGAGTAGAAGCTCCACAGGACGAGCACGCGCGCGCTCGCCTCGAGCGCGCGCGCGACCGCCTCGCCGAGGTCGCGCTCGCGCGGGACGAAGTCGACCGGCAGGGCGGCCGTGTCGGGGAACGACTCCAGCGCGCCCACGAGGACGTTCAGGGCGACCTTGCCGGTCTGCCGGTGGTCGACGACGACGGTCAGCGGGGCACGGTCCACGGTCGGCATTGTAGTTGGCGGACCCGGCGCGGCTCCGCCTTCGTCGGGCCGCCCGGGCGCCGTAGTGCCCGCCGGAGGTCCCTGTGGCGTCGACCCGGGCGCTCGCCGCCGCGTGCGCCGTCGTATGGCTGGGGGTCGCGGTCGAGGTCGCGGCGCTCTGGCCGCGGTGGCGCGCCGCCTACGAGGCGGTCGGCCTGGAGCCGCTCCCGCTCGTGTCGTCGTTCGCAGGGCTGGGGGACGGGATCGCGATCCCCATCGGCCTGGCCTGCGCGCTCGTCCCGGGCGTCGCGAGCGCGCGGCGCCTGGCGGCCGACCCGGCCGCGCTCCGCCGGTGGCTGACCTACGGCGCGCTCCTGGGCGTCGCCGCGGCGCTCGTCGTGTGGGCCAGCCTCGAGGCGCCGTTCGTCGTCAGCCAGCGCTGCCTGTGCCAACAACCACCGACCGCGCTGCTGCCGAGCGGCGCGGCCGCCGGGCGCCCCGGCGCCTGGCTGGCCTGGTTCCTCCTGCCGCTCCTGGCCACGCCGGTCCTCGCCGGCGTCCTCGCGACGACGACTGCGTGGTGGCTCCTGGCGCGCCGCGCGCTCGCCCGCCCCAGGGGCACGGTCCTGCGCGAGGCGGCCTGCGTCGGGGGCGTCGCCTGGTGGCCCGCCCTCGTCCTCGGCGGGCTGCTCGGCCGCGCGGCCACGGCCGTCGCGTCGTCGGGGTGGCCGCTGCTCGTGTCGCCCGAGGTGGCCGTCGCCGGCGCGGTCGCGGGGGCGACCTGCGCCGCGGCGGCGGGCCTGCGCTACCGGTAGAAGTCGTGCGTGTTGGTGCGGTTGGTGCCGATGCGCTTGATGAAGCGGAGCGTCCGCGCCCAGCTCGGCCGCACGAGGTAGGGGTTGAAGTAGTGCGTGGCGCCGAGCGACGGGTCCTGCCCGGCGAGGGCGGCGCGCGCCGCGTCGAAGCACACCTGCGGGACCGGGCCCCAGTAGAGGCGGCTGCGCACGTTCGCGTTGTAGCAGGAGAACTGATACGGCTGGTGGGCCACGCCGGCGATCGTGTTCGGCCAGCGGCGGTCGCGCACCCGGTTGAGGATCACGGCGCCGACGGCGACCTTGCCCTCGAACGAGCACTGGAGCGCCTCGCCCTTGATGATCCGGGCCATGATCTCGACCTCCGCGGCCGTGGCGTTGTAGCGCCGGCTGGAGGTCGGGGTGGCGGCGGCGGTCGTCGACGAGGTCGCCGGCGCCGACGTGGTGGCGGGCGGCGACGAGGCCGTCGACGCGCTGCGCGAGGTCGTCGCCCAGTCGACGCAGTAGCCGCGGCGCGCGTCGAACTGGATCTGGTGCCAGCCGCTCGCGCCGCCCACCTTGACGTAGGTCTGGCCGCGCGTGGCCACGCCGAGGACCTGGTGCGACGTGTTGGCGCCGGCGCGCACGTTGACGTTGACGGTCGTCTGGACCATGTCGGCCGTGATCCGCCGCGCGTACGTCCCGGAGATCCAGGCCGCCCGGCCCTGCCAGTCGATCCGCAGCCACCCGTTCTGCTGGGCGTTGGCCGCGAAGCGGTCGCCGCGGTGGACCTGCCCCAGGACCGTCCCCATGGCGGCCGCCCGGACGTTGAGGACGTCCGCGGTGACCTCGACGGCGAAGGTCTGAGCCTGCGCAAAGCCTGACAGCGTCAGGACGAGCGCGGGGGCGAGCAGCGAGGCGCGACGAAGCGAAGCTGCGCTCACGAGACCTTCTCCTTGGGCTAAGGCTGAGGGCTCCCGACATCACGAGGATCGCCTGCCGCACGCGAGCGAGTGTCACGCCTGTGTGAACACTGCGTCGGGAGAGGTCGCTGCTGTGAATGAGTTTATGGCGTTCTTGGCGCCTCCTCTCGCGATTCTGGGTGGAGGGACTGTCGCAGTTCGGACACGGTCTCCGGAGGTCCTGAAACGGTCAGGCTTGGCGCGGCGCGAGTTGGGCCGCGAGCCACGAAGTCGCCGTCCGGCGGAAGGCGGCGTCGGCAGCGTCGACGGGCAGGGCCACGACCTCCGCGCGGGCGAGGAGGACTCGAGCCTGGCGCTGGAGTTGCGCCGAGGTCGACTCCGCGTGCGCGTCCGTGTTCCCGTCCGTGTGCCCGTCGATGATCAGCAGCGTCGCCGCGCGGACGTGGGCGAGGAACGGTCCGGCGAGGTCGGGCCGGCCGTCGCGTGTCACGACGGCGCGCACGCGCTCGCCGAGGAAGGCCGCCGCCACGAAGGCGGCGGCGGCGGCGTGGCCGCGGGCCACGTAGGCCAGAGGGAGGCCGGCCGTGAGCTCCTGCCGATCGGCCCACGCCGTGACCTGCCCCAGGCGCGACGCCAGCAGGGCGACGTCGGCGCGCCCGGGGCCCTCGTCGGGTCCCAGCAGGTCGACCACGACGACGGCCAGGCCCTCGGCGGCGAGGGCGCGCGCGAGGAGGGTCGTCTCGGGGCCGTCTCGCCCGCCGCCGGCCTCGGCCAGGAGCACGAGCCCCCGGGGGCGCGCCGGCACGAGGCGCGTCGCCGCCAGCAGGCCCGGCCCGATCGCGACCTGCAGCTCGGCCTGCTGGAGCGAGGCCTGGGACCTGGTCGTGCTCACGGACACCTCCTCGCAGGCGCCTTGCGCAAGCGGAGGTCCGACGCGCGGAGGCATGCCCCGACGGGCCTTCGACCCGCGCCGCCGTCCGCGGGTCGTGACGGCGGCAGCCGCGTTCACGCGACCGTGACTCGTGCTACGGTCGTCGTGTGGACTGGAACGCGGTTGCGATCCCGGGCGAGCGCTGCTTCGGCGAGGCGCGGCGCTTCCTGCAGGCGTTCGGCGCCGTGCAGCGGACGGCCTATCTCAACGTGCTCGCGGTGCGCACGGCCGACCCGCCGCGCGCGTTCCTCGAGGCGCTGGCGGGCGAGCTCGAGCGCGACCCTGGCCGCGCCGACCTCCTCGTGCGGGTGGCGCCCTGCGAGGAGACGTTCCTCTTCCAGGACCCGGCCGAGTTCGACGCGCGCGCGCGCGAGGCGGCCCTGGCCCACCTCGACGCGCTGCTCGGGCAGGCCTTCTACGTGCGCGTCCACCGGCGCGGCTTCAAGCGCGACTTCGAGCGCCTCACGCGCGAGCGCCTCCTCGGGCAGGCCCTCCTCGAGGCCGCCGCCGCCCGCGGGGCGCCGGCGAAGATCCGCTACGACGACCCCGACCGGGTGGTCGCGCTCGAGATGATCGACGGCCGCGCCGGCCTGACGGTGTGGACGCGCGAGGACCTGGCGCGCTTCCCTCTCCTCAGGCCTTCGTAGTCTGCGTCGCTTGGCGCACCGGGGCCCGGCCGCTACGATCCGCCGGCCCGAGAAGGTTCGGGAGGAGGTCGGGTCCTATGCAGTGGTTCACGCTGAGCCCGCGCGCCCTCGACGAGCTGCGCGCCACGACCGGCCGGCTGCGCGAGCAGCTCGGCGAGCGCGACGTCGGCGGGCGCGTCAACGCGATGACCGACGCGCAGCGCATCGCCCTGATGAACGACGTGCTCACGCTCGTCGACGAGTGCGAGGCCATCCTCGGCCGCACGCGCCCCGAGGCGCCGCGCCGCCCGCGCCTGCCCGACCCGTTCGCCGCCCTGCGCGCCGCGCGCGGCTGAGCCGGCTCAGGGCGGCAGCGGCGCGCCACCCAGATGGCGGTGGTCGCCCGGCGGCGCGTGCGGGGCGAGGGAGTGCGGCCGCTCGAGGCCGTGCGCGAGCATCAGCGGCTCGTCGCCGAGGACGCGCGCGGGCTCGCCGTCGGCGACCAGCCGCCCGCCGTCGATCACCAGCACGCGCGTGCACAGGGCCAGCACCAGCTCGAGGTCGTGGCTGGCCACGAGCAGGGGGCGGCCGAGCCCGCGCAGGAGCGCCACGAGCGCGCGCCGGCCCCTCGGGTCCAGGTCGCTCGTGGGCTCGTCGAGGAGCACCACGTCGGGTCGCATGGCGAGGACCGCCGCCAGGGCCACCGCCCGCCGCTCGCCCGCGGAGAGCTGGTGCGGGACGCGGCCGCGCAGGGGGAGCGCCCCCACCGCCGCCAGCGCCTCGCCGACGCGCCGCTCGACCTCGTCGGGCGGGAGGCCGAGGTGGCGCGGGCCGAAGGCCACGTCGTCCTCGACCGACGTGGTGAAGAGCATGTCGTCGGCGAGCTGGAACACGAGGCCGACGCGCCGCCGCAGGTCGTCGAGCCGGGTCGCGTCGACGGGGCGCCCGTCGAGGAGCAGCTCCCCGCCGACCGGCGCGAGCGCGCCTGCGAGCAGCAGCAGGAGCGTCGACTTGCCGGCCCCGTTGGGGCCCACCAGCCCGACCCGCTCGTCCGGGGCGATGCGCAGCGACACGCCCGCGAGCACGTCCCGGCCCGGGTAGGCGTAGGTCAGGCCGCGCGCCTCGAGGACCGCCGGCTCCACGCTCAGGCGCTCCAGCCGCGCTCGACGAGGAGCAGCCCCAGGCCCAGGCCGGCCGCGGCGACGACGAGGAGCGCGTCGCGGGGCCCGAAGGCCGCGCGCGGGGCGAGGAGCAGTTGGCCGGCGTAGCCGCGCAGCCGCATGGCGGCCTCGACGCGCTCGGTGCGCGCCACGCTGCGCACGAGCAGGGCGCCGGTGAGGGCGGCGTAGGTGCGCGAGGTGGCGAGGTCCGGTCGGGGGCGGAAGCCGCGCAGGCGCAGGGCGCGGCCGGCGCGCGCCAGGTCGTCGTCGAGGCGCTCCACGAAGCGCACCGTGAGCAGCGCCGTGTGGACCAGGGCCGCGGGCGCGCCGAGCCGGCTGGCCGCCTCCAGCGTGCGGGGCAGCGGGACGGCGAAGGCGCCCACGGCCAGGAGGCCGAGCGCCAGGGCGCGGAGGGCGATGGACCCGGCCAGCGCCGCCCCCTCGCGGGTCGGCCCGCCGGGCCAGCCGTCGAGCAGCGGCGTCGCCCCGGGCGGCGCCCAGAAGGGGGTGAGGAGGGCCACGGGCACGACGAGCACGAGCACCGGCGCGAGCCGGCGGAGGGCCAGGCGCCAGGGCAGGCCGCTCGTCGCGGCGACGAGCGCGCCGGTCGCGGCGCCGAGCGCCAGCGCCGACGGGGCGTCGAGCGCGCTCAGCGGCGCGGCCAGGAGCCCGAAGGCCAGGAGCCGGGCGCGGTCGTCGCGGCGGGCCAGCCAGCGCTCGCTCACGGCCGCCTCGCTCGCTGGAGCAGGCCGAGGCCCAGGCCCAGCGCGGCGATGATCGCCAGGCCCAGGGCCAGCCCCACCCAGTCGGTGCCTTCGCGCTCGGGCGGCGCGGCGGCGGCCGCCGGTGCGGCGTCGGTCGGCGCGGTCGCGGGGACGGTCGCCGGGACCTCGACGACCGCCCGCCCGCGGTGGAGCCCCGGCTCGGTGACCGCGAGCGCGTAGCGGCCGGCGCCCGGCGGCGTGAAGGTCCACAGGCCGGCGGCGTCGGTGCGCCCGCGCGCCACCTCGACGCCGTCGTGCGAGGCGATCACCTCCGCGCCGGCGGGCGTGGTCCCGTCGCTGAAGTAGACCTCGACCACGACGCGCCCCGCCTCCCAGCGGGCCGCGACGTTGAGGCGGTGGGCCAGCGCGGGCCCGGCCAGGGCCAGGAGCGCCGCCAGGGCGATCAGGAGCGGGGCGCGGGTCACGGCGGCGCCTCTGCTGCGGCCGGGGGCGGGGTCGGGGGCGCGGCGGTCGGGGGCGCCGCGAGGAGCGACGGCTGGACGCGCGCCAGGTAGGCGGCCGCCTGCGCGGTGAGGAGGGTCTCGACGACGAGGACCGGCGCGTGCGCGACGACGCACACCCAGGCCACGTCGCGCAGGGCGTCGCCCGCGGAGAGCAGGGCCGCGCCGTAGAGGCCGAGCGCGGTGGCGGTCCCCAGGGCCGCCGCGGCCGCCGCCCGCCAGGCGGGCCGCTCGCGCGCGCCGCCGGCGTGGAACACGAGCCCGGCCACGAGGGCCCCGAGGCCCATGGTGCACGCGTTCAGCGGCAAGGTCGTCCAGCCCCCGTGGCCGAGGAGCGCCCGCTGGAGGACGAGGCCGACGAGCACCGCCGGGAAGGCCGCGCGTCCGAGCAGCACGCCGGCGAGCCCGAGGAACGACAGGTGGACGCTCGTCGGCGGCACGGGGAAGGCGAGCTGCGAGGCGACGAAGAACACCGACGTGGCCGCGGCCACGCGCGCGGGCGACGCGGCCGCCAGCCGCGGGAGCGTCGCCCACGTGAGCAGCACGGCGGCGCCGCCGCTGCCCAGCAGCACGAGCGCGGGGATCGGCGTCCCGTCGCTCACGTGCACGGGGTCACTCGACGGGGCCGACGTGGACCCAGAGCGAGGCGCGCTGGACGCCGCGCTCGGTCTCGCGGGTGGCGCTGAGGATCCACCAGCCGGCGAGGTCCAGGGTGGTGGCGAAGGCGCCGGCGCGGTCGGTGCGCTCGACGCGGGTGATGAACGGCTCGGGCGGGAGCGGGTCGGGCGGCGCCTCGTGGCGATACTCGACCTCGACGGCCGCGTGGACCAGCGGCGCGCCGTCGGCGAGCACCTCGGCGCGGAACGTCGACCCCACCGGGACCGCGTAGGGGCGCGTGAGGGGGACGACCTCGAGCGGGTCGCCCACCACGCGGTCCCAGCCGCGCTGGACCGAGGGCACGTGCACCACGACCTTCACGAAGTCCTGGAAGCGCTTGCCCTCGTGCTCCCGCGCCGGCCCGGCGAGCGCCACGACGTGGTCGCCGCGCTCGGCCGGCGTGAAGCGCGCCCGCCACTCCGCCTGCTCGGTGGCGGCGGCCGCCCCCAGCCCGGGCAGGAGGTCGATCGGGGCCTGCGTGGGCGGGAACACCTTGAAGCGCGTGGGCCGCGGCGCCGGGGCCCGGTCGCCCTCGAACGGATGCCCGAAGGTGTAGACGAGCTCGAGCGCCTGCCCCTGCCGGCCCCACGGGGTCACCGGGAGGAGGATCGGGAAGTGGGCCAGGGCGCTCCCGGCGGAGAGCAGCAGCGCGGCCGGTATGAGGAACTGTCTCAACGTAGTACTCCCGTCGGCGAGAGTCTACCGCGGCGCGGGCGGGCGGCGGAGGGCCAGGCCGACGCCCGGCAGCCGTCGAGCCGCCAGCGTAGAATCGGCGCCCGAATGCCGCGCCGCGCCCTGCTCCTCGTGCCCCTGGCCGCGCTCGCCGCGGCCCTGTCCCTGTGGCCCCGCCCGGCGGCGGCCGAGGCCGACCCCGCCGCGGGCGACGAGGCGGGCTTCGCCCGCGTCGTGCTCCCCTTCCTCCGGCGGCACTGCTTCGACTGCCACGGGCGCGGCGAGCGCGAGGGCGACCTGGCGCTCGACGGCTTCGCCGATCGCGCGGCCGTCCTGCGCGCGAAGAGGGCCTGGACGGGCGTGCTCGAGCGCCTGCACGCGGGCGACATGCCCCCCGAGGACCGCCCGCGCCCGTCGGCCGACGAGGTCAAGGCGGTCATCGCCTGGGTGCGCGGCGCCCTGGGCGCGGCCGCGCCGGCGGCCGGGCCGTTCGACCCGGGGCGCGTGACGCTGCGGCGCCTGAACCGGGCCGAGTACGACCACACCGTGCAGGACATGCTGCGGGTCGACCTGGCCCCGGCCCGCGCCTTCCCCGACGACGACGTGGGCTACGGCTTCGACACGATCGGCGACGTCCTGGCGATCCCGCCGCTCCTGCTGGAGAAGTACCTCGCCGCCGGCGAGGCGGTGGCCCGGGCGGCCTTCCTCGACTTCGAGCCGGTGCGTGAGCGGGTCTCGGTCGAGTCGGCCCGCCGCGAGGGCTCGGACGGCAACTTCCGCGACGGCTTCGGCACGCTCTGGTCGAACGGCGCCTACGTCGCGCGCGTGCGCGCCCCCTACGCGGGCGAGTACGTCGTGCGCGCCCGCGCCTACGGCATGCAGGCCGGGCCCGACCCGGCGCGGATGGCCCTGCGCGTCGACGGCCGCGCGCTCGAGACGTTCGACGTGCGCGCGACCGACGCCGCGCCCGAGGTGTTCGAGGTGCGCGCGCGCCTGAGCGCGGGCGACCACGACCTGGCGGCGGCCTTCGTCAACGACTTCTACGACCCGGGCGCCTCCGACCCGGCGCAGCGCGACCGCAACCTCGCCGTCGCCTGGCTCGAGCTCGAGGGGCCGCTCGAGGCGCCGCCGCTGCCCTGGGCGCACCGCACCTACCTGACGAAGCGGCCGGCCGACAACGCGCGCCCGGTGCAGCGGCGGGCCGTGGCCCGCGAGGTCCTCGGCCCGCTCGTGACGCGCGCCTTCCGCCGGCCGGCCAAGGCGGACGAGCTCGAGCGCTACGCCAAGCTCGTCGACCAGGCGATGACCGACGGCGCGAGCTTCGAGCGCGGGATGCAGCTCGCGCTCACGGCGGTCCTCTGCTCGCCGCACTTCCTCTTCCGCTTCGAGCTCGACGCCGCGCGCCCGCGCCCCGGCGAGCCGGCGCACCCCGGCGCCCAGCCGCTGGCCGACCACGAGCTCGCGACGCGGCTCTCCTACTACCTGCACGTGAGCCTGCCCGACGACGAGCTCGTGCGCGCGGCGCAGGCGGGCGGGCTGCGCGACCAGCTCGAGGCGCAGGCGCGGCGGCTCCTCGCCGACCCGAAGGCCGGCCGCTTCGTGCAGCAGTTCGCCACGCAGTGGCTGCAGCTCCGGCGCCTCGACACGGCGGCGCCCGACACGGCCGCCTTCCCCGGCTTCGACGAGCCGCTGCGCGCGGCGATGAAGGAGGAGAGCGCGCGCCTGTTCGAGGCCGTCCTGCGCGGCAACCGGCCCGTGAGCGAGCTCCTCGACGCGCCCTACACGTTCGTCAACGAGCGGCTGGCGCGGCACTACGGCATCCGCGGCGTCCGCGGGCCCGAGTTCGTGCGCGTCGACGCGCCGCCCGTGCGCAAGGGGCTCCTCGGCCACGCGAGCGTGCTCACGGCCACGTCGAACCCGACGCGCACGTCGCCCGTGAAGCGCGGGCGCTGGGTGCTCGAGGTGCTCCTCGACGACCCGCCGCCGCCGCCGCTGCCCGGCATGGACAGCCTGAAGGAGGACGGCCCGGCGACGGGCAAGACGCTGCGCGCGCGCCTCGAGCGCCACCGCGCCGACCCCGCCTGCGCCGGCTGCCACGCGCGCCTCGACCCGCTGGGCTTCGGCCTCGAGCGCTTCGACGCCGTGGGCGCCTGGCGCGACCAGGACGAGGGGCTGCCGATCGACGACACGGGCACCCTCCCGGGCGGCCTGAGGTTCGAGGGGGTCGACGGCCTGCGCGGCTACCTGCGCGGCCGCTCGCGCGACCTGGCCCGCGCCCTGGCCAAGAAGCTCATGGTCTACGGCCTCGGCCGCGGGCCGGTGGCCGCCGACGAGGGGGCGCTCGACGCGCTCCTCGACGCGCTCGGGCCGGACCCGGGCCTGGCGGACCTCGTGGTCGGTGTGACGCGCCTCGACGCCTTCCAGAAGCGGCGCGCGGCGAAGGGGGGACGATGACCAGGGAGCTCGAGGGGGGACGGGCGGCGGGGGCCGGCTCGTGCCCGTCCGGGGCTGGCGCCGATCGCCCGCTCCTCGCGAGCGCATCACCCACCGCAGGGCTGACGCGGCGGACGTTCCTGCGCGGCGCGGCCGGCGCCACGCTCGGCCTGCCGCTCCTCGAGTCGCTCCTGCCCGCGGCGCGGGCCTCCGAGCGGCCGCCCTTGCGCCTGCTCTTCGTGTTCCTGCCCAACGGCGTGCACATGCCGGCCTGGACGCCCGAGCGCGTCGGCGCCGACTTCGCCCTGCCGCCCACGCTCGAGCCGCTGGCCCCCTACCGCCGGCAGCTCACGGTGCTCTCCGGCCTGACGCTCGACGGCGCACGCGACCACGGCGACGGGCCCGGCGACCACGCGCGCGCGGGCGGGGCGTTCCTCACGGGCGCCCACCCGCGCAAGACCGACGGCGCCGACATCCACAACGGCATCTCCGTCGACCAGGTCCTGGCGCAGGCGATCGGGCCGGCGACGCCGCTGCCGTCGCTCGAGCTGGGCTGCGACCCGAGCGCGCAGGGGGGCAACTGCGACTCGGGCTACAGCTGCGCCTACTCGTCGAACATCGCCTGGAGCAGCCCGACGACGCCCGTGGCCAAGGAGATCGACCCGCGGGCCGTGTTCGAGCGGCTGTTCCTCGACGGCGAGGGGCTCACGCCCGACCAGCGCGCGCGGCGCGACCGCCAGCGCGCGTCGGTGCTCGACGTGGTGCTCGAGGACGCCAAGCGCGTGCGCGGGCGCCTCGGCCAGGGCGACCGGCGCAAGCTCGAGGAGTACATGGACGCGGTGCGCGCCCTCGAGAAGCGCCTGGGCAAGCCGCAGCGCCGGCGGAGCGACGGCCCGCCCGTCGCGCCCCCGACCGGCGCGGCGGGCGACTACGGCGAGCACATCCGGCGCATGTACGACATCGTGCGCCTGGCCTTCCAGACCGACACGACGCGGGTCGCCACGTTCATGACGGCCAACGCGGGGAGCAACCGCAGCTACCGCTTCCTCGGCGTGCCCGAGGGGCACCACGACCTGTCGCACCACGGCCGCGACCCGGAGCGCCAGGCCAAGCTGCAGCGGATCAACCGCTTCCAGGTGGAGCAGCTCGCCTACCTGCTCGGGCAGCTCGCCGCCGTCGAGGAGGGGCGCGGCACCCTCCTCGACCACACGCTCGTGGTCTTCGGCAGCGCGATCCGCGACGGCGACGCCCACGACCACCACGACCTGCCGGTCCTCCTCTGCGGGCGCGGGGGCGGCTCGGTGCAGGGCGGGCGGCACCTGCGGTTCGCGCAGGAGACGCCGCTCTGCAACCTCTACCTGGCCCTCCTGCAGCGGGCCGGCGTGCGGGCGACGAGCTTCGGCGACAGCCGCGGGGCGCTCGACGGGCTGTAGCCCTTGGCCGGGGCGACCCCCATGCCGTATCCTCTGCGCCCCGATGGGGAGGGGACCATGAACGTCGCGATCGCCCGCCGGTGCGGGCTCGTCCTGGCCGCGCTCGCCCTGCTGCCGGCCGCCGCCGGCAACGAGCCGTCGGACGCCGACAAGCGCCAGTGGCAGCAGGCCGCCGAGCTGACGCGCGCGGCCGAGCAGAAGCTGGGCGACTACGCCGCCGACGTGGAGCACAAGCGCTCCTACGCCGACCCCTACGCCTACGACGGCAAGTACCTGGACGAGAAGTTCACCGGCCTCGTGTCGGCCGAGCGAGAGCTCGAGCCGCTGAAGCAGGCGCTGGCCGGGATCGAGGCCAGGTTCGGGACCAACGCGGACGCGCTCGAGGCCAAGATCTTCGAGGCCTACGGCAAGCCGGTCGACCCGCGGGCGCCCGGGTTCGAGCGCCGCCTGAGCCCGGACCGCAAGAAGTGGCTGGACACGCAGACCGCCTGGCCGCACACGTTCTACAAGAAGGCGAAGCGGCTCCTCGAGACCCCGCCGCAGTGGCGGCAGCTGGCCGAGGACTTCGCCGTCGCGCACGTCCGCGGCAAGCTCGACGGTCACGAGAAGCGCTGGGGCGGCACGAAGCACGTCGGCGAGAAGCGCGCGCAGGTCAAGGAGCTGACCGACCTGCGGCTGATCCTGCAGAAGCTCACCGGTTACCTGCCCGACGACCCGGAGCTGACGCAGCTGCAGCAGGACCTCGGCGCCGCGGTCGAGACCTGGGAGGCCCGGGTCGAGAAGCTCATCGACGACACGGAGTGGGAGCCGCACGACGAGCGCTTCGAGGACGCCGACACCATCGTCAAGGGCCTGCGCGAGTTCCTCAAGCGCAGACACGACGATCGCGAGCCGCTGGCGATCCGGATCTCGAGCGACTGGATGGTCTACTCGCACAACCTGCTGGGCGAGCCGACCTGCTACTACATCTATGCCGAGGCGGCCTATCCGATCGAGGGCGAGAAGAAGGTCGCCGCCGTGCACCAGCTCAACGTCTACACGCCCGAGGGCCGCGGCGTGAACAAGGGCCTGCCCTTCGGGTCGGTGAGCCACACCGACACCTACCTGATCCGCCCGGGCAACGTCTCGCAGCAGGGCGGCGGCCTCCTGGGGACGCTACTCAAGCTGGTCCTGGCCTTCGGCTGCTGCTTCGTGTTCCTCGCCATGCTGGGCGGCGGCGGCTACCTGGTCTACACGCAGCTCGAGAAGCAGAAGGCCGGCGCCGTGGCCCCGGGCGCGCCGTCCGGGGCGCCGCCCGGCGCGCCGCCGTCCGCCCCGCCGGCGCCGCCCACGGGCTGACGACGCCGCGCAGGCCGACGAGGAGGACCCGTGGAGATCGCGCTCGCGCGGAACGCCGAGGACGCCGCCGCGCAGGTGGCCGACGTCATCCTCGCCCGCCTGAAGGCCAAGCCCGACCTGGTGCTCGGGCTGGCCACGGGCTCGACCCCCATCGGCGTCTACCGGCGCCTGCGCGATGCGCACGCGCGCGGCGAGGTGAGCTTCGCGCGCGTACGCACGTTCAACCTCGACGAGTACCTCGACCTGCCGGCCGACCACCCGCAGAGCTACCGCACGTTCATGCGCGAGCACCTGTTCCAGGGGCTCGACCTGCCGCCGGAGAACGTGCACTTCCCGCCGACCGAGGGCAGGGACCTGCTCCGCCGCTGCGAGGAGTACGAGGCCCGCATCGTCGAGTGCGGCGGGATCGACGTGCAGCTGCTGGGGATCGGGCGCAACGGGCACATCGGCTTCAACGAGCCGACGTCGTCGCTCGCCTCGCGCACGCGCGTCAAGACGCTCACCGAGCGCACGCTCGAGGACAACGCCCGCTTCTACGGCCCGGGCGAGCGGCCGCCCGTGCTCGCCGTGACCATGGGCATCGGCACCATCCTCGACGCGCGCGAGGTGCTCCTCCAGGCGATCGGCCCCAAGAAGGCCCAGGCCGTGCGGAGCATGGTCGAGGGGCCGGTCTCGAGCTTCTTCCCGGCCAGCGCGCTGCAGCTCCACCGGCGCGTCACCGCCTACCTCGACCCGGAGGCGGCCAGCCTGCTGACGATGATCGCCTACTACCGGCGGACCCGCGCCCAGGACGAGGAGCTGCGGCGGGCCGGGCGGCTGTGAGGGCGGCGCTCGCGCTGGCGGTCGGGCTCCTCCCGCTCGCCGCCTGGGCGCAGGAGACGGCGCTCGACCGGGACCCGGCGCCGTTCCGCCTCGTCCCCGCGGCGCGCGGGACCGCGGTCCGTCCGCGCCCGGGGAAGGTGGAGGAGGGCGCCACGGCGCTGCGCTGGCTCGCGTCCGTGCAGGGCGAGGACGGCGGCTGGGCCTCGCCCGACGGGCGGCGCGACGTGGCGACGACCGCCCTGGCGCTCCTGGCGTTCACGGCCAACCGCTGCACCCAGCGGTTCGGCTCCTTCAAGCGGCACGTCGACGCCGGGCTGCGCTGGCTGCTCCGGGCGCAGCAGGAGGACGGCTGGCTGGGCCCGGCCGAGGCCGACCCGCTGGCGATCCTCGACCACGCCCTGGCGACCCGCGCCCTGTGCGACGCGCTGCTGCGGTCTCACGACCGCCCCCTGCTGCTCGCGCCGGCGCGCGCGGCGGTCGCGCGGCTGCTGGCGGCCCGGGCGCCGGACGGCGGCTTCGGGCTCTCCCGCCCGGGCGCCGCCTCGAACGCGCTGTGCACGGCCTACGGGCTCCTGGCCCTCGAGGCCGCCGCAGGCGCGGGCCTCGCCGCGCCGCCCGAGGTGATGGCGGACCTCGCGCGCGCGCTCGACGGGTTCGGCGACGACGCGGGCGAGGCCGGCATGTTCGCGCCCGGCGACGCGCTCAGCGTCGCCCTCGACGACCCCGACCCGCCGCGGGTCCCGCTGCTCGTGGCCGCCGTCGCCGCCGCCCGGGCGATCGCCGTCGCGGGCGACGACCCGCGCCTCGCCGCCCACGCGGCGCGGCTCGCGCCCCCCGACGGGCTCCAGGACGAGCCGGCCTACTACCACCTGGGGCTGCGCGCCGAGCGCGCGGCGGGGACGCTGACCCGCGACCGCGCCCGCGCGTGGTTCATCGCCACGCTCGCGCTCCAGGAGCCGGACGGCGGGTTCCGGGCGGCGGGCCTGTGGGGCGCCATCGCCGGCCGCGTGGGCGCGAGCGCCGAGTGCGCCCTCGCGCTGGAGGTCTACTTCGACCACGACCTCGAGCGGTCGCAGGAGCGCTGAGCCGGGCCGTAGACGGCCCGAGGTGGCTATAGTCACGGCGTGGTGAGCAGCAGCTCCGAAGCCGGCGCCGCTCGACCGCGCGTCGGCGACCCCGTGCGCTCGCGCGGCGTCCGCCCCGGACCAGCTCGCGCGCGCGCGTCGCGCGTCGGCCTGGCGGCGCTCCTGCTCGTCGTGGGCTGCGCCGCGCCCCCGGCCGCGCCCGAGCCCGCGCCCGAGCCCGTCGAGCGCGCGGCCGCGGTGTCGACGGCGTCGCTGACCGGGCTCGACGTGCTCGCCCGCGACGGCTTCGCGCCGCTGCGCGGCCGGCGCGTCGGCCTGGTCGGCAACCAGACGTCGATCGACCGCCAGGGGCGCCACGCGATCGACCTGCTGGCGGCGGCGCCCGACGTGGCGCTCGTGGCGCTCCTGTCGCCCGAGCACGGCCTCCGCGGCGACCAGGACGCGAAGGTGCCCTCCGGCGTCGACGCACGCACGGGGCTGCCGGTGCACAGCCTCTACGGCGAGGCGCGCCGGCCGACCGACGCCATGCTCGCCGGGCTCGACACGCTCGTGTTCGACGTGCAGGACGTGGGCGTCCGCTTCTACACCTACATCTCGACGCTCGGCCTCGTCCTCGAGGAGGCCGCGCGCCGCGGCCTGCGCGTGGTCGTCCTCGACCGCCCGAACCCGATCGGCGGGCTGGCCTTCGACGGCCCCGTGCAGGACCCGGACCTCGTGGGCCGCTTCACCTCGTTCTGGCCCATGCCGGTGACGCACGGCATGACCGTGGGCGAGGTGGCGCGCCTCATGAACGCCGGCCTCGGCGCCGACCTGCAGGTGATCGCCTGCGAGGGCTGGCGGCGCGGGACGCTCCAGGACGAGACCGGCCTGCCGTGGGTCAACCCGTCGCCGAACCTGCGGTCGGTCGACGAGGCGCTGCTCTACCCGCTGGTGGCGCTCACCGAGGCCAACCACGACCTCTCCGTCGGCCGCGGGACCGACCGGCCGTTCGAGTACGTCGGCGCGCCCTGGGTCGACGGCGAGCGGCTGGCCGCGGCCATGAACGCCCGGGCGCTGCCGGGGCTGTGGTGGTCGGCCACGACGTTCGTGCCCTCGCGCCGCGACGTGACCGGCCGCGAGAACGTGGCCTATCCGTTCGCCGAGCAGGTCTGCCGGGGGGTGCGCGTCGTCGTGACCGACCGGCGCGCCCTGCGGCCGGTCGAGGCCGGCGTGCACCTGCTCGACGCGCTCCTGCGCCTGCACCCGGAGCGCTACCGGGTCGACCGCCTGCGCGGGCTGATCGGCGCCGGCTGGGTGCTCGAGGCGCTCGGCCGCGGCGACGACCCGGCGGCGATCGTGGCCCGCTGGCGGGCCGACCCGGCCCTGGCGGCGTTCGCCCGCGCCCGGGCGCAGGCGCTGCTCTACCCGGAGGGCTCGTGAGCGACGAGCGGCTGCGCGCCGCCGAGCGCGCCTGGCGCGAGCAGCCGGGCGACGCGGCCGCGGCGCGCTCCTGGGCAGGCGCGCCCGCCTGGGCCTCCTCGACCACGCGCGCTGGACCTCGCCGTGGCCCTGGGACCGGGCGGCCTGCGCCGTGGCCGGCAGCCGGCCGCAGCCAGGCCGGCCGCGTGGGTCAGGCCGTGACCCACGCCGCGGTGCGCGCTCGGCCCCGGGCCTGCCTGCGCGCCGCCGCCGCCGGCGCCCACGCGGCGCCCGTGCGCTGGGAGCGCTTCGACGGCCCCGACGACGTCGTCGTCCGCCTGCTCGACGCGCTCGACGGCGCGCTGCTCGCGCCGGCCGCGACCCGGCGGGTGGCGCTCGAGGTGCTGCGCGAGGCCGCCGCCGCGGCGATGGCCGAAGGCTGGGGGGCCGTCGCGGCGGGCGAGCAGGTCCAGCTGGCGTGCGCGATCGGCCGCGAGCCGGAGAACGCGGCGACGCTCCTGCGGGACGGCCTCGAGCGCGGGCTGCTCACCCACGACCCCGCGCAGGTGCGCGCCCTCATCCGTGACGACGTGGCGCCGTGGGCCCTGGACCTGGGCGACCCGGTGGCCGCCCGACGGGCGCGGACCGGGCGCCGCTTCTCGTCCGAGCCGTGCATCGTGCGCGCGATCGCCTTCTCACCCGACGGCGCGCGCGTGGCGTTCGCCGCGCGGACGGGCCACCTGACCCTGCGCGACGCCGCCTCGGGCGACCCGCTCCACGTCATGCGCCGCGCGCCGAGCGACCCGTTCGCCCTGGCCTTCAGCCCCGACGGCGCGCGCCTGTGGGCGGGCGACGTCGCCGGCGTGATCGCCGCCTGGGACGTCGCCACGGGCGAGGCGCGCGGGAGCTGGCCGGCGCACGAGGGCGGCGTCACGGCCGTGCGCGCCCTCCCCGACGGGCGCCTGGTCAGCGCCGGGTACGACGGCGCCCTGCGGGTGTGGTCCGGAACGGTCAGCGACGACCGGCCGCTGCTCGAGGTCGTGGGCCACGAGCGCAAGGTCGCCGCCCTGGCCCTCTCGCCCGACGGGGCGCAGTGCGCGACCGGCGGGTCCGACCAGCAGGCGGTGCTCCGGGACCTCGCCAGCGGGGTCGCGCGCTGGACCGCGCCCCACCCGGACGCCGTGCAGGACCTGGCCTTCACGCCCGACGGCGCCCTCCTGGTCACGGCGTGCGACGACGGCCACCTCCGGCGCCTGGACGTCGCCACTGGCCGGGAGGTCGGCCCCGCGCTGCGCGTGCACGAGCGCGGCGTCTACGCCATGGCCCTCTCGCCCGACGGCGCCCTCGTCGCCACGGCCCACGCCGACGGCGTGCGCTTGACCTGCCTGGCCGACGGCGAGCGCGTCGCCGAGTGGCCGTCGCCGGCGGTGCAGCTCGCCCTCGCCTTCGCGCCCGACGGCTGCTCCCTCCTCGCCGGCGCGCGCTCCGGCGCGGTCCGGCGGCACGCGCTGCCAGGCTGACGCCGGTCACGGCCGCGCGACCGGAGCGTCGCGCACCGATGACTCCTCTCGGGCGCCTTGAAGTTGCGCCCGGCGCGGGGCTTGCTCAGCCCCGCGGCGCCATGAGCGGAGGTGGGAGGATGGGCGTCGCAGCAGAGGTCGGTCGGGAGCCCCAGGAGGCGCCCGGGTGCAAGCAGCTGGGGGAGCTCGCGCTCCGCTACGGCCTGGTGGAGGAGGCGGAGCTCGCCCGCTGCCTCGAGGTCCAGGCCACGCAGGACCCTCCCCGCCTCCTGGGCGACCTGCTGGTGGACGAGGGGCTCCTCTCGCGGGCCTCGCTCGACCGCCTGCTCGCCACCCAGCGGCGCGGCGAGGGGGAGGGCGGGCACTTCTCGCGCAAGGCGGTGGCGGAGCGCGCCGAGGTCGCGGACCTCGACGAGCTCCTCCGCATCCAGGTCGAGGTCGGGGCCACAGACCTGCACCTGACGCCGGGGGCGCGCATCCACGCCCGGATCGCCGGCCGGCTGGTGAGCCTCGCGCCCCGGCCGCTCGAGCCCGACCGCTGCCGCGCGCTGATCGAGTCGGCGCTGACGGCCGCGCAGGTCGCGGAGCTGGAGCGCGAGCGGAGCCTGCTCGTGCACTTCCCGCGCGAGGGGATCGGGCGCTTCCGGCTGGGCCTGTTCGTGCAGTCGCGGGGGCTGAGCGCCGCCATCCGGCGGATCCCGGAGGCGGTCCCCGAGCAGGACTGGCTGGCCCTCCCCCCGATCCTCAGGCAGGTGCCCCGGCTGAAGCGCGGGCTGGTGCTGGTCACGGGCCCCCGCGGGAGCGGCAAGACCACGACGCTCGCCAGCGTCATCGAGCTCTTCAACCAGACCCGGCGCAGCCACGTGGTCACGCTCGAGCGGCCGATCGAGTACGTGCTGCCGAGCCGCACCTGCCTGATCAGCCAGCGCGAGGTGGGGACGCACGTCGCGAGCTACGCCGAGGGGCTGCGCTCGGTCGTCCGGGAGAACCCGGACGTGATCGTGCTGGCCGAGCTGGCCACGCCCGACCAGATCATGGCCGCCCTGACGGCGGCCGAGACGGGCCACCTGGTGCTCGGCACCCTGCACACGAGCGGCGCGCACCGGAGCGTCCTGCGCGTGCTCGACGCCTACTCGGGGCGCAAGCGGACGATGGTCCGCGGCATGCTCGCCAGCGTGCTCCGGCTGGTGGTCAGCCAGCACCTGCTCCCGGGCGCGGACGGGCTCCGGCAGCACCTCGCGACCGAGGTGCTCGTCGCGACCCCGGCGGTGGCCCGCATGATCCGCGAGGACCGTGTGCACCAGCTGCCCGGCGTCATGCAGACCTCGGGCAGGGACGGCATGAGCATGCTCGACGATGCGCTCGTGGCGCTCGTGCGGTCCGGCAGGGTCGCCGTGGCCGACGCGCTGCCCCTGGCGCTCGACCCGGCGCGCATCCTGCGCGCCGGCGAGGAGGCGTGAGATGACCAGCTTCGGGTCGACCCTCGGCGCGCTGATGAAGCGCACCTTCGAGCTCCGCTGCTCCGACCTGCACCTTCAGGCCGGCCTGCGCCCGCGAATGCGCCTGCAGGGCGAGCTGATCGAGGTCGAGGGCAGCGTCGCCCTCGACGACGGCGCCGTGCGGGGCCTGCTGGGCGGGCTCCTGCCCGATGGCAGCCAGGCGCGCCTGGAGGCCCAGGGCTACGTGGACTTCTCGGTGATGGACGACGGCGGCACGAGCTGGCGCGGGCACGCGTACCGGCAGCGGACGGGCCTCGCCCTGGCGCTCCGGCCGCTCGCCGGGGCCGTCCCGTCGCTCGAGGAGCTGCGCCTCCCCCAGGTGGTCGTGCGGCTGGCCGACCTCCGGTCCGGGCTCGTGCTCGTGACCGGCCCCACGGGGACCGGCAAGACCTCCACCCTCGCGGCGCTGACGCGCCGGCTCGCCGAGGCCGAGGCGTTGAACATCATCACGATCGAGGACCCCCTCGAGTACCAGCACGCCTCGGGGCGCTCGCTGCTGCAGCAGCGCGCGGTCGGCGTGGACGTGCCGACCTTCCACCAGGGGGTGATCGACAGCCTGCACGAGGACCCGGACGTGCTGCTCGTCGGCGAGCTGCGCGACCTCGAGACCGTGCGCGCGGCCCTGACGGCCGCCGAGACGGGGGTCCTGGTGCTGGCCACGCTGCACGCCAACGACGCGGCCCAGACCGTCGAGCGGATCCTCGACCTGTTCGAGAACGAGGAGCTCCCGCTGGCCAGGGCCATGCTCTCCCAGTCGCTGCGGGCCGTCGTCAGCCAGGTGCTGGTCGACGAGCGCACCGGCAAGGGCCGCCTCCCCGCCTGCGAGGTGATGCTCCAGTCGCCCGCGATCTCGGCGCTGATCCGCGCCGGGCGCACGCACGAGCTGCGCAGCGCGATCCAGGTCGCCGGCGAGGGGATGATCCTCCTCGACGACTCGCTCGAGGCGCTGGTGCAGGCGGAGCAGGTGACGCCCGAGGAGGCCGCGCGCCACGCGCGCGACCCGCAGCGCTTCGCGCGCGCGGTGCGGCTCGAGGCGCGCGAGCGCCCGTGGTGGCTGGGCGGGGCGCTGCGGCGGCGGCCGCGGGCGGCGGCCGCCGAGCGGCGCCACGAGGCGCGGGTGCAGGCGCTCACGCTGGTCAACGTGGGCGAGTACGACGACCTGATCGGGGTGCCACGCGAGCTGACCGCCGGCCGGACGCGCGACCTCTCGCACGACGGCGCCCGCCTGGAGCTCGACCACCCGCTCCTCATCGGCGCCCGCCTCCGCCTGACGTTCGCGCTCGAGGACGTGGTCATCGAGGCGGACGGGGAGGTGCGCTCGGTCTCCCGCGAGGACGACGGGCGCTTCCAGATCGGCGTGCGCTTCGGGCGGCTCACGGCGGAGGCGGCCAAGGCGCTCGACCTCTACCTCCGCCTTCACTCTTAGGCGACGGCTGCGGCCGCCGATGCCGGGCGATGCGGCGCGCGCGCGGGTCGTCGGTGTGGCCCGCCTCCTCGAGCTCCGTCCCGCGGCCGCGGTGCCGCAGCCCAGGCGGACCCTATCGCTCGCGGCCGTCCGCGGCCGCGGGACTCCCGCTCGCTCCGGCGGCCCACCGGGGATCCGGCGATCGATACGACCCGCGCGCGCGCCGCCTCGCCTCGGCCTCGGCGGCCTCGCCTCGCTCGCGGCTGCGTTCCACCCGTGGCCATGAAAGCGGGGCCGTGAGGTGACAGGGCGCAGCCCTCATGGTTCAGCCGTGGTCGATCCGCGGGACCGACAGGCGCGAGCGCGGGGAGACCGGGGGCGGAAGCCCACGTGAACCATGGCCGCGCTCGTCCGCTCGATCGCCCGGCAAGTGCAGAGACGCGGCGAGGCCGCCCGCCCCCGGAGGAGGGGCGAGCGGCCTCGTGTGTTCTCCCGAGATGCGGCGAGGCGGCCCGCCCCGGAGGGGCGAGCGGCCTCGTGTGTTCTCCCGAGATGCCGCGAGGCCGCCCGTCCCCGGTGGGGCGAGCGGCCTCGTGAGCTTCTTCCGAGATGCGGCGAGGCCGCCCGCCCCCGGAGGAGGGCGAGCGGCCTCGTGTGGTGTCCGCGCGCGTGAGGTCGATCAGCGCGTGTTGAGGAAGAGCATCGGCTTCGCGCCGCTGCGCACGAACAGGATGTCCGGGGCGAGGTCGCCGTTGAAGTCGCCGATCGTCAGGCCGCGCGAGTTGGCCGGCACGTTGTTGACCGCCGGGAAGTTGGCCGTCGCGTCGACCAGGACGCCGTTGCGGTTCATGTAGAGCCGCTGCACGGCGCGCAGGTTCGAGACGACCACGTCGAGCCAGCCATCGCCGTCGACGTCGATCAGGCGCACGGCGAAGCTGGCCTCGTCGTCGCTCGGGACGGCCGCCGGGTCGTCGATGAACCGGCCGACCGACTGCAGCAGCAGCGAGTTCTTCTCGCCGGGCGGCGGGCTCCCCGTGCCCTCGTTGCAGATGAACAGGTCGATCTTGCCGTCACGGTTCATGTCGCCCTGGGCGATCGCCGTGCCGTAGCGGGTGAGGCCCGGCGGGAGCCAGACGTCCGACTGGTCGACGAAGCGGCCGGTCCCGTTGTTGATCAGCACGGTGTGCGGCGTGCCGAAGTTCGCCACGATGATGTCGACATGGCCGTCGCCGTTGACGTCGAGGAAGGTCGCGTTGAGCGAGTCGTCGAACTTGGGCGGGATCGAGCCGGCCGGCGCCTCGGTGAAGGTCCCCGTGCCGTCGTTGAGGAACAGCTTGTTCTGGCCGCGCGAAGGCGTGTTCTGCCCGGCGCGGGCCAGGAACACGTCCTGGTGGCCGTCGCCGTTGGCGTCGCCCAGGACGAGCTTGTAGGTGTAGGCGTCGTTGTTGAGGTCGAACTCCTGGAAGAGCGTGAACCGGCCCGTCCCGTCGTTCTTGAACACCCGCACCGGCTCGAAGTTCGCCGAGAAGATCAGGTCGAGGTCGCCGTCGCCGTCGATGTCGACCGCGCGCACGTCGCTCGCCGCCATGCTCAGGTTCGGGAAGTGCCCAGCCCGCTCGGAGAAGCCGGCCGCCCCGTTGTTGAACAGGATGCGCGACGCGCCCTGGTTGACGACGATCGCGATGTCGATCCGCCCGTCGCCGTCGAAGTCGCCGGCCTCGGCGCCCCAGTCGCGGTCCGTCGAGTTCGGGAGCAGGTTGCTCGCGTCGACGAACACGCCCGTGCCGCCCTGGTAGCCGCCGGCCGTGGCGCCCGTGTTGGCGCTGCCGCTCGACGTGTTGCCGCCGGCCGGGTTCGAGATCCCGCCGCCGATCTGGCCGCTCGGGACCGTCGGCAGCGTCCCGCTCGTCGGGGCCGTGGTGCCAGCCGACTGGACGGGCGCCGCCGTCGAGTTCGAGGAGCTCCGCTTCTTGCCGCCGCCGCCACAGGCGGTGAGACCCAGGGTCGCGGTGAGGACGGCGAGGGTCAGGCTGAGGGGACGGACACGCATGCGAATGACCTCCGGTGCAACGCTCTTAGCGCGCGCCGTGCCGCCACCGCACGCTTTGAACTGCATGGAGTTGCGACAGTGGACACTGTCCACGGGCGGACGCATCCTCCATTTCTGGGTACTCGAAGGTGAATCGAATGGATCTCCTGAAACGACAGGGGCTGTGCGCTACGCTGAATCCATGAGCGTTACCATCGCCTCCGTCGAGCCCGCTCCGGGGCGCGCCTTCGTGGTCGAGGTCGGCGACCTCCTGGCCGCCGAGGTCGACGCCATCGTCAACGCCGCCAACGGTCATCTCGCGCACGGCGGCGGCGTGGCCAGGGTGATCTCCCGGGCGGCCGGGGCGGACCTCGACGAGGAGGGGCGCGCCCTGGTCGCCGCGCGCGGCCCGGTCCCCACGGGCGAGGCCGTCGTCACGACGGCCGGCCGCCTGCCGTTCAAGGGCGTGATCCACGCCGTCGGGCCCAGCCAGGGTCAGGGCGACGAGGAGGCGAAGCTCGTGTCGGCCTTGCGGGCGGCCTTCGAGCGGGCGCACGAGCGCGGCTGGACGTCGGTGGCCTTCCCGGCCGTGAGCTCCGGGATCTTCGCCGTGCCGCTCGCCGTGTGCGCCCGCGCGTACGCGCGCGCCGCGCGCGAGTTCTTCGCCGCGCGCCCCGACGGCCCGGTGCGGACCTTGCGGCTCGTGCTGCTGGAGCGGGGCGACCTCGGGGACCTGGTCGCCCGGGCCCTGGAGGAGTAGCGACGGTCCGGAACGCAGGAGGGCCGCCCCAGCCCAGGCTGGCGCGGCCCTCTGCGACTGAAAGCCGTTGCGGCTACTTGATCTGGAACGGGTGCTCGAGCGGGTCGGCGTCGAAGCGGTTGTCGGCGTTGGAGACCTTCGCCGTGCCGTCGACGGCCACGGCCGCGTTCTGGCTCGTGACCGCCTCGACGATCGCCATGCCGCCGCTGATGAAGCTCACGTCGTACTTGATCTGAACGATCACGGTCTCGTTGGGACCGATGCGCACGGCCGGCGCGGCGTTGTTGGCGCCGAGGGCCTTGTCGTTGATCGTCGCGTTGAGGTTCATGCGCTCGAGCGTGACGCTCGTCGCGTTCGGGTTCGTGACCTTGAACGCGAAGCCGAGGGTGGCCCCCGTCAGCTTGCGGTCGATCACCTTCGGCGCGTCGTTCAGCATCAGGTCGACCGGCTGCAGCACGATCCGCTCACGCGGCTGCGGCGTCCCGCAGGCCTGCAGCGACGCGGCGACGGCGAGCGCCGCCAGGACCCCGAAGCCAGACTTCAACTGCCCCATCTGTCGTTCTCCCCTTCAGTTCGTTCGCGAGCCTGATGGAGCGCCCGTCGCTCCGCCGCGGCACCTTACCAGCCGGACCAGCCCCGATGGGGGGCCGTGGTGAGCACCAGGAGCGACGGTCCTGCTCACCCTTGCATTCAGCGAAAGCGACCGTAACCGTTCGACTTCCGTCCAGCCCCCCAGGCCGGCTCGCCGCGCCGCGGGCGCCTCGCCGCGCCCGTGCTAGGCTCTGCGCCCTCGGCCGCAGGGGGGCGGCGCCATGAAGATCCTCGGCATCGGCTGCAGCTCGTTCCACGACCCCTCCGCCGCGCTCATCATCGATGGCGAGCTGGTCGCGGCCGCCGAGGAGGAGCGCTTCACCCGCACGAAGCACGCCCTGCGGCAGAACCCGGTCCTGGCGGCCCGCTGGTGCCTGGCCCAGGCGGGCCTGCGCCCCCAGGACGTCGACGTCGTGGCCTACCCCTGGTCGGGGGCGATCCTGCAGGAGAAGCGCTGGGAGTACGCCCGGCGCGTGTTCCCCAAGCAGCCGTCCAAGGCCCTGCGCGCCTTCACCAAGCTCCTGGGCGAGCAGAAGAAGCGCGTCGGCGCCCTGCACGACACGCTGCGCGCGGTGGGGATCGACCCGCGCGAGGTCGAGGTCGACTACGTCGAGCACCACCTGGCCCACGCCTCGTCGGCGTTCCACCTGTCGGGGTTCCCGTCGGCCGCGATCCTCACGGCCGACGGCGAGGGCGAGGTCACGTCGACGCTCTTCGCCGAGGGGCTGCCCGACGGGCGCATCCGCAAGCTCAAGGAGGTCCTCAAGCCCGACTCGCTGGGGCTCTTCTACGCGACGATGACGGAGTACCTCGGCTTCGAGGCGCTCGACGGCGAGTACAAGGTCATGGGCATGGCGCCCTACGGCGACGCGAGCCGCTTCGACCTCTCGGGGCTGGTGCGCGTCACCGACGAGGGCGGCTTCCGCTGCGACGACGAGCGCGTGTGGGTCGCGCGCAAGAACCGCGCGGTCCCGGGCAAGCACTTCTCGCGGCGGATGATCGAGGAGCTCGGCCCGGCGCGCGTCGGCGACGACCTGCTCGAGCCCTACGTCCACGTCGCGGCCGCCACGCAGAGGCTGCTCGAGGACGTGTCGCTCCAGCTCGTCGATCGCCAGCTCGCCGACGCCTTGCGCCAGCACGGCGGGCGGCTGTGCTTCGCCGGCGGCGTGGCGCTCAACGTCAAGCTGAACAAGCGGCTCATCGAGCACCCGCTCGTCGAAGAGGTGTTCGTCCAGCCGGCCTCGAACGACGCCGGGATCGCGCTCGGCGCGGCCACCTACGCCGCCGTGACGCGCGGCGAGCGCGTGCGGCCGATGACCACGGCCGCGCTGGGCCCGTCCTACACGACGGCCGAGGTGCGCGAGGTCCTCGACGGCTTCTGCATCCCCTACGAGGTCCTCGAGGACGCGCCCGACACGGCCGCCGACCTGCTGGCCAGGGGCGAGGTCGTCGCCTGGTTCCAGGGGCGCATGGAGTGGGGGCCGCGGGCGCTCGGGCAGCGGAGCATCCTCGGCAACCCGACCGTGCGCGGCACCGCCGACGACATCAACCGGCGGATCAAGTACCGCGAGCCGTGGCGGCCGTTCTGCCCGTCGATGCTCGCCGAGCGGGCGCACGACATCCTGGTCACGCACGGCCACGACTCGCCCTACATGACGTTCACCTTCGACGTGCGGCCCGAGTGGAAGGACCGCATCCCGGAGGTCGTGCACGTCGACGGCACGGCGCGGCCGCAGTTCGTCACGGCCGAGCGCGCGCCGCGCTACCACCGCATGCTGCAGTCGTTCGAGCGCCGCACCGGCGTGCCCGTGGTGATCAACACCTCGCTCAACCGCCGCGGCGAGCCGCTCATCTGCTCGCCCGAGGACGCCCTGCAGATGTTCTACGCCTCGGGGCTGGAGTACCTCGTGATCGAGGACCTCCTCGTGCGCAAGCGGCCGGGCTGACGCGTCACCCGAGAGCCAGGCCGACCAGCCCCGCCAGGAGCAGGTAGACGACCAGCGGCCCGGCCGTGCGGCGGAGCACCGCGCCCTCCTGGCCGAGGACGCCGGCCACGGCGCAGGCCGCCACGACGTTGTGCACGCACACCATGTTGCCGGCCGCCGCGCCGGCGCTCTGGAGGGCGAGCACGGACGTCAGCGACCAGCCCGCCTCGGCGGCGGCCCGCGCCTGCACGAGGGCGAAGAGCAGGTTGCTGAAGGTCGCGCTGCCGGCGACGAAGGCGCCCAGGGCGCCCACCCAGGGCGCGGCGAGGGGCCACGCGGCGCCGAGCGCGAGCACGAGGCCGTCGGCCAGCACGCGCGGCATGGCGGGCAGGTCGGCGGCGTTCACGCCCGAGTGGACGAAGATGCGCACGGTCGCGATCGCGGCCAGGAGCGCCAGCGCCGTGCGCCCCGTGACCGCCGCCCCCTCGCGCGCGGCGGCCAGGAGGCCGGCGCGCCCGACGCCGAGGAGCGGCGCGCTGAGGAGGGCGGCGGCCGCGAACGCCGCGCCGGGCGAGTGCAGCGGCGCCAGGCGCGCCGAGAGCCCGGCGCCGAGGATGTCGTCGTGCTCGAGGGCCAGGCCGCTCACCCAGGCGGCCACCGGCAGCCCGCGCGCGCGCGTGAGCACGAGGAGGCCCAGGAGGAGGGCGTAGGGCGCCAGCGCGAGGAGGCGGCCCGGGTCGGGCCCGCCGCCGGCCGGCGCGGGCGGGGCGAACCCCTCGGGCGACCAGGTCCCGCGCGGGCCGAGCCCCAGGCGCAGGAGGACGACGGCGGCGGCGAGCCCGCCCAGCGGGCCGACGAGGCTGGGAAACTCGGGGCCGAGCCCGCGGGCCACGGCCCAGGCCACGGCGGCCTGGGCGGCGCCGACGGCGATCGCGAACGGGGCCGCCTGGACGGCCGCGCGCCAGGCCCGGGCGCCGGTGAGCGCCAGGAGCAGGAGCACCGGCATGAGCGCGCCGAGGAGCAGGTCGTAGGTGGCCACGCGCAGGGCGATCGCCTCGACCGGCGGGACGAGCGCCGGGTCGACGCCCGCGCCGGCGGCGCCGGACAGGCCCTCGGTCATCCCGACGACCATGGGCGTGCCCACGGCGCCGAAGGACACGGCCGTGCTGTCGCCGACCAGCGCGACCACGACGGCGGTGACCGGCGGGAAGCCGAGGCCGATGAGCAGCGGCGCGGTGATCGCCGCCGGCGTGCCGAAGCCCGCCGCCCCCTCGAGGAACGAGCCCAGCACCCAGCCGACGACGACCGCCTGCGCGCGGCGGTCGGGCGACAGGCCGGCGAACAGCCGCTGCAGGACGCCCACGGCGCCGGCCCCGCGGAGGAGCGCCAGGAAGAACAGCGCCCCGAAGACGATCAGGAGGATCCCGGCCGTGATCCACAGGGCCTCGACGCCGGCCGCCGCCAGGCGGCGCGGCGCGACGCCCCACGGCCATAGGGCGGCGAGCGCCGTCAGTCCGGCGCACACGGGCATGGCCCGCCGCGCGGGCCAGCGCAGCGCGACGAGGAGCACGAGCGCCGCGACGATGGGCAGCGCCGCGACGCCGATCACCGGGCGCCGCCGGACGACGAGGAGCTCACGCCCGCGTTTCTACCTGCGCGGCCGGCCCGGGAGGCGCGCCGCGGGGGGCTCCCGCCCGGGCGTCGATCGAGTATCGTCCCGCCGTGGCCCCGACCGACGCCGTCCTGGACGCCGACACCCTCGCCGCGGCGGTGCGCGCGCGCGCGGCGCGCGACGGCGCGCTGCCGTTCGTCACCTTCCTCGTCGACGGCGACCGCGACGAGCGCCGGCTGACCTACGCCGAGCTCGAGGTCCGCGCCCTGGCGGTCGCCGGGGCCCTGGCCGCCCGCGGGCTGCGCCCGGGCGACCGCGTGCTGATCATGCTCCCGAGCGGCCTGGACTTCGTCGAGGCGTTCGTCGGCGTCACGCTGGCCGGCATGGTGGCCGTGCCGGTCTACCCGCCGGCGCGCCTGGCGCGGCTCGAGCACTACCTGCGCACGCTGGCCGCCATCACCGACACGTCGGCCTGCCGCGCGGCCGTCGTCGACGACCGCCTCGTGCCGCTCGTCGGCAAGCACCTGACCTTCAAGGGCCAGACGCTCGTGACCGACCGCGAGCTGCGCGCCGCGACGACGCCCGGCCGCGCCTTCCCGCTCGAGCCCGGCAGCCCGGCGTTCCTGCAGTTCACGTCGGGCACGACCAGCCAGCCGCGCGGCGTGCTCCTCCTGCACGGGCAGGTCCAGGCCCAGCTCCGCGCCTACTGCGAGGCCCTGCGCGTCGGGCGCGGCGAGGTGATCGTCAGCTGGCTGCCGCTGTACCACGACCTGGGCCTCGTCGGCATGGTGCTCGCCTCCCTGCACGTGGGCGGGCACCTCGTGCTCCTCTCGCCGACCGACTTCCTCAAGGACCCCATGTGCTGGCTGCGCGCGGCCAGCCGCCATCGCGGCGTCCACACCGCGGCGCCGAACTTCGCCTTCGACCTGGCCGTGCGGAAGTGCCCGCCCGAGCGCCTGCGCGCCGAGGGGATCGACCTGTCGTCGCTCGACAACGTGGGCATGGGCGGCGAGCCGGTCTCGTGGGCCACGGTCGAGCGCTTCCGCGCGCACCTCGCGCCGTTCGGCCTGCGCCCCGACGTGCTCAACCCGTGCTACGGGCTGGCCGAGAACACGCTCGTGGCCACCGGCCACCGGCGCGGCGAGCCCCTGCGCGCCCTGACCCTCAGCCTGGCCGGGCTCCAGCGCCACGAGGTGCGTCCGCCGTCGGGCGAGGGCGACCGCGCGACGCTGGTCGGCAACGGCCGGGCGTTCCCCGGGATGGCCCTGCGCATCGCCGGCCCCGACGGCGACGACCTCGGCGAGCGCGCCGTGGGCGAGGTGTGGGTGCAGAGCCCGTCGCTCGCGGCCGGCTACTTCGGCGACCGCGCCGCCACCGACGCGACGTTCGTCGAGCGTGATGGCGCGCGCTGGCTGCGCACGGGCGACCTCGGCCTGGTCGACGGCGGCGACCTGTTCATCTGCGGCCGCGAGAAGGACCTGATGATCGTCCGCGGGCGCAACTTCCACCCGCAGGACCTCGAGCAGGAGGCCGGCCGCGTCGACGGCGTGCGCACGGGCAACGTGGTGGCCTTCGCCGTGGACAAGGGCGGCCAGGAGGCGGCCGTGGTCGTGGCCGAGGCCGACCCGCGCGCTGCGCGCGCGCCCGACGACGTGCGCCGCGACGTCGTCGAGGCGGTCTCGGCCGCGTTCCAGCTCGCCCTGGCCGAGGTGCTCCTCCTCCCGCCCGGCTCGATCCCCAAGACGTCGAGCGGCAAGCTCCAGCGCGGCCTGGTCAAGGAGGCCTACCTGCGCGGCGACCTGGCCGGCTTCGCCCCGCCCGGGCGCGTGGCCACGCGCCTCCTCGAGCTGCGCCTGGGCCTGGCCGCCCTGCGCCGGCGCCTGGGGCGCCGCACCGCCGCGCCGGCCGGGTCGGCGGAGCGCGCCGAGCCCGCGGCCGAGGGCGACCTCGACCCGCGCTTCGCCGAGGCCCTGCGCCGCGTGCGCCCCGACGTGAGCGCGCCGCTCACGCCGGCCCTGCGCCTCGACGGCCTGGGCCTCGACTCGCTCGAGCGCGTCGAGCTGTGGCTGCAGCTCGCCCGCCTGTTCGAGGCCCGCGTCCCCGACGACGCCTGGAGCGCCTCGCAGAACCTCGGCGAGCTGCAGGCGCTGCTCGAGCGCCACCAGGGCACCGCCCCGCCGGGCGGCGACGACCGCGACGCCCGCGACGCCTCGTCGCTCCTCGTGCGCGACCTGCTCGCCCCGCCCGCCGACCCCCTGCCGCCCTTCCGCCCGCCGCTCACGGCGCCGCTGACCTTCGGCCTGCTCACGGGCCTCACGCGCGGCCTCTGGGGCTGGCGCGTCGAGGGGCAGGAGCACCTCGCGCGCGACGGCGGGTTCATCATCGCCGGCAACCACGCCACCTACTTCGACGGCGCCTGGCTGCACAACGCCGTCTCGCCGGCCGTGCGCCCGCGGCTCACCGCCTTCAGCTGGGCGGGGCTGCCCGGCTTCACGCGCGCGTTCCTCGCCCAGATGCGCACGATCCCCATCGACCCCGAGGGGAGCTTCCGCCAGGCGATCCGCGCCGGCCTCTCGGCGCTGGCGGCGGACCAGGTGGTGCTGATCTTCCCCGAGGGCGCTCGGACCCACTCGGGCCGCATGACGCCCTTCCGCCCGGGCGTCGGCCTCCTGTCGCTCCTCGCCGGCCGGCCGATCGTGCCCTTCCGCTCGCGCGGCATGTTCGAGGTCTTCCCGCGCGACCGCGCCCTGCCGCGCTTCGTGCGCCGCCGCGGCCAGCCGCCGGTCGAGGTGCGCTTCGGGCCGGCGCTCGTCCCGCCGCCGCTCGAGCCCGAGCGCGCCTGGAGCCAGGCGCAGGCCCTCGTGCGCGACCTGCGGGCGGCCGTCGAGGCGCTCTGACCGACGCCCGGCGCCTCACCTGGCCGGTCCACGTCGGGACCGTCTCAGGTCGGAGCCGGACCGCGTCGCGCGCCGCCCCCGGCGCCGCCGCGCGCCGCGGCGCGGCACGCCGGTCGCTGGCGGCCGGGCGGAAGGAAGGACATGGACGCGCGCGCCCTCCGCGCGGCGGCGACGGCCGCCTACCGCCGCGCCCTGCAGCACGACCCGCACTTCTCGCCCCACGCCGGGGTGGTCCTCGAGCCGCTCGAGGAGCTCGGGCGCGGCGGCATGGGCGTCGTCCTGCGCGTGCGCGACCACCGGCTCGGGCGCGAGGCGGCGCTCAAGGTGCTCCTCGACGCGCCGGCGGACCCCGACGCGCCGCGGCGCTTCCGGCGAGAGGCCGAGGTCACGGCGCGCCTCGACCATCCGGCGATCCCGCCCGTCTACGAGGCCGGCACCGACGCGCGCGGCCGCGCCTACATGCTCATGCGCCTGATCGACGGCGAGTCGCTCGCCGAGGCGATCGGGGCCCACCACGCGGACGCCGAGGCGCCGGTGTCGCGCGACCTGCTCGAGGTCCTGGTCCGGGCGGGCGAGGCGGTGGCCTACGCCCACGGCCGCGGCGTGCTCCACCGCGACCTCAAGCCCCGCAACATCATGGTCGGTCGCTTCGGCGAGGTCATGGTCGTCGACTGGGGCCTCGCCCGGCGGCTCGACCGCCCCGACGAGGACGACGCCCTCCTGCAGGGGCTGACGCTCGACCGGACCGACCCCGACCTGGCGCGGAGCTGGGGCGGGCTGACCAGCGCCGGCGCGGTCCTCGGCACGCCGGCCTACATGGCGCCCGAGCAGGTCATGGGCGGCGCGCTCGACGCGCGCGCCGACGTCTACGCCCTGGGCGCGATCCTGGTCGAGGTCCTCACCGGGCGCCCGGCCAACGACGGCGGGACGCCGCTGCAGAAGCTGCAGCGCGCGGCCGACGGCGACGTCGAGCTCCCGCGCGACCGGCGCCCCGACCTCCCGGCGGAGCTGCACAGCCTGGCGGCGCGCGCCCTGGCGCGCGACCCGGCGGACCGGCTCCCCGACGCCGCCGCGTTCGTCGCCGACCTGCGCGCCTACCTCGCCGGCGAGCCGCTGGCGTCGCACCGCTACGGCCGCCTCGAGCGCGGCCTGCGCGCGGCGCAGCGCCAGCCGGCGCGCCTCATCGGCGCGGCGACGATCGCCATGCTCCTCGCCGCGTCCGCCGGGGTCACGGCCCTGTCG
>JAHBXY010000046.1 GCA_019636275.1 Planctomycetota bacterium | reverse complement strand
CTCGGCGGGGGGCGGGTCGATCGGCTCGTCGGCCATGGGCGGCTGCTCCTGTGGGGAGCACCGATGTAAACGAACCGCGCGCCCCTGTCACGGGGCTCAGGCGCGGCGGTTGCGAAGCCGGAGCCGGCGGCTGAGGACGCGGGCGATGTTCAGCACGACGCCGATCTGCAGGTCGACGTCGCGCGAGAACAGCTCGTAGAGGTCGTCGCGCTTGAGCTCGAGCAGGACCGTGCGCTCGCGCGCGACCGCCGTGGCGGACCAGGGCTCGAGGTCCACGAGCGAGAACTCGCCGAAGAAGTCGCCGGCGTAGCCCTCGTCCACGTAGCTGCCCTTCTCGAACACGGCCACGACGCGCTCGGCGCCGTCGGGCGCCGGGGCGCGCAGCTCGACCGAGCCCTTCTCGATCACGTAGAGCGCGTCGTCGAGCTGGCCGCGGCGCACGACGACCTCGCCCGGGCGGAAGGTCCGCGCCCGCACGACCGATGCGATCCCCTGCAGCTGCGCGTCGCTCAGCCCGAGGAACAGCATCTTCTGCCGCAACGACTCGATGTCCACCGGCCCGCCCGCGCCCGCCCCGGCGTCCGGCGGGGCGGCGGGATCATAGCCCCGCGGGGGGCGGGGGGGCCAAGGCCGAGCGCGAGGTCGCCCGCGCAAGCGGTCGAAATATAAGCTTTTATATCAATGCCCCGCCGGGCGGGCCCCCGGGGGCCCGCCTGCCGCGCCAGAGACCCCCTGTAGTTGTCGGGGAGCCTTTGTAGACTCGCGCCTGCCGGAGCGGGGGAGCCTCGATCCGGCGACGCAGGCCGGGTCGGTGGCCCCCGTGGGGCGTGATCGGCCGGTTGACAGGCGAAGACACGAGCGACCCCGTCGGACGACGTCGGGTGACGGCGGACGACGGCGGCGCTCATGGGCCCAGCAGGGCCGACCAAGGGGAAGAAGATGAACAAGGCTGAGCTGATCGAGTGGATCCAGAAGACCGGTGAGGTGGGCGAGACGAAGGCCGCGGCCGAGCGCGCGGTCACGGCCGTCCTCAAGGGCATCGAGCACGGGCTGCTGAAGAAGAAGCGCGTCAACATCGTCGGCTTCGGCAGCTTCGCCGTCCGCAACCGTGGCCCGCGCATGGGCCGCAACCCCCGCACCGGCGAGCCCATGAAGATCCCGGCGCAGAAGACCGTGGCCTTCAAGGCCGGCGGCGCGCTCAAGGGCAAGCTCAAGTAAGCGAGCCCTCGGCACCATCGGCGGGCCGCGGGGCGGCCCGCCGACACCTCACGAGCGCGCGGGTGGTGACGCCCGCGCGTTCGCGTTTCCGGAGGAGGTCACAACAGAGGAGCAGAGGGAGCAGAGGTCGTCCTCGGGTGACTTCCGGTCCTGGCGCTGGGGGGAGGAGGAGGTCACAACAGAGGAGCAGAGGGAGCAGAGGTCGTCCTCGGGTGACGTCCGGTCCTATCGCTCCTGGTTCGACCCTCGCGGCTCTCGCCTCGCGCTGGGGGAACGTCGGGGGCACGACAGAGGAGCCGACGGACCCCAAGGGCGCCCTCGGGTGACGTCCACGTCGGTTCTCCCGGGTCCTCGGCCTCCGGACGGGCCTGGCTCCGACCCGCCCTCTGTTGCCTCTGCTCCTCTGTGGTGAGCTCCCAAGCGATGGACGAAGATGCCCTCGTCGCCCTGCTCCTCGCCGAGGTCGCCGCCGCCGGGGCCGCGACGTCGGCGCCGCACGTGGCGGTCGGCCCGGGCGGGGACGACGCGGCCGTGCTGCGCGCCGCGCCCGACCAGGACCTCGTGTGGACCGTCGACGACCACGTCGAGGACGTCCACTTCCGCGCCGCGTGGGGCTGGGCGGCGGCGGGGCGCAAGGCCGTCGGCGCCTGCCTCTCGGACCTGGCCGCAAAGGGGGCGGCGCCGCTCGGGGCGCTCGTCTCGCTGCACCTGCCGCGCGGCCTGGGGGAGGAGGCGCTCCGGGCGCTGGCCCGCGGGCTGGGGGCGGGGCTGGCCGCGTGCGGCTGCCCGCTCCTGGGCGGGAACCTGACCGCGCACCCGGAGCGCGCGGCGATCTCGACCTCGGCCCTGGGCGCCGTCCCGCGCGGGCGGGCGCGCCTGCGCACCACCGCCCGGCCCGGCGACCTCCTGTGCGTGACCGGGCCGCTGGGGCTGGCCCGGGCCGGGCTCGCCTGGCTGGAGGCGGGGCGCGCGCCCGACGACCCGCTGGCCGCGGCGGCCGTCGAGCGCCTGCTCGCGCCGCGGCCGCGCTTCGACGTCGCCCGCGCGCTGGCCGCCGCCGACCCGGACGCGCGCGTCGCCTGCATGGACCTGTCGGACGGACTGGCTCGCGACCTGCCGCGGCTCCTGCGCGCGGCCGGCGTCGCGGCGACGCTCGATGCGGGCGCGATCCCGGGGCCCGACCCCGCGCTCCTGGCGGCGCTCGGTCGGCAGCCCGACCAGCAGCTCGACCCGCAGCTCGACGGGGGGCTCGACCCGGCGACCGCGGCGTGGCTCGGCGGCGAGGACTACGAGCTGCTCCTCGCCGGGCCGGCCGAGCTCCTCGGGCCGCTCGGCCTGCCGGTGATCGGCCGCGTCGAGGCTGGCCCGCCCGGGCAGGTGGCGGGCGCGCCGGGCGGAGCGGGCGGGTTCGACCACTTCGCGGGCGCCTGAGGGGGAGCGCACGGCCGGCCTGGAAACTCGGCGGCCGGCCTGGGATCATCGGCCCCCCGAAGCGAGGGGAGCGCGATGAGCACCGCGACGCTGGCCAAGTCGGAGCAGACGACGTTGAAGAGGGCCGCCCCGCGCGACGGCCGCACCGACGTCAAGCTGGGCGGTGACTGGCTCGACCGATGGCTCATGGAGCTCGACCAGCCCGAGCTCCGGACCTACCTCCAGCTCGCGCACTACTACAACACGCGCACCTACCACGACACGCAGGCGCTCTCGCGCATCCTCCCCGGCAAGGACGGGATCAAGGCGCTCGAGCGCCTCGAGCGCCGCGGCCTGCTCGAGGTCATCCGCAAGGAGGGCCAGTTCCACTACCACTTCCCGCACCGCGACGCCGACGGCTATCACCGGGCCGAGCGGGCGCGCCCGAGCCTCAGCGACGCGCTGGCCTTCCAGGAGCGCATGAGCGAGGAGCTCATGGCGCTCACCGGCCAGGACGAGACGCCGGCCCTGCGCGAGCGGGCCTTCAAGCGCTACCCGCAGCTCCGCGAGGAGTACGAGCTCTACGAGTCGGCCGCCGACGAGTCGGCCCCGCGCTGGCGCCTGTGGATGGAGGTCTCGCGCCTGCTCATCCGCGAGTTCGAGCAGCGCTACGGCTCGCTCCGCGAGGACCACGGCGAGCTGTTCAAGGAGGTCTCGGCCAAGGTCCTGCGCCACCACCTCGACGTGATCGACGGCGTCGTGGGCGAGATCCTCGAGCGCGTCCAGACGCTCTTCCGCGAGGTGCACGACACCTGGGTCATCGCCCCGGAGGAGGAGGAGTTCGTCGGGCTGCCCTTCGTGCGCCGGCAGGCGCAGCGCTACGGCGTCGGCCCCGAGCAGGTGCTGCTGAACACGATCGAGGCCCTCGGCCACCAGGGCAAGGTCGTCGTGTCGGTCGACGAGGGCGGCCACCTCGCGAGCATGGTCCTGCCGGCCGACACGGGCCTGACGAAGTCCGAGGAGCGCGTGCTGTTCCTCAAGCCCGAGGAGCGCCAGACCACCGACTCGCCGCGCAACCAGGAGCGCGTGCGCCGCTCGCGCAACAAGTACGCCAACTACCTGATCGACCGCGCCGTGCAGGTGCTGGCCGACTTCGTGGCCGTCGGCCGCGTGCGCGGGATCGACGTGTGGCTGGAGCGCATCGTCGACCTCGTCAACGAGCAGCTCTCGCTCCTGCCCATGTCCGACGGGCGCGCGATCGTGCAGCTCGAGCACGTCATCGACCGCTTCGACGCCGTCCGCCAGGGGCACCGCTCGCGGCCGGCGTCGACGCCTGCCCCCCTGCCCGCGCCGGCCCGGCCGGCCGCCGTCGCCCGGCCCGCGCGCAACGGCGCGGCGCCCAGGCCCGTCCGGGCCAAGGCCAGCCGCCCGAAGGCCGGGACGAAGTCGCGCCCCGCCGGCGCGGCGCCGAAGAAGAAGTCGCGCGGCAAGGGCCGCTGAGCGTCGGCCGCTGAGCGCCGGCCGCTGAGCGTCAGACCGCGACGCGGGTCGCGGTCGAGGGCGAGGGCTCCGGCCCATCGGGGAACCAGCCGGCCGGCATGACCTGCAGCGGCAGGTTCGCCCGCCGCTCGGCCAGCGCCTGCCGCCACCCGGCCGCGCCCTGGCCGGGCGGGAGGTCGAGCGCGCGCTCGAGCTGGGCGCGCGCGCGGTCGGCGCGCTCGCGGTAGGCGCGCGCGACGCGCTCGACGAGCCGCAGCGGCGCCCCGGCCGGGAACAGCGGCGCCAGCTCGGCCTCGACCCAGTCGAGCCGGACGGCCTGGTGCAGGAAGCGGGCCAGGCCGAGCGTCACGGCGGGGTGCGCCAGGGCCTCGAGGGCGTCGAACCAGCGCGCGTCGATGAGCCGCGTGTTGAGCGTCGAGCGGACCGGGCCCGGGTCGCGCCGCAGGAGCGTGAGCGTCACGCTGCCCACCTCGATCCGGTCGCCCGCGCCGAGCATGGCCAGCGTGGCCCGCGCGCCGTTGACGAGCGTGCCGAAGCGGCTCCCTTCGTCGCGCAGGACCAGCCGGCGCGGGAAGCGGAACAGCGTGGCGTGCAGCCGCGACACCGACTGGTGCGTCAGCCTGAGCGAGCAGCCCTCCTCGCGGCCGACGCTGATCACGGCGTCCCCGGGGAGCCACACGGTCGGGTTGCCCGGCAGCCCCTGCTGCACCTCGACCCCCCAGGCCGGGCGGGGCTCGCGGACGACGACCTGCGGCGGCAGCTCGCCCCGGACCTCGTCCCACCAGGCGAGCCACCCGGCGGCGTCGGTGCCGTGGTCGCGGTCGGTCATCTCCCGCAGGCGCGCGGCCGCCCAGGCGCGGCGCTCGCCGCGCCGGGCCTGCACGGCCTGGAGGGCGCGCTCGAGGAGGTCGTCGCCCACGAGCTCGCGCAGGGCCGCGCGCTCCTCGTCGAGCTCGGGGTCGCCGGCGCGCGCCGCGGCGACGACGTCGATCAGGTGCAGGGCGACGCGCAGGTCGCCGCTCTCCGCCAGGGCGTCGACGACCGGTTCGCAGACCGCGTGCTCGAGCTCGGGATGCTTCGACACGTGGCTCTTCGGCCGCGCCGGGCCGGTCGCCGCCGCCTCGTCGCGAAACTCGAGCACGACCTTGCCCATGCGCACGACGTCGCCGTGGCGCAGGGCCACCTCGCGCGCGATCGGCGCGTCGTTGACGAACGTCCCGTAGGTGCTGCCCTGGTCGGCGAGCACGTAGCCGTGCGGCTCGCGGCGCAGGAAGGCGTGGTCGCCCGAGACGGACGGGTGGCGGAGCTGGATGCGGCACTGGTCGCTGCGGCCGACCGAGAAGGTCGACCCCGGCACGAGCGGGTGGCGGCGCGCGGCGTCGCCGCGCCGCTCGAGGAGCCGCGGCACGAGGATCTCCTGCCCGGCCAGGACGCGCTGCAGGTCGCGCGCCACGCGCTCGGCGTCGGCGTAGCGGTGCGCGCGCTCGACCTGCAGCAGCTGCGCGATCACCAGCGACAGCTCCGGCGGCGTGTCGCGGGCGACGTTCTCGGGCGGCGTGTACTCGCCGCGGAGGGAGCGCCGCGCCACCTGCGAGGCGTCCGAGCCGAGGAACGGCGGCTCGCCGACGACGAGGGTGTAGAGCGTGGCGCCGAGCGCGAACAGGTCGCAGCGCGCGTCGACGACGTGGTTGCCCCACTGCTCGGGGGCCATGTAGTAGGGCGTGCCCAGGCGCACGCCGGGCTTGCTGATCCCGTCGTCGGCGCGCAGGTCCTTGGCCAGGCCGAAGTCGATGATCTTGGCCGCGCCGTCCCGCCCGAGCAGCACGTTCGACGGCTTGACGTCGCGATGGATGATCCCGGCCCGGTGGATCTCGGCCAGGCCGACGGCCACGTCCCGGGCGATCCGCGCCGCCTCGAGCGGCGGGAGGCTGAACTCCTCGCGCAACCGGGTATCGAGCGCCTTGCCCTCGACGAACTCCATGACGATGTGCGAGCGCACCCCGGCGTCGACGACGGCGTGGACGCGCACGAGGTGGGGGTTCGGCGCCAGCCGGGCCAGGATGTTGCCCTCGCGCTGGAAGCGGCGCAGGAGGCTCTCGTTGCTGGCGAGCTGCGGGGTGAGGAACTTGAGGACGACCCGCTCGCCGTCGGCCTCGCGGCGGGCGAGGAACACCGTCCCCATGCCGCCCTCGCCCAGCTTGGCCTCGATCACGCAGCCCGAGTGGCGCTCGCCCGGCTGCGGCCCCGGGTCGTCCGCCGCCTTCACGCGGGGCTCGCCGGGGTCGGTCGGGTCGTCGGCGAGGATCGCCAGGCGCTGCTCGGGCGACAGGAGCCCCTGCTCGACCAGGAACTCGTCGAACGGCATGGGCAGGTCGGCGTCGCGGTGGGCCGCGCGGGCGCGCTCGGCCAGGCTCGCGCCCAGGAGCCCCAGCCGCTCGGCCTCCCGGCAGAACGCGTCGGCGTCGACCTCTCGGGACATGGGCCCCCAGTCTACCCGCCGGGGCGGGGTCGCCCAATGAGCCCGGACGCCGTCGTGGCCCGCCCCGGCGGGCGCTCGGGCAAGAGGCCCGGCCGTCACTGCCGCTTCACGTGCGGCCCCCAGGGGTCGGTGGTCGTGCAGCGGTTCGCGCAGTCGGGGTAGTGCAGGGCGGGCACCTTCTTCGGCCCGTGCGGGTTCTCGCGGTGGTTGCAGCCAGCCAGGAGGACCGACGCCAGGAGCCACGCCCGGACGAGTCCCGGCGGGCGCGGCCGGGCGCTGAGGCGGTTCACGAGGAGCCCTTTCGAGCTCCCCCCCGCCGGGCGAGCCTAGTCGGGGGCGCGACGTTCGACGAGGGCGCGGAGCGCCACCCGCGCGCCGACGCCGGGCGGTGGCCGGCTTGCGCGGCGTCCGGCGCGCCGTGGTAGCCTCCTCGGTGGTCGCGCCGTCGGGGGGCAGGCGCCTCGTGCGGAGCGCATCGTGACCCTCGACCTCCTCGCCTTCGACTTCCTCCCGCACGGCACGTGCTACCTGTGGGACCCGTCGCTGGTGTGGACCCACGTGGCCTCCGACGTCCTCATCGGCGCCGCGTACGTGTCGATCTTCCTCACGCTCGTGTACCTCATCCGCCGCATCCGGGACATCCCGTTCGAGTGGATGTACCTGGCGTTCGCGGTGTTCATCGTCACCTGCGGCGGCACGCACCTCATGGAGGTGTGGAACACGTGGCGCGCCGACTACTGGCCGGCGGCGTGGCTCAAGGTGCTCACGGCGGTGGCGTCCGTGGGCACGGCGCTGCTCCTCCCGCCGCTCGTGCCCAAGGCGATCAGCCTGGCCGAGGCGGCGCGCGCCGCCCACGAGCGGGGGGTGGCCCTCGAGCGCGCCCACGCCGAGCTGGGGCAGCTCCTCGACCGGACGCGCGAGCTCGAGCGGACGAAGGCGCAGTTCTTCGCCAACGTGAGCCACGAGCTGCGCACGCCGCTGACGCTCATCCTCGGCCCGGCCGACCTCTGGCTGGGCCGCGACGACGTGGCGCCCGAGCTGCGGCGCGACCTCGAGCTCATCGCGCGCAGCGCGCGGAGCGTGCTCAAGCACGTCAACGACCTCCTCGACGTGGCGCGGCTCGAGGCCGGCAAGCTGACCCCGCGCCCGGTCCGGCTCGACCTCGCGGCGCTCGTGCGCGGCACGACGGCCCACTTCGAGGGGCACGCCCGCGAGCGGCGCATCGCGCTCGACGTCGACGCGACCCCGCCCGCCGCGGCCGACGTCGACCCCGACATGCTCGAGCGCGTGGTCCTCAACCTGCTCTCGAACGCCCTCAAGTTCACGCCCGAGGGCGGGCGGGTGCGCGTCGTCGTCGCCGAGGAGGCCGACGGGCGCCTGCGCCTCGAGGTGCGCGACAGCGGCCCGGGGATCCCGGCCCATCAGCGCGAGCGCGTGTTCGAGCGCTTCGAGCAGCTCGACGCCGGCGACGCCCGGCGCTTCGGCGGCACCGGCCTCGGCCTGGCGATCGCGCGCGACCTCGTGGCGGTGCACGGCGGGACGATCGCGGTCGACGACGCGCCCGAGGGCGGGGCCCGGCTGGTCGTCACCCTGCCGCGCCCCGCGGCGGACGCCGCCCCCGTGGCCCCCGCGGCGGCCGGTCCGAGCGCCGGCGTGCAGCAGGCGCTCGCCGAGCTGCGCCCGCCCGCCCCGGCGCCGGCGAGCGCCCCCACCGCCGTCGCGGCGGCGTCCACCGTGCTCGTCGTCGAGGACGACCCCGACATGCGGCGCTTCGTGGCCGAGGGTCTGGCCCGCGACCACCGCGTCGAGCTGGCGGCCGACGGCCGCGAGGGCCTCGAGCGCGCCCTGCGCGCGCCGCCCGACCTCGTGCTCACGGACGTCATGATGCCCGGCATGTCGGGCGAGCAGCTCGTCGCTGCCATCCGCGCCCGCCCCGAGCTCGACCCCATCCCGGTCGTGCTCCTCACGGCCAAGGCCGACGACGAGCTGCGCGTCCGCCTCCTCCGCGGCGGCGCGCAGGACTACCTGATGAAGCCCTTCTCGCTGGAGGAGCTGCGGGCGCGCGTCGCCAACCTCGTCACGCTCAAGCGCACGCGCGACGCGCTGGAGGGCGAGGTCGAGCAGCGCGAGCAGGACCTGGAGACGATGGCCATCGAGGTCGCCGCGAGCAAGCGCGACCTGCGGCGTGCGCTCGAGGCGGCGCGCGCGGCGCGCGACTACGCGGAGCAGGCGAGCCGGGCCAAGAGCGACCTGCTGAACCTCGTCTCGCACGAGCTGCGCACGCCGCTGTCGACGCTCCTCCTTCAGCTCGAGCTGATCGAGCGCGCCCGCGGCGGCGCGGAGGGCGCCGAGCGCCAGTCCGAGGCCGTGCGTCGCATGCGCCGCTCGGCCGGGCGCCTGCTCGAGCTGGTCGAGTCGCTCCTCCACGTGGCCCGCCTCGAGTCGGGCCGCGTCGAGGTCCGGCCGGAGCAGGTCGACGTGGCGGCGATCGTCGCCGACATCATCGACGAGCTCGGCCCGCGCGCCGAGCAGAAGGGCCTGGCGCTGCGGGCGAGCCTCGCGCCCGACCTGTCCCCGCTGCGGTCCGACGCCCGCCTCGTGCGCACGGCGCTGCTGAACCTGGCCGGGAACGCGGTCAAGTTCACGGAGCGCGGCTGGGTGGAGCTCGCCGCCGAGCCGCGGCCGGGCGGCGGGGCGATCCTCCGGGTCCGCGACACCGGGCCCGGGATCCGCGCCGAGCATCAGGAGCTGATCTTCGAGCCCTTCCAGCACCTCGAGGCCGTGGCCCACAAGACGACCCCCGGCATGGGGCTCGGCCTCACGATCGCGCGCGAGCTGGTGCGGGCCCTCGGCGGGCGCATCGAGGTCGCGAGCGCGCTCGGCGAAGGGAGCACCTTCACGGTGGAGCTCCCGCCCTGCGATGGGTGATGCGCTCGCGCAGTGACGCACCTGTCGCCCTCGCTCCGGCCGCTTCGCGGCCTACGCTCGGGGCTGCGCGCTCACCGATCGATCTGCTCGCTTCGCTCTCGGATCGACCGGTGAGCGCGGTCAGAGCGGCGAGAGGACGATGTCTCGAGCGCTCCGCGTCGAGTCGTCGTCAGGGGTCGGTCGGCTACGGACAGTGCCGGGTGACCACGGCCATGAGGTCCTCGCCGCGGAGCGGCTTCTGCAGGTAGGCCGCCAGGCGGTGGGGGGCGACGGCGAGCCGTCCCCGGTCCGGCGCGGCGGCGGAGCATACGACGACCGGGACGCGCCGCAGGCACGGGTGCGCGGCGAGCCACTCGAGCACCTGCCAGCCGTTGATCACCGGCATCATCAGGTCGAGGACGATGAGGCAGGGCGGCGGGTGATCTTCGAGCCAGTCGATCGCCTCGCGGCCGTCGGCGGCCCCGACGACCGGCTGCACGGTCTCGTCCTCGATGAGCATGCGCAGCGCGTCGCGGACGTCCTCGTCGTCCTCGACGACCAGGACCCCGCGCCTGCAGCCCTGCTCCCTCGTGCCCCGCTCGAAGACCGTCGTGCCCACGCCTCGCCCGCGTTCGCCCCCCCGACCGCGCACTTCCTTTCGTACCCGCACGCGCCCCCGCCGCAAGGCACGCGGGCGGGCCTCACCTTTGGGGCGGGGGATGCGGCGGCGATCACACCAGGCCTGCCTCCTCGCGGGCCAGCCGGCACTCGTCCGACCCCCGCTCGAGACCGCGGCAGGCGTCCGGTCGGCGGGGGTAGATCGCGCAGGTGACGCTCCGGCCGAGGTCGCCGCGCAGGGCGGCGCACACGCGCTGCCCCGCCGCGTCGGTCGCGAGCGGCAGCGCGCGCCCGCCGCCCGGGGCGGCGACGACGAGGCGCGCCGCCTCATCCGGGGTGAGGCGCGCCAGGTCGGCGGCGCCGAGGCGCACGAACACGCCGCCGCCGAACGGGGGCTGGGCCCGGCAGCAGGCGCCGCAGCGCTCGCAGTCGAGGGGCACGAGGTCCGGCACGCCCCTCAGGATCCCACCCCGGAGGCGGGCCGGGACGGGTCGCCGGCGACCCGCCCCGGGCGACGCAGTCCCGCGCCCCCGCGCAGGGCGAGCGCCCGGCGTCGGCCCGGAGCTTGCACGACCAACGCCGGCCGGAGGCGCTCCGGCCGGAGGCTGCCATGTCGACGCGCGCGCGCGCGCTGGCCGCGACCATCGCGGCCGGCGCCGTCCTCGCTGGATGCGGGTCCACACCCGAGTTCCGGCCCCTCGCCGCGGACCGGTCGGTGCCGGTCGAGCTCGCCGCCTCGCAGTACGACGTCCGCGTCGACGAGCGGCAGGTCGGCCACGTCAAGGTGTGGTCGATCGGTTCGCCGCCGCGCGACGCCCAGCTCCCGGCCGAGCGCAAGCGGCTGCTCCAGATCGGCATGCGCATCCGCAACGACGGCGAGGTGCCCATGCGCCTCGACCTGAGCGCGACCGACCTCGAGGTCCACACCGACGAGGATCGGATCTTCGTGATCGACGCGCCGGTGCAGGTCAACGGCCTCGTCGACGTGGGGCCCGGCCGCATCGAGCGCATCGAGCTCCTCTACGAGCTCCCGGCGGGCGTGCGCCTGAAGCAGGTCCTCGGCTACGAGCTCGTGTGGGCGCTCGAGGCCGGCGAGCAGCGGGTCACGCGCTCGACCATGTTCCGCCGCGCAGAGGACGACCGCGGCTACTACTACTACCCGTACGGCTACCCCTACGGCGCCCCGTACCTCGGCGCCTGGGGGACGTACCCCTGGGGGCTGGGCTTCGGCGCGGGCTACCGCGCCGGCTACTGGTGGTGACCGTGCGCTCCGCGCTGATGGTGATCGTCGCGGCGGCGCTCGGCGGCTGCGGGAGCTCGGACGAGGTGCGGCCGCTCACCGGCCGCACGACGAGGGTGGCCGACTACCCGCTCGAGAGCGAGGGTCAGCGGCTTGGCGCCGTGCGGCTGTGGTCGGACCCCCCGCGCGAGGGGGACCCGGGCGCGGACCGCTTCATCGAGGTGAGCGTGCGCCTCCGCAACGACACGGACGCGCCGATGAAGCTGGACGCGGAGGGCGCCGAGCTCGAGGTGCGCACGGGCGACGCCGAGCCCCTGCTCGTCATCAGCGGCCCGGGCCAGGTGCTCGGCAACGCCGAGGTCGCGCCGCGGAGCACCGGCCGCCTCGTGCTCATCTATTCGCTGCCGCCCGGCGTCCGGCTGGGGCGCGTGACGGGCTACGAGCTCGTCTGGTCGGTGGCCACCGCGGCGGGGCGCCTGCGCGCGTCGACGACGTTCTTCCCCACGCCGCGCACCGACGGAAGCCGAGGGCGCTACGAGCCCCGGGGCCCGAGCCTCGATCCGTTCCAGCTCCATCAGGGCATCGGCCCCCTGTTCGGGGGATGGCCCTGAGCCGGTCAAACACCTGAACCGACCGTCACGCTTGCTCTTGTGACGGAGAGGTAACCCGGCAGCCCGGAAAACGATGGACATGACGCGGCGTGTCGCCGTAGCATGTTCGGGCCATGGAGCGTCGCAGCAGCGGACGGGTCCGACGGAGCGAGCTGAAGCGCCTGCGCTCGTCCGGCCGGGTCCGCGCCGTGACGCCGCCCCCCTCCGGCGAGCCCGTCGCCGACGCGCTGTTCGAAGCGATGGTCCCCGACCCGGGGCTCTCGGTCGAGCTCGGCGAGCTGCGCCAGGAGGTGCTCGACCTGCGCCGCCTGCAGGAGGTCATCCACTTCCTGGGCGGCGCCCCCGACCTGGTGACCTTGCGGCGCGAGCTCCTCGACCTGGCGCTCTCCGTGAGCGGCCTGTCGCGCGGCATGCTCGCCCTGCGCGTGTCGACGGATGACGCGCTGACGCACAAGTACAAGGTGAAGGCGACGCGCGGCTTCGAGGACGATGCGCGGCGCGCGCCCGAGGTCAAGGTCCTGCGGCGCATGCTCAACCGCGCCCTCGAGGCGCGCGAGACGCTGATCGAGGGCGACGTCCAGCACGGCGGCATCCTCGGCCACGCGCACGCGGGCGGGCTGCGCCTGCGCGCGGTGGCCTGCCTGCCGCTCGAGGCGGGCGGCGAGCTCCTCGGCGCGCTGGTCCTCGACGACCCCGATCGGCGCGGACCGTTCACGAAGGCGCAGCAGTCGCTCCTGCGCAGCTTCGCGCGCCACGCCGCGCTCGCGCTCCTGCGCGTGGCGCAGGTGCACCGGCTCGGCCGCCGGGCGACGCTCCTCAAGCGGCGGACGGAGCGGGTCGAGGCGGAGCGCGATGCCGCGCTGGCGCGCCTCGACGCGGCGCGCCGGCAGCGGCCCTCGGGGGCCGCGCCGGTGGCGGCGCCCGACGCCGAGGCCGCGCGGCGGCCGGCGTCGCGGGATGCGCTCGACGCCCTCGTCGAGCAACCCTACCGCGACGCCAAGGAGGCGTTCACGCGGCGCTTCCTCGAGCAGGCCATGCGCCGCGCCGGGGGCGACCTGCGCATGGCCTCGGCGGCGACCGGCCTGCCGATCGCGCGGCTCATCGGCCTCCTCACGCGGCTCGACGTGTCCGCCGGGCCACGCGACGGCGAGGCGCCCTGGGGCAGCGCGGTCAAAGCGCCGCGCTGACGCGCGGCCTGCCTGACGCGCGGCGAACTCGCGCGGGCGCGGCCGGTTGAGCCCCGGCCCGGGCCGAGGGCCCTGCCGCGACGGAGCGGCGGCGACTATGATGGCCCCGTCGCGGCGGCGCGACCCAACGCGAGGTCCCGCCGCACGTAACAGGCTCGCCGCCGGGTCGCCCGGCGCGACATCCAAGGAGCTCCCATGCTGCGCGTCCCCACCTCCCGACGCCTCGCCCCGGCCCTGGCCGCGGTCGGGCTCACGCTGGCCTGGCAGCCGCTCGTCCACGCGCAGGACGTCGGCGCCCTCGAGAAGACGCTGCAGGACGTGGCCCGGCACGCGATCCCGCGCACCGTCCTCGTGCGCGCCTTCGTCGCCGACGGGCGCATGGGCGCGGGCAGCGGGGCGATCATCTCGCCCGACGGGCTGATCCTCACCTGCGCGCACGTCATCGAGATCGGCGACCGCATCGAGGTCGCGACGCCCGACGGGACGACCTACAAGGCGACGGTCCTCGGCCGCAACCAGCGCCAGGACTACGCGCTGCTCAAGGTCGACGCCAAGGACCTGCCGACGTTCACGCTCGGCGACTCGGACACGGTCCGCCCGGGCGACTGGGTCGTGGCCCTCGGCCACCCCGGCGGCCCCTACGCCGACCTGCAGCCGGCCTTCGCGGCCGGCAAGGTGCGCGGGCTCAACCGCAAGCTGCCCGTCGGCATGATGCAGAAGTACTACAACGACGCCATCATGACCGACTGCCCGATCTTCGCCGGCGACTCCGGCGGCCCGCTGCTCAACATGAAGGGCGAGCTGGTGGGGATCAACGGCGCGATCGTCATGATCAACGAGATGGCGTTCGCCGTGCCGCTGAACCAGATCATGCGCGAGATGGACGCGATGAAGCGCGGCGACGTGATCGCCGGCGTCCCGGCCGGGCCCGAGGCCTGGCAGGACATGCAGGACATCATCTCGCCCGAGGACTACCAGCGGATGATGCAGCGGGCGATGAAGAACCTGCCGAAGCTCTTCGGCGGGGAGGACTCGCCGCTGGGTCAGCTCTTCGGCGAGGACTCGCCGCTCAAGGGCCTCTTCGGCGGCGGCGGCGAGATGCCCGACCTGTCGGAGCTGTTCGGCGGCGGGGGCGAGATGCCCGACCTCGGCAAGCTCTTCGGCGGCGGGGGCGAGATGCCGGACCTGTCGAAGCTCTTCGGCGAGGACTCGCCCTTCAAGGACCTGTTCGGCGGCGGGGGCGAGATGCCGGACCTGTCGAAGCTCTTCGGCGAGGACTCGCCGCTCAAGGGGCTCTTCGGCGGCGGCGGCGAGGCGCCCGACCTCGGCAAGCTCTTCGGCGACATGTTCGGCGGCGGCGAGGACCCGTCGGCCCGGCCGCAGCGGCCGGCGCCCGCGCCGGCCCCGGCGCGGCCGCAGGGGACCATGGGCCTGCGCGCGGCGCAGGACCAGGCGGCGGACCTCCCGGGCGTCCTCATCGACGAGGTGGCGCCGGGCGGGCCGGCGGCGGCCGCGGGCCTGAAGCGCGGTGACGTCGTCGTGGCGATCGACGGCCGCCCGACCCCCGACATGGCCGCCCTCAAGCGGGCGCTCGAGGGCAAGGCCCCGGGGGCGCGGGTCGAGGTCACGGTCCAGCGGGCCACGTTCGTCGACACCGCCCTGGTGCAGGCGCGGCACACCTTCCAGATCACCCTCGGTCGCTGAGTGAGGCTCGCCATGCGCACCCCGATCCTGTCGAGCTTCATCGCCCTCCTCCTGGCCCTGGCCCCCGGCGCGCGCGCGCAGGACGCGCCGCCGCCGCGCGAGCAGGTCGTCGGGCGCAACGCCGAGCTGCGCGGCGCCTTCGGCGACGTGGCCCGTGCCGCCTCGCGCCACGTCGTGCGCGTCGAGGAGGGCGGCCGCGCCCGCGGCTACGGCGTCATCCTCGAGGGCGGCTGGGTGCTCACCGCCGCGCAGGTCCTGCAGGGCCGCGGCGCCGTGAGCGCCAGCGGCCCCGCCGGCAAGCTCTCGGTCACGCTGCACGCGCGCGACGAGCACAACGACCTGGCGCTCCTGCGCATCGCCGGCGCCGCGCCGGCCGGGGTGGCGCTCGGCCGGACCGCCGACCTGATGGTCGGGCAGTTCCTGATCGTCGTGGGCACCGAGGCCGAGCCCATCGCCGTCGGCGTCCTCAGCGCGAAGGACCGCGCCGTCGAGCCGTCGGCGCAGGAGCAGAACATCCTCATGGGCCTCCTGGCCGACGGCAACGAGGGCCACAAGCGCGCCTACCCGCGCGTCCTGCAGCACGACGGCCCCACGGCGCCCGAGGTCTTCGGCGCCCCGGTCGTCGACCGCGCCGGCCGCCTGGTGGGCATCTCGGTCGCGGCGCCCTACCGCGGCAGCAGCCACGCGGTCGACGTCGACCACATCGCCTCGGTGCTCGACGCGCTGAAGGCGGGCGGCGGCGCGACGGCGCCGGCGCCCGCGGCGCGGCCCTGGCTGGGCGTCTCGTGCGTCGACGCGGCGCCCGAGCAGCGGGGCGCGGCCGGCTTCGGCCTGCTCGTGCGCGAGGCGCAGGGCCCGGCCGCCGCGGCCGGCCTGGCGCCCGACGACGTCATCGTGGCCCTCGAGGGCCAGCCGCTCACGAGCATGGACGCCTTCGCGCGGGCGATCGGCCAGCGGCGCCCGGGCGACCGCCTGACCCTCCGCGTCCTCCGCGGCGGGCAGCCACGCGAGGTCGTCGTCACGCTCGCCGAGCGCCCCTGAGGCGCGGCCTGGGCGGCGGCCTGGGTGGCGATCGAAGCGAGGGCGGCGGGCGCGACCCGTCGCCCTCGCGCCCTGTACAGGCCAGCACTTTCACCTGGCTGCGACCCGGCCTTGACGCGGTCTTTGTACAGGCGACCGGCCCATCTCGCCCTTGACGAGCCCGCGTCCGGCGAGTCCCATGCTCCTGCCCCTCGGGGTGGGAGAGCGGACCTCACGATGATCCAGGGTCTCATCCGCTGGCTGCTGCCCAGCGAGAACACGTTCTTCGCCTACCTCGACCAGATCTCGGCCAACCTGATCGAGGGCGCGCGGATCCTCGACAAGTACCGCGACGCCCGGGGCATCGAGGCCATGGCCGAGATCGCCAAGCAGATCAAGCTGATCGAGCACGAGGGCGACGAGCTGGCCCGCGTCATGCACGACGCGCTGGACAAGACCTTCGTCACGCCGCTCGACCGCGAGGACCTGCACGCGCTGACGAGCGCGCTCGAGAACACGCTCGACAACCTCGACGGCACGGCGGAGCGCATCGCGCTCTACGGCTTCGAGGAGCTGACCGAGCCCATGAAGCAGCTCGTCGCGCACATCACCACGGCCATCACCGAGCTCAGCAAGGCGGTGGCCTGCCTCAAGGACATGACGCGGGTCGACCTCATCCAGCTCCACCTCGCGCACGTCAACCGCCTCGAGAGCGAGGCCGACGCGATCTACCGCGCGGCGCTGGGCGCGCTGTTCGCCAACAAGGAGCCGATCGACGCCGTCACGCTGGTGCGCAACAAGGACATGCTCGAGGTGCTGGAGAACACGGTCGACGTGTGCGCCCACGCGATGACCGTCATCCGCACGCTGGTGATCAAGAACCTGTAGCGGGGGCCCGGCGCGCCGCGGCCCTCGGGTCGCCTGCGGCCGGCGACCTTCGCGAGCTAGGCGGTCATGGAACCGACCACCCTGATCGTGGCCGTCGTCATCGCGGCCCTGATCTTCGACTTCTGCAACGGCTGGAACGACTCGGCGAACGCCATCGCCACGGTCGTCTCCACCCGCGTCCTGTCGCCCATCACGGCGGTGGTCCTGGCGGCGCTGCTGAACTTCGCCGGGGCCTTCGCCTCGGAGGAGGTCGCCAAGACCATCGGCAGCGGGCTCGTCAACGCCGCCGACGTCACGCAGACCATCGTCCTGGCGTCGATGCTCTCGGCCTCCGTGTGGGTGGCGATGATGACGTTCGTCGGCATGCCGATCAGCGGCTCGCACTCGCTGATCGGGGCGCTGGTCGGCGCGGCGGCCTTCGCCAAGGGCTGGTCGATCGTGCACTCGGGCGGTGTGTTCAAGGTGCTCGTCGCGATGCTCATCTCGCCGATCCTCGGCGCGCTCATGGGCTTCGTGATCATGGCGGCCGTCCTGTGGCTCTTCCGCCGGGCGCGGCCGACGTTCGTCAACCAGCTCTTCGGCAAGCTGCAGCTCCTGAGCGTCTCGCTCATGTCGTGGATGCACGGCACGAACGACGCGCAGAAGGTCATGGGCGTGATCACGCTCGCGCTGTTCGCCGGCGGCTTCGTGGAGACGAACGACGTGCCGCTGTGGGTCAAGGTGTCCTGCGCGACGATGATGGGCCTCGGGACCGCCTGCGGCGGCTGGAAGGTCATCCGCACGCTGGGCATGGGCCTGATCAAGATCCGCCCGGTCCACGGCTTCGCCGCCGAGACCGGGGCCAGCCTCACGCTCGGCCTGGCCGCCTGGCAGGGGATCCCCGTCTCGACCACGCACACGATCACGGGCTCGATCATCGGCGTGGGCACCACCCAGCGCGCGTCGGTGAGCTGGGGCCTGGGCAAGAAGATCCTCTACGCCTGGCTGCTGACGCTCCCCTCGACGGCGCTCCTCGGCGGGCTGTTCCACGCCGCGCTCGTCTCCGTCGGCCTCGGCCACTAGGTGTAACGACGGCTGCGGCCGCTCTGGTGTGATCGACGGCTGCGGCCGCGGATGCCGGGCGAGGGGGGGCGCGCGCGGGTCGTCGGTGTGGCCCGCCTCGCAAGCTCCGTCCCGCGGCTGCGGTGCCGCAATCCAGGCGGCCCCTATCGCTCGCGGCCGACCGCAGCCGCGGGCCTCCCGCTTGCTCCGGCGGCCCACCGGGGATCAGCAGATCGATACGACCCGCGCGCGCTCCCCCCTCGCCTCGGCCTCCGCGGCCTCGCCTCGCTTGCGGCTGCGTTCCGCCCGTGGCTCGCCGGCGGGAACGTGACGCCACCAGGTCGGGGAAGGCCACCCCTGGCGACGTCGGGACGGCGACCCCTGGCGACGCGCCCGTCGTGGTCTGCGCGATGGGCTCTGCGGTCGCTCGACCGAGACCGGGCGGCCTCACCGCTCACCTGGCGCGGCCGGCCTCGCCGCCGGTCGCCGGCGCGGCGGCTACGAGCGGCTCGTCAGCGAGTGTTGGGCCGTCGGGTCCGAGGTCCATCGGCCCGAGCTCGGCGAGTTCGTGCGCCGGACCGCGGTCCGCCGGCGTGGGGTCAGCCGGGCCGAGGTCGAGCGGCTCGAAGGGGTCGGTGGCCTCGAGGCGGCGGGAGCGCTCGCGGCGGAGCGCCACGGCCGTGCCGACCGGGAGGGCGGCGAAGGCCAGGAGGACCAGGGCGACGCCCGGGTCCACCGAGTCGCCGGCGCGGCGCAGGAGGCCGACCACGGGCAGGGCCAGGCCGGCGTGGACGAGCGGCCGCTCGCCCGCGCGCGCGCCGAGGACCGCCAGGCCGCCGCCGGCGCCGACGAGGAGGAGCAGGGCCGGCGCCTCGGGGCCCCGCACGACCTCGACGAGGCCGGGGACCAGGGCCAGCGCCGCGGCCAGGCCCGCGGCGGCGCGCGCGTCGGGGCAGCGCCAGGCCACGAGCAGGGCCAGCCCGGCGGCGGCGCCGAGGGGGACGGCGGTGAGGGCGGCGCCGCCGAGCGGGCGCCAGGCGAGGTGCAGTCCGACGACGACGGCGGCGCCGGCGGCCCGGACCAGGAGCCGGTCATCGCGGCGCCAGGCGCCGACGCCGCAGGCGACGAGCAGGGCCAGGAGGGCGTAGGCCTCGGCGTCGCGGAGGGACGACGCGGCCGAGAGCGGCGCCAGGGCCGCGACGGCGCCGAGGCCGGGCAGCCCCTCGCGCCAGCGCGCGCGCCCGATCAGGGCCAGGCAGGCGGCGGCGACGAGGAGCGTGGCCACGAGCGCGGCCGGGCGCGAGAGGACCGGCATGCGGCCCTGCAGGACCTCGCCGGGCGCGACGAGGACCACGAGGGCGGCCAGCGCGGGCAGGTGGACCGCCGCCCCGCGGAGGTCCACGCCGGCGGCGCCGGCGATCGTCGTGGCCACGGCCGCCGCGACGAGGGCGAGCGGGAGGACGGCCAGGAGCGTGGGCGCGTCGCCGCCGAGCCAGAGCGCGTTGGCGAACAGCGCCGTGAGGCCGACGAGCGCCAGCCCGCGCCACACCGCCGCGGGCCGGCGGCTGCGCAGGGGCCCCGGCCGGCCCAGGTCGGGCAGGCCGAGCGCCAGCGGGCTCAGGGCCAGGGCCGCGCCCCAGCACACGGCGAGCTGCAGGCCGCGCGCCCCCGCGTGGCTCAGCGTCGCGCCCGTCGCCTCGGCCAGCCCCTGGACGAGCAGCGGCAGGCCGACGCAGGCCCCGAGATACAGGGCCGCGTCGTGGGCGCGCTCCCACGGGCGCATGTCGAGGCGCACGGCGCGCTGGATGGCCCAGGTCTTGGCGAGCATGAGCCCGGCGAGCCCCACCCCGAGCACCCAGGGCCCGGGCCCGGCGACCTCGCCCGCGTGGCCGATGACGAGGAACGGCGCCGCGTGGCGCACGACCCCGAAGACGATGAGCACGGCCGTCGTCTCGTAGGCGATCCGCCGCGGCCACAGCACGCCCAGCGCCAGCGCGAGCAACGCCACCTCGTAGGCCTGCAGGACGCCCACGCCGCCGGCCGTGCCCTCGAGGCTCTGGGCGTCAAGCGTCCCGTCGCTGACGAGCAGGCGCAGGCCGACGAGCAGGAGCAGCGCCGAGAGCGGGAAGGTGGGGTTGTAGTCGAACGTCGTCCGCACCCAGCGCGACAGCCAGCCCACGGGCCACCTCCCGCCCGGGGGGTAACCGCGAACCCGCCGCCGGGTTCACGGTGTGATCGACGGCTGCGCCGGCCGAGGTGACCCGGCGATCGACAGACGCCGCGCGCAACCCTCGCCGACAGATAGAGCCTGTCCTCGAACGCCCCATCGTGATCGACACGCTCGAACCCACGAGTGGAGTGGAGACCACGAGCGAGGCGAGGGCACGGAGGCCGAGGCGAGGGGGGAGCGCGCGCGGGTCGTATCGATCTGCTGATCCCCGGTGGGCCGCCGGAGCAAGCGGGAGGCCCGCGGCTGCGGTCGGCCGCGAGCGATAGGGGCCGCCTTGATGGCGGCACCGCAGCCGCGGGACGGAGCTTGCGAGGCGGGCCACACCGACGACCCGCGCGCGCCCCCCCTCGCCCGGCATCCGCGGCCGCAGCCGTCGATCACACGAGGCGCCCCGGCCACGGGGGGAATGCAACCGCAAGCGAGGCGAGGGCGCGGAGGCCGAGGCGAGGGGGGAGCGCGCGGGTCGTATCGATCGCCGGATCCTACGACCCGCGCGCGCCCCCCCTCGCCCGGCATCCGCGGCCGCAGCCGTCGATCACACGAGGCGCCCCGGCCACGGGGGGAATGCAACCGCAAGCGAGGCGAGGGCGCGGAGGCCGAGGCGAGGGGGGAGCGCGCGCGGGTCGTATCGATCGCCGGATCCTACGACCCGCGCGCGCCCCCCCTCGCCCGGCATCCGCGGCCGCAGCCGTCGATCACACCTTGGCGACCGGCGGCGGGAGGGGCACGCGGCCGCTCGTCTCCCGCGGCAGCCGACCGCTCGCCTCGCGGCGCACGCGCGCGCTCGGCCGCGACCGCGGCGCGGGCTCCGGCTGCGCGGGGGGCTGCAGCGCCTGCCGGTAGAGCGCCTGGTAGGCGCGCGCGCCCCGCTCCCAGGAGAAGTCCTGGCGCATCCCGGCGGCCACGAGCTGGCGCCAGGTCTTCGCATCCTGGCCGTAGGTGCGCAGGGCGCGCCGCAGCGCCTCGAGGAGCGCGTGGGACGTGGCCTGCTCGAACTGGAACCCGGTCGCCGCGTCGCTGGCGACGGCCTCGGCCGAGGCGTCGACGACGGTGTCGGCCAGCCCGCCCGTGCGCCGCACGATCGGCACCGTGCCGTAGCGCAGGCTGTAGATCTGGTTCAGGCCGCACGGCTCGAAGCGCGAGGGCATGCAGAACATGTCCGCGCCGGCGGTCATCCGGTGGGCCAGCTCCTCGCTGTAGCCGACGTAGGCCGCGAGCTGCCGCGGGTAGCGGGCGGCGAGGTCGGTGAGCGCCTGCGCGAAGCGCGGCTCGCCCCGCCCCAGGACGACCATCTGCACCTGCTCGCTCATGAGCCGCGGGATCGTCTCGATCAGCAGGTCGGTGCCCTTCTGCGGCACGAGGCGCGAGATGTGCGCGATCAGCGGCGTGCCGGGGGCCTCGGCGAAGCCGAACAGGCGCTGCAGGGCGCGCTTGTTCTCGGCCTTGCGGGCGAGCGTGTCGGGGCCGTAGGGGCGCGTGATGAGTGGGTCGTTCGACGGGTCCCACACGTCGTAGTCCGCGCCGTTGAGCACGCCGACGAGGCGGTCGCGCCGGTGGCGCAGGAGCCCGTCGATCCCGCAGCCCATGTCGGGCCGGCAGATCTCGCGCGCGTAGTTCGGGCTGACGGTGGTCAGCCAGTCGGCGAACACCAGCCCGCCCTTGATGAACGAGAGCTGCCCGTAGAACTCGAGCCCGTCGAGCGCCCACCAGGCCGGCGGCAGGCCGAGCTGGTCGAAGGTCTCGCGCGGGTAGAGGCCCTGATGCGCGAGGTTGTGGACGGTGAACACCGTGGCCGGCCGCCGCTCGTGCTGGGCGAGGAGGGCCGGGACCAGGCCGGCCGTCCAGTCGTGACCGTGGACCAGGTCGGGCGTCCAGCCGAGCCCGGCCTGCCCGAGCGCCAGCGCCGCCACGGCGCGCGAGTAGACCGCGAAGCGCAGGGCGTTGTCGGGCCACTCGCGCCCATCGGGGTCGTGGTAGGGCGTGCCGGGCCGGTCGTCGAACAGGGCCGGCGCGGAGATCAGGTAGACCGGGACCGCGCGCTCGGGCAGGAGCGTCTCGAGCACCCGCACCGGCTGGTCGTGACCCGGCACCGTGAGCGCCGCCACCTCGCGCACGCCGCCCGTGACGCGCTCGAGCGCGTGCTGGTACGCGGGCAGCGCCACGCGCACGTCGTCGCCCAGCGCCTGCAGCGCGGAGGGGAGGCTACCGCACACGTCCCCCAGGCCGCCGGTCTTGCTGAGCGGATAGGCCTCGCTCGTGGCGAAGAGGATCTTCATCGCGGCCCCCGTGGCTTCGATCTGACCTCAGTGTCGGAAATTTCGCGTGAAGGTCAACCGAAACAGGCCGTGCGGCCGGCGGGTGACACGCGCGGGGCTTTCCCGCAACGCGACGCGGCATCGTCCGCGCTCGCTCGGGGGGGTGTCACGCCCGCTGCAGCACGTAGAACACGTGGCCCGACGCGATGCGCGAGAGCGGGATCGCGTCGATGATGCTGAACCCCTCGCCGGCGGCGATCTCGGCCACCTGCTCGCGCGAGAGGGTGTTCTTCGGGCGCTTCTTGCTGAACACCCGCCGCACGTCGCGGAGCAGGTTCTTGAGCGACCGCGAGTCGAAGATCGTCACGATCGTCCACGCGCGCGAGACGCGCAGCACCTCCCGCAGGTAGGCCACGCGCAGGGCCTCGTCGCCTATGTGGTGCGAGAGGCGGGCCGAGTAGACGAGGTCGAAGGTCCGGTCGCGGAACGGGAGCCGGAAGCTGTCGGCGACCAGGGCGTCGGGGTGGCGCTCCCCGTGCCGCCGCTTCAGCACGCGGACCATCGTCCCCGAGTAGTCCGCCGAGACGATGCGCCGGGCCACGGGCTCGAGCACGGGGGTGAGGCGGCCGGCGCCGCACGGCAGGTCCAGCACCAGCCCCTCTCGCACGCCGGTGCGCGCGAGGGCCCGCTCGACGGCGCGGCGCTCGAAGTAGCTCGAGATGCGCTTGTGCAGCTCCCGGTCGTACTTCGTCGAGTAGCTCTCGGCGCCCTCCTCGGTGCGGCGCGACTCGGCGTAGCGGTCCAGGATGGGGTCGGGGGCGCGGGTCACGGGGACCTCCTGCCTGCATGGTAAACGGCGCGGGTCGCCGCCTCGCCACCGCCGCGTCGGGTAGGCTGGACGCATGCCCGGCCCCACCGTGAGCCCCCCCGCCGCGGCCGACCTGCTGCTCCTCTACGACGGGGAGTGCGGGCTGTGCGCGCGGAGCATCCAGTGGGTGCTCGCGCGCGATGCCGCGCCGCCGCTCAGCGCGCGCACCGGCGCGCCGGCGCTGCGCTTCGCGCCGCTGCAGGGGCCCACGGCGGCGCCCCTGCTGGCCCGCCACGGCATCGCCGCCGACCCGCGGCGGGGCTTCGACTCGCTCGTCCTCGTCGCCGACCCGGACGACCCGCGCGAGCGGGTCCTCATGCGCTCGGACGCCGCCCTGGCGATCGGCCGCTACCTGGGCGGCCGCTGGGGCGCGCTGGCCCGCCTGGCGGCCCTGATCCCCCGGCCGCTGCGCGACCTGGCCTACGCGCTCGTGGCCCGCAACCGGCGCTGGCTCTCCGGCGGCGTGGACGCCTGCCGCGTGCCGCGCGGCGGCGAGCGGGCGCGCTTCCTGCCCTGAGCGCTCGGAGCCACTGAAGAGCTCGGCTGCCACGTTTCGCCCCACGTCTCGCGCGTGACCAGCCTTCGACCGGAGCCGCGCGCGCGCCGCCGCGGCCAGCGACCGCGGCCGCAGCCGTCGATCACACCGCGTCGGGGACGAGCTCGAAGACGACCTCGGTCCCGTAGGCGCTGATCTTGTCGCCGTGGCGCAGCGGGGCCACGTCGTCGGTCGGGCGGCCGTTGACGAGCACGGTCTGCGGGTAGGGCGCGACGTTGAACAGGTGGTAGTCGCGCGGCCCGCGCGCGACGACGTACGCCTTGCGCGGCGCGAAGTTGCTGTCGAGGCGCAGGTCGCACTCGGGCGAGCGGCCGACCTGGAACCACTCCTCGACCACCTGCCGCTCGACGCTGCCGCCGCGGCTGAAGATCAGCCGGCCGCGACCGCCCTTCCCGGGCCGCGCCGTGCTGGTGGTCGGCGGGGCGAGCGCCGTCGCCAGCGGCGTCGGGGTGCGGGTCGGGGCATCGTCGTCGATCGGCTCGTCGAAGAACGTCTGCTCGGCGGGGTCGACCTCCGGCTCGGGCGCCGGCGCCGCGACCGCGTCCCAGGCCACCTCCACCTCGAACTTCTTGGTCACGCCGATCACGTCGCCGGGCCGCAGGTCGCGCTCGGCCGTGATCCGCGCGCCGCCGAGGAACGTGCCGTTGGTGGTGTTGCGCTCGAGGACCGAGAAGCGGCCTTCGGTCCGCCGGATCTCGCAGTGGTGCCGCGACACCATGGGGTTGTCGATGTGGACGTCGCAGCGCGGCTCGCGGCCGATCGTGATGACGTCCTGGTCGAACTTCTTGCGCGCGAGCACGTGGCTGCCGGTGCGCACCGTCACCCGCAGCGTGGGCGATGGCGCGCGCGGGGGGGGCACCTTGGGCCGCGCGACGGCGCCGGTCGGGCGCGGCGAGCGCTCCGGCGGGATCGGCGTCGGGGTCGGCGGTGGGGCCACGCGCGGCAGCGACACCGGAGTCGGGCCGTCATCGACCGGCGGGCGCGCGTCGACCGGCGGGCGCGCGTCGACCGGCGGACGCGCGGGGGCCGGCGCCGGGCGGGCGCCCCGCACGGCCGCCGACCCGTGCGCGTCCTGCCCGAGGAGCACGCGGGCGATGTCCTCGGCGGCCGCCCTCGCGTCCGGATAGCGGTCGTCGGGGTCGCGCGCGGCGAGCGAAGCGACCACGCGCGCGGTGGCCGCCGTCACCTCGGGCAAGAACGCCCGGGGGTCGGGCAGGTCCTCGTTGACGTGGCGCGTGACCACGTCGAGGAAGCCCTCGCCCTCGAACGGCAGGTGGCCGGTGACCATGCGGAACAGGGTCACGCCGAGCGCGTAGAGGTCGGTCCGGCCGTCGACCTGCTCCATGCCGATCGCCTGCTCGGGGGCGATGTAGTGCGGCGTCCCCAGGAGCGCGCCCGCGGCCGTGAGGGCGCCGGCGTTGAGGAGCTTCGCCACCCCGAGGTCCGCCAGGCGGGCGGCGCCCGACGCGTCGAGGAGGATGTTCGCCGGCTTGACGTCGCGGTGGACGATCCCCGCCTGCGAGAGGCCGGCGAGCGCCTGCGCGACGCCCAGGGCGATGTTCAACGCCTCCGCCTCGGGCAGGGCCCCGCGCACGGTCAGGGCGTCCTCGACCGACTGCCCGTCCACGAACTCGAGCGCGATGTAGTGGACGCCCGTGCGGGGGCACGTGCCGTGGTCGAGGGCGCCGACGACGTTGGGATGCCGGACCGACGCGGCGGCCGGCCCCTCGCGCAGGAAGCGCTGGACGAGGTCGCTGCCCTGGTCGCGCGCCAGCGCGGGGTCGAGGACCTTCAGGGCCACGACGTCGCCGCCGGCGCGGCGGGCGCGGAACGTCCACGACATGCCGCCCTGCCCGATCGGCATCTCGAGGGCGTAGTCGCCGACGACGCCGCTGGCGAGCTCGCGCGGCAGCTCGAGGCTCGGCCGCGGCCCCCGGTCGCGTGGCCGGGCGAACGGCGCCGCCGGCGTGTCGTCGCTCGCCGCCTCCGGCGCCGCGCGGAATGGCTCCATCTCAGGCATCCCCCGGGGGAATCATACAGCGCCGCCCGAGGCGCGGGTCGCCCGCGCCGCTCAGCCGACCCGGTGCCCCTGGCCGGCGAGCTTCTCCAGCAAGGGCTTGTACCCCTGGACGGCGGTCCGCTGCAGGTACAGGTCGAGGCCGCGCAGGCCCCCGAGCTCCTCGCCGCCGCCGGCGCGGCCCGGGCCGCCGTGCACGAGCTGCGGCAGGACGGCGCCCGGGCCGAGCGACTGCTCGGCGACCTTGGCGCTGCCGACGTTGACGCGCCCGTTGTAGGGGGCCATCCCGAGCGTCACGCCCCCGACGACGTCGGCGTCGTCGCTGTAGATCGACGCGACGAGGCCGCCGTCGCCCAGGCCCACCAGCCGCGCCGCCTCGGCGGGGTCGCCCGAGTAGGGCAGGAGCGTGGCCACGGGGCCGAAGACCTCGTGGCGGTGCACCTCGTCGGCGGCGGCGGCGTCCTGCGCCTCGAGCAGCACCGGCGAGATGAAGTAGCCCTTGTCGCCCGTGATCCCGGTGAGCGCCCCGCGCAGGTCGCCCTGGCCGCCGACGACGGGGGTCGCCGCGCGCTTGAGGCGCTCGACGCCGGCCCGCACGTCGCGGAGCTGCCCGGCCGTGGCCACGGGGCCGACCTTGACCTCGCGCAGGGACGGGTCGCCGGTCTTGATCGCCGAGAGCGCCTCGACGAGGGCGGCGCGCGCCGCGGCCATCCGCGCCGCGGGGACGAACACGCGCCGGATCGCCGTGCACTTCTGCCCGGCCTTCTGCGTCATGTCGACGACGACCTCGCGCACGAACAGGTCGAACGTCTCCGACCCCTCCTCGACGTCGGCGCCGAGGATGGCCGCGTTGAGGCTGTCGGCCTCGATGTTGATCCGCGCGCCGCGGCGGATGAACGCCTCGTGCGCGCGCAGCGTGGCGGCGGTGTCGCTGGACCCCGTGAAGGCCAGCGCGTCCTGCGGCCCGAGGTGGTCGGTCAGCGACGTGGCCGAGCCGGCGATCACCTGCAGCGCGCCCTCGGGCAGCGCGCCCGCCTCGACGAGCACCTCGACCGTCCGCACGGCCACGGCGGCCGTGCTCGTCGCCGGCTTGGTGATGACCGGGATGCCGGCCAGGAGCGCGACGGCGGCCTTCTCCCACAGGCCCCAGGCCGGGAAGTTGAAGGCGTTGATGTGCACGGCGATCCCGCGCCGCGGCACGAGCAGGTGCTCGCCGTGGAACTTCGGGCTGCGGCCGAGCTGCGTCCCCTGCCCGTCGACGAAGAACCGCGTCGCCCCGAGCGACTCGCCCAGCCGGGCGTAGAAGGCCAGCGTCCCCAGCGCGCCGTCGACGTCGAACTTCGCGTCGCCGCGCGTGTTGCCGCCGCAGACCATGGCGAGGTCCAGCAGCTCGTCGCGGCGCGCGTGGAGCGCGTTGGCGGCCGCCTGCAGGGCCTGGCCGCGCTGGGCGAAGGTCAGCTCCTGCAGCGCCGGCAGGCCCTTGCCACGCGCGTGGGCCACGGCGGCGCCGAGGTCCACGCCCTCGGTCGAGGCCTCGAAGATCGGCTCCTCCGTGGTCGGGTTGTAGAGCGTCGTGGCCTTGCCGCGCCCGGCGACCCACTGGCCGGCGACGTAGGAACGGAGCTGCTTCATGTCGGGTCCTCGGGGGAGAGGTTCACCACGGAGGACCCGGAGGACGCGGAGGTCTTCCTCCGGGGCCGCTCCGTGTCCTCCGTGTCCTCCGTGGTTGATGTCGGTCGGAGTGCTACGCGCGCCGCTCGCCGTTGCTGGCGAACTTCACGTACTCGAACTCCTGCGGCAGGTTGTTGATGCCCTTCCTCGGCGGCGCGATCCACGAGGCGAACTCGCCGGGCGCGTAGCAGGGGACCATGAGCGACTGCACGTAGGCGTAGTCCTGGGGGCTGGGCAGGAACTCGCCGCGGCGCCGCGCGAACTCCTCGCCCGAGAGGAGCCGGCCCTGCGGGTCGAACGGCATGCCCGAGTAGAGGCCCATGTGGCGGTTGAAGCGCTCGGACGGCAGCGACATGCGCTCGCTCAGCCCGGCGCGCTCGAGGACGCGGTTCCAGCGCTCGATGACGCGGTTGCAGTCCTCGACGTAGGAGTCGCGCAGGACGAGGTTCATCGCCCGCCGCAGGGGGATCCCGTGGCGCTCGACCGAGCCGTCGCCCTTCGGCAGCTCCATGACGTAGTCGCCCGAGAGCGCCTTGTGGTCGGGCCACTTCGAGTCGTTGCCCTCGTCCCAGCGGCCCTTGAGGCCCGAGGCGAAGTAGGTGGCCGAGTTCGACGAGTCCTCGCTGCCGAACAGGTCCAGCGACGCCGAGTACCACTCGTTGACGTAGCGCTGCACGAGGTCGAGCGGGATGCCGCCGCGCTTCGTCGGGTCGCCCTCGGGCGCCTCCTTCATGAGCTGGATCGTGCGCTCGATGACGCGCGCCACGCCGGTCTCGCCCACGAACATGTGGTGGGCCTCCTCGGTGAGCATGAAGCGCGTCGAGCGGGCCAGCGGGTCGAAGGCGCTCTCGGCGAGCGCGCCGAGCTGGTACTTGCCGTCGCGGTCGGTGAAGGTCGTGAAGCAGAAGAAGGCCAGCCAGTCGTCGATCGGCTTGTTGAACGCCTGCAGGATGCGCGGCGAGTCGGCGTGGCCCGAGCGGCGCACGAGCAGGTCCTGCGCCTCCTCGCGGCCGTCCTTGCCGAAGTACTGCATGAGGAGGTAGACCATGGCCCACAGGTGCCGGCCCTCCTCGACGTTGACCTGGAACAGGTTGCGCAGGTCGTAGAGGCTCGGCGCCGTCTTGCCGAGGAGCCGCTGCTGCTCGACCGAGGCGGGCTCGGTGTCGGCCTGCGTGACGATGAGCCGGCGCAGCTCCTTGCGCACGTCGCCGGGGACCTCGTTCCAGATCTGCCCGCCGATGTTGTCGCCGAAGTGGATCACCCGCTCCTTCTGGACGGGCGTGAGGAAGATGCCCCAGCGGTACTCGGGCATCTTCACGTAGTCGAACTTCGCCCAGCCGTCGGTGTCCACGCTCACGGCCGTGCGCAGGTAGATCTGGTCCTGCTGGTAGCCCTCGGGCCCCATCTCCATCCACCAGTCGATGAAGTTGGGCTGCCACTCCTCGAGCGCCCGCTGGAGCTTCTTGTTCGAGGACAGGTCGACGTTGTTGGGGATCTTCTCGTTCGAGATGGCGGTCATCAGGTCGTCCTCGCGGGGGTCGTGCTCGGGTGCTCGGAGCGGGCGCCCGTCAGGTGCGCATCCAGTCGAACTCGGCCGACTCGGGGCGGCCGTAGAGCGTCAGGGCGCCCTTCTCGCCGGTGGCGTTGGGGCGGATGAAGATCCAGTTCTGCCAGGCCGAGAGCCGGCCGAAGATCTTCGTCTCGAGCGTCTCGGGGCCGCAGAAGCGCAGGTTGTTCTCGAGGCCCGTGAGCGAGTCGGGCGACAGGCTCGCCCGCTCCTCGATCGCCAGGCGCACGTCGTCGTCCCAGTCGAAGGCGTCGACGACCGCCGTGGCCAGCCCCTCCTCGCCCGCCTCGGCGGCGGTGAGCGGCCCGAGCTCGGCGAGGAGCTTCTCGGCGTGCGCCGGCCGGCCGAGGAAGCGCGTGTGGATGCGCGACAGCCCGGTGCCCATGGGCAGGGCGCCGGCGTTGAGGGCCGAGAGGCCCAGGCGCACGGTCTCCGACTCGCGCACGTAGACGCGGTCGGACGCGAGCGCCAGCTCGAGGAGCGACCCGGCGAAGCACGAGCCCTCCTCGACCAGCGCGAAGGCGCTCTTCGACGACTGCTCGAAGCGCTTGAGCACGCGCTTCATGTGGTGCACGACCTCGTTGACGAACCAGTGGTCGCGCCGCGCGTGGAGCTGGGCGTCGAGGGCCAGCACGTGCTGCGGCTCGCCCTTCGTCGTGACGAGGACGAGGCCCACGTCGGGGTGGTTGAAGCGCAGGCGCAGGACGGCGTCGTCGAGCTCGCGGAAGGCGCGGAGCGCCCACCACTCGGCGCCGAGGCTCGTCGGGTCCTCGGGGAGCTTGCGGGCCTCCTCGGCCGAGGGGCCGCGGACCTCGAGGCGGGCCGTGCGCGGCACGGGGCCGAAGCTCAGCGTGACGTGGCGGTACTCGATCCGGTCGTCCGTCACCTCGGGCGCGAGCGGCGACAGGCGCACGCCCTTGCGCTCCGGGCGCCCGGCGCCGGCGAGCTCCCGGGCGCGCGCGTCGACCTTGGCCTGGAACTGCGACGACGGGTAGACGCCGTCGACGAGGCCCCACTCGACGGCGCGCTTGCCCTTCACGCCCTCGGCCAGCGTGCAGAAGATGTCCGCCAGGTCGCGGCGGACCTTGCGCTTGTCGACCACGCGCGTGAGCCCGCCCGTGCCCGGCAGGACGCCCAGGTAGGGAACCTCCGGCAGGGCCACGGCCGAGCGGCGGTCGTCGACCAGGTAGATCTCCTTGCAGGCCAGCGGCAGCTCGTAGCCGCCCCCCGAGGCGATCCCGTTGAGGGCGGCGACGTAGGTCTGGCCGCTGTGCTCGGTCGCGTCCTCGATGTAGAGGCGCGTCTCGTTGGTGAACTTGCAGAAGTTCACCTTGAAGCCGTGCGTCGACGACCCGAGCATGAAGATGTTCGCGCCCGACGAGAAGATCCCCTCGAGCGCGCTGGTCACGACGACGCACGTGACCTCGGGGTGCTCGAAGCGCAGGCGCTGCACGGCGTCGGCCAGCTCGATGTCGACGCCCAGGTCGTAGCTGTTGAGCTTGAGCTGGTAGCCGGGCCGGAGGCCCCCGTGCTCCTGGATGCGGAGCTTGATGCGGGCCACCGCGCCCTCGACCTCGATGGCGAGGTGGCGGTAGCGGTCGGGCGAGGTCTCGAAGGTGATCGGCTCGGCGGGCGCTTGCAGCTTGGCTTCCATGGCCGCGACGATACCCCTCCCGGTCGCGACATGCAAGATAGTGCTTGATCCAGGTCGCGACCGTGCAGTATAGTGCACAGGCGTGACGGAGGCGGCTTGGCGCGCAAGACCTTGAAGTCGTCGGCCACGACGGCCCGGACGGACGCCCGCGCGCCGGGGTCCGACCTCCTGGCCCGGCTGGGCGGCCGGGTGCGCCAGCTGCGCAAGGAGCGCGGCCTGACGGCGCGCGCGCTCGCCGAGCGCGCCGGGCTGAGCCTGCGGTTCGTGGCCCAGCTCGAGGCCGGGCAGGCGAACATCGCCGTGCTGCGCCTCGAGGCGGTCGCCCGCGCGCTCGGCGTGAGCGCGGCCGGGCTCGTGGCCGTGGCGCCCGACGTCGACGCGAGCGGCGCGCGCGGCCGCCTCGACGCCCTGCTGGCCGGGCGCTCGCCCGACGAGCTCGAGCGCTGCGTCGCGGCCGTCGAGGCGGCCCTGGGCCAGGCGCGTCGGCGCGGGGTCGCGCTCCTGGGCCTCCGCGGCGCCGGCAAGAGCACCCTGGGGCCGCGGCTGGCGGCGGCGCTCGGCATCGCCTTCGTCGAGCTCGATGACCGCATCGAGGAGGCCGCCGGGCTCTCGCTCACCGAGCTCTTCGCGCTCCATGGCGAGGGCTACTACCGGCGGCTCGAGGTGCAGGTCCTCTCCTCGCTCCTGGCCGCCGGCCGGCCGTTCGTCGTCGCGCTCGGCGGCGGCATCGTGCAGAACGACGAGGCCTTCCGCCTGGCGCGCGCCCACTGCACCACCGTGTGGCTGCGCGCGCGCCCCGAGGACCACATGCAGCGCGTGCTCGCCCAGGGCGACCGGCGGCCGATCGCCGGGCGCGACGACGCCATGGCCGAGCTCGAGGCGATCCTCGCCGCGCGCGAGCCGCTCTACCGGCAGGCCGAGCTCACGGTCGACACATCCCACCACGGCGGGAGGACCTTCGACGCGCTCCTGCGCGCCGTCACCCGGGGGGGGTGGAGTCCGCCGACCCGGGCCTGACGGCGCGGGCGCGTCAGTTCGCCTTGCGCTGGACGACGCGCACGGTGACCACCGCGCCCGCCCCCCGTGTGTCGATCAGGCGCACGACCAGGGCGAGCGCGCCGCCCTCGACCTGGTCGAGCGAGGCCATGAGGAGCAGGGTCGCCTCGAGCGGCGCCGCGTCCGCGAGGCGCATGGCCTCGTCGAACACCGCCTCGCGCTCGTCGCGGCCGACCGCCACGTCGACGGCGCCCTGGTCGAGGAGGTGCTGCGCGAGGGCATCCTCGACCCAGGTCAGGTCGAGCAGCTCCCGCGTGTCGTTGCGGGCGCGGTCCGTGCGGACGACCGGCCGCGGCCGGCCGGCCAGCGCCGCCGCTGGCCAGCCCTCGGCCGCGCGCGCGCCGACCTTCCGGGCGAGGTCGCGGCCCGCCTGATCGACCAGGGCGCGCAGGTCGTCGCTGGTCCCGGGGCGGGCCTCGCCCTCGCTGGTGCGGGTCAGGCCGCGGGCAAGCGCGAGCACCACCCCCCGGCGCAGGTCGATGAGCCGCAGCGTGGCGCCCGAGGTCGTCGTCCGCCCGCCCGGCCCGCCGACGATGTCCTGCTGCACGTGGCCGCGGAGGAGCAGCCCGGCCGGCGGCAGGTCGTCGGCCTCGTCGCTGCCCTCGTCGACCTCCCACGCCGCGACGGGCACCAGCGCCCCGCGCAGCGCCGCCGCGGCCGCCGCGCTCAGCGCCCGGGTGTCGACGTGCCGCGGGCTCAGGTTGACGATCCGCGCGACGCGAACGCGCGGCCGACCGTCCGCATCGCGCTCGAGGTCGGCGGGCCAGACCAGGGACGCCGCCCGGCCGGCCAGCGTCCTCGCCGCGTCGTCGAGCGCGCCCTCGACGCCGGTGCGCGTTCCCGGCCGCGCGGCAGGCGCCCCGCCAGCAGGCGCGGAGGCCGTCCCGCCGGCGGGCGCGGGCGCGCCGGCCGGGGTGCGCCGGCCCGTGCGCGCGGGTCCGCCGGACGGGGTGACCGCCGCGCCTGGCTGCTGCTCCGCCGGGCGCTCGGCGGGAGGGCTCGCGCAGGCGGCCAGGACGAGGGTCAGGACCGGGGCGGCGCGGCGGGTCTTCATCACACGGCTCCTCGCGCGCGGGTCGACGCGTGGGCCGCCCGACCTGTTCAGCGCTCGTGGATCGGCAGCATGGCGCGCTCGATCAGGCAGACCTGCAGCGCCCACGCGGTGTTCAGGAGCTCCGAGTCGCCCTGGGCCAGGCTGTCCTCCGGGTCGGCCGGCCAGCGCCCGTCGGGCCGCTGGCGCTCGGCGAGCTCCTTGCGGATCGCCTCCATCCAGCGCTCGCCGCGCGGGCCGCCGACGAGGTGCATCACCTGCGCCGCGTAGTAGTGGGCGTAGTAGAAGAACGGGACCTTCTTGCGCGAGGGCGGGATGAACGCCTCCATGTAGGCGATCCCGCGCTCGACGACCGGCCCCTCGTAGGTGCCCAGCGCGTGCAGCACGGCCGTGGCGGCGGCGGTGATGGCGAACGTCGGGCGGTTGCTGCCCTCGATGAAGCTCACGCGCACGCCGCCGCCGATCGAGTAGACGAAGCCGCCCGTCTCGGCGTGCTGGCTGTCGGCGATGTAGCGCGCCGCGCGGTTGAGCGCGTCGCGCTCGACGGTGAACCCGGCGTTGCGCGCCCCGCGCATGGCCTGGATGAGGGCCACCGTGGTCGACGCCTCGTCGACGCGCCACATGTCCTTCCAGCGCGGGTCCTGCACGTCGTACAGGTAGTAGCTGAACCCCCCGTTGGTCCGTTGGCTCTGCACCGCCGCCTGCAGCCCGCCCTCGATCGCGCGGCGCATGGCGTCGTCGAGCGGGCCCCCCTCGCCGTAGGCCTGCGTGACGAACAGGAGCGCGTAGCCGTGGTTGTGGATCGCCGAGTAGCCCGACGACTCGTGGCGGAAGGCGCGCCCGTCCTGCTGCGTCGACATGACGAACTGCAGCGCCCGCGTGATGTGCCGCGCGTAGGGCCCTCGCGTCGGCGTCGAGCCCGAGGCCAGGAGCGCCAGCCCGGACATGCCGGTCAAGGCCAGCTTGTCCTTCTGCCCCCAGGAGCCATCGGCGCCCTGGCGGGCGGCGAGCCAGGCCAGGCCGGCGCCGACGTCGGGCCGCTCCTTGCCCAGGGCGGCGGGCGCGCCCGCGAGCAGGAGGGCCAGGGTCCACTTCAGGCGGAGGCGCGGCACGGGGCCATGGTAGCGGGGAGCGCGCCCGGCGCCAGCCGTGATGCCAGGCCCGCCCGGTGCCGTGTTTACCGGCGCGGGTCGCCCTCGTAGAATCCCGGCCCCGCACGGCGCGACCCGCCGCGGCGTGTGGGGCTGGGCCCAGGGGCAGGGCCGGGGACACCGAGCAAGACGGTCGGCGCCGCCTCCGGCGGCGCACCGGAATTGGGGGCGCACATGGCCGACACGCTGACGGTCACGGACAACCGCAACGGCAAGACCTACGAGATCCCGATCCGCGACGGCGCGATCTCGGCGATCGAGCTGCGCAAGATCAAGACGTCGGAGGACGACTTCGGGCTCATGTCGTACGACCCGGCCTACCTGAACACCGCGTCGTGCCGGAGCAGCGTCACCTACATCGACGGCGACAAGGGCATCCTGCGCTACCGCGGCTACCCGATCGAGCAGCTGGCCGAGAAGGCCACGTTCCTCGAGTGCGCGCAGCTCCTGCTCGAGGGCGAGCTGCCGTCGAAGTCGCGCCACGACCAGTTCGTGCACGAGGTGATGCACCACACGTTCGTGCACGAGAACGTCAAGCGCTTCATGGAGGGGTTCCGCTACGACGCCAACCCCATGTCGATGTTCATCTCGGCGGTGGCCGCCCTCTCCAGCTTCTACCCCGAGGCGAACGAGGTCGAGGACCCCGCCGTGCGCCACCGGCAGATCGTGCGCCTGATCGCCAAGGTCCCGACGCTCGCGGCCTACTCCTACCGCCACTCGCAGGGCCTGCCCTACGTCTATCCGAGCAACGAGCTCAGCTACACGGGCAACTTCCTGGCCATGGTCTTCAAGATGTCGGAGATGAAGTACGTCCCGAACCCGACGCTCGAGCGCGCGTTCGACGTGCTGTTCATCCTGCACGCCGACCACGAGCAGAACTGCTCGACGAGCACGATGCGCCAGATCGGCTCGTCGCGCGTCGACCCCTACTCGGCGCTGGCCGGCGCCGCCGCGGCGCTCTACGGCCCGCTGCACGGCGGCGCCAACGCCGAGGTGCTCTACATGCTCGAGAAGATCGGCAAGAAGGAGAACGTCCCCGACTTCATCAAGAAGGTGAAGAGCAAGGACGCCATGCTGATGGGCTTCGGGCACCGCGTGTACCGCAACTACGACCCGCGGGCCAAGATCATCAAGAAGCTCGCCCACGAGGTGTTCCAGGTCACGGGTACCAACCCGCTCCTGGAGATCGCCATGGAGCTCGAGCGGATCGCGCTCGAGGAGGAGTACTTCATCTCCCGCAAGCTCTACCCGAACGTCGACTTCTACAGCGGCCTGATCTACCAGGCCATGCGCTTCCCGGTCGACTTCTTCCCCGTCCTGTTCGCCATCGGCCGCACGGTCGGCTGGCTCGCGCAGTGGCAGGAGATGCTCCAGGACAAGGAGCAGAAGATCGCGCGCCCGCGCCAGATCTACACCGGCCCGGACAAGCGCGACTACGTGGCGATGGGCGGCCGGGGGTAGCGCGGGCTCCGGCGGTTCACCACAGAGGAGCAGAGGGAGCAGAGGTCGCTCTCACACGTCGTGTGTCCCCTCTGCTCTCGCCCCCTGCTCTCGACGGTCACTTCTGCGCGCGAGGCGAGCCGAGGCTGCCCGACGGGCGCGGACTCCTTGGCCTCGCCCCGTCAGGTCGTGGTGGCGAAAGCCGACTCGGTCGTGACGAGTCGCGGCCATGAGCTGCGCCCGGCGGGTGTCTCGTCGGTGGACCAGGAGAGTGAGAGGGCGTAGGGAGTCGCGGTCGCACTCCCCTCCTCTCCTCCCTCTGTTCCCTCTGCTCCTCTGTGGTGAGCCCTTCTTCCGCCTGACAACCTGATTTTCGCCCGCCCTTCCCGATCCCCGAAAACCGACGGCGCCGCCTCGTCCAGGGCACGACTTACGCGGGCACCCCGTTCGCAAGCCGCACCCCATGCGCCAGGCCCCGACCCTGCCCTCCGTCCTCGTCCCGCTCCTGCTCCCGCTCCTGCTCGCGGGCTGCGACCTCGGGAGCTCCTCGCGCTCCGGCGCCGCGTCGACGAGCGCCGGCCTGAGCGGCCCGCCGCGGGTCGTGCTCCAGCTCGGGGCCGACCTGCCGGCCGCCGTCACGTCGCGGGTCCCGGCCCTCGTGCGCCAGGTCGAGGCGCGGCCGGTCGACGTCCTCGCCGCGAACGACCCCGTCCCGCCGCTGCCCGCCGGCTCGCTCGTGCTGTCGATCGGCGACGCCCTGACCGCGCGCGCCATCGTGCCCGACGCCGACCTGGCGGGCCTGCCGGCCGAGGGCTTCGTGCTCCGCAGCGACGCGCCCGGCGGCGTCCTCCGCGTGGCGGCGCGCGGGGCGCCGCGCGCGGACCGCCTGGGGAGCGTCGAGGCGGGCAACGCCTTCGGCGCCTACGCCGCGCTCGAGGCGCTCGGGGTCGCCTTCCTGCACCCGCTGGCGCCGACGTTGCCGCCGGCGCTCGACGCCGCGCCGGGGCTCGACGAGCGCACGTCGCCGCGCTGGCACGAGCGCGGCATCCACCTGCACACGATGCACCCCACGGAGCTGAACCACATGCTCCAGGGCTGGGGGCCCGGCGGGCCGGCCGACGCGGCCGGCTGGCGCGGGCTCGTGCCCGAGTGGGAGCTCTTCTGCGAGTGGCTGCTCGCCAACCGCCAGAACTCGGTCGAGTGGGTGCTCCTCACGGCCGCCTCCTGGGAGGCGTTCGCCGACGGCGCCGAGCGCCACGCGCGCCTGGCCGAGCTCGTGGACATCGGCCACGCCTGGGGCCTGCGCGTCGGCGCCGACGCCCCGCTCGCCCTCCAGCAGCAGCACTCGTGGCGCCTCCTGCGCCGCACGGGCGACCGGGCGCAGGAGGTGGCCGAGATCGAGGGGCGCGTCGACTGGCTGGCCGCCGCCGGCTTCGACTTCATCACCACCGAGCTGGGCTTCTCCGAGTTCACGCACCCCGACGACACGGCCATGCTCGCCTGGCTCGACGCCTTCACCGCGCGCGCGGCGCACCACGGGCTCGACGCCCTGACCAAGGCGCACATCTCGCAGGACCAGGTGTGCAAGAGCTTCGTCGATCCGCTCACCGGCGGGCCGCTCAACTTCAACTTCATCTCGCGGCTCGCCGACCCGCGGCTCGGCGTCATGCCGCACACCGTGCAGCACTACGCCCTCGACGACCCGGCGCCGACCTACGGCAACCGCGACTTCGACTTCATGCGCCGCTTCCTGCAGGAGGAGGCCGGCGCGCGCAAGGTCGTCTGGTTCCCCGAGACCGCCTACTGGGTGAGCTTCGACGTCGACGTGCCGCTCTTCCTGCCCGTCTACGCCGACCGCCGCCTGCACGACCTGCGGCTCATCGCCTCCGACGAGGACGCCGGCCGCACCGGCCGCGGCGCGCACGCCGGCGCGCCGATCGACGGGCAGATGATCTTCTCGAGCGGCTGGGAGTGGGGCTACTGGCTCAACGACGTCGTGGCCGCCCGCGCCGCCTGGGACCCGCACGTCGCCGCCCCCACCCACGAGGAGGCCCTGCGCCGGGCGCTCGCGCCGGTCGCGCGGCCCTTCGGGGCGGCGGCCGCCGACCTCGTCGACCTCCTCGTGCGCACGGTCGACGCGCAGCGCGCGCTCCTCATCGAGGGCCGCGTCGGCGGCGTGGCCCCGGCCGACATCGAGAAGCGCAACGGTCAGGCCTACCTGCAGGGCTGGGAGAGCTGGGACGAGGTGTTCTCGACGCTGGCCCGCGTCCCCAACCCGTGGCTCGGCAACGCCATGACCCAGCCGGAGAAGCTGGGGATGCTGGAGATGGTCTCGCCCGTGCGCCTCCCGGGCCCCGACTACCCGACCGAGGTCGCGCCGCTCATGGCCGAGATGGCGGCGACCTTCTCCGCCCTGGCCGCCGACTACGAGGCGCTCGCGCCGCTCGCCCCGACCCACGCGGCCCCGCTCATGGACGAGCTCGCCGACGCGGCGCGCATCACCGCCCTGCGCGCCGTGCAGGTGCACGGCCTCTACGACTACGTGCACGGGCGCGGCCAGCCGCGCGCCTGGGGGCTCGCGCGCCTCGCCGAGGCGCGCGCCGCGCTCGACGCCGCCGCCGTCATCGTGACCCGCCGCGAGGCCGCCTACCGCGTCCCGGCCGACCGGATCGCCGCCTGGGCGCCGAACCCGACCTGCTACCGGTTCGGCTACCTGTGGACGGCGCGCTCGCTGTTCTTCTGGTGGCGCGACGAGGGCAAGGCGGTCGACCGCCCCTGGAGCCCCGCCTACCTGAACATCATCGACCCCCTCGACACCGCGCTCGGCGAGGGCTTCTGGCTGCCGCTGGCGGCCGCCGCGCGCCAGGTCGGGCAGCACCTCGGCGCCGGGGCGGTCACCGACCTCCTCGCCCCGCCGGCGAGCGAGCCCGTCTTCCCGCAGGCCGGCCTCCGCAACCGTCCTTAGCAGCAATGCCGAATGGTTAGTTAGCGGCCATCTCTCAGTCGAGTCTCGAGTTCCCGTTCCCGTTCCCGTTCCCGTTCCCGTTCCCGCACCTCCGAGGCGTTGATCATGCGAGTGAGCATGGAGGCCACACGGAGGAGGAGGTCTCGACCAGCGCTCGTGGTCGAAGTTCATGTGGCCCCAACAGCCGGGAACGGGAACGGGAACGGGAACGGGAACGGGTCGACGCAGCAGGTGACCCGCTAACCCCACCTTGGAGCTCTTCGCCGTGTCCTCCGTGGTTGATCTCTGCGCGGGAGGCGCAAGGTCTCACCTGACTCTTCTCGGCACGAGAAGGTTCGAACGCCCACGCGGCGCAGTGATGAGACTCCTCCGTTCCCCCCCTCCCCCTGCGATCTCTGCGCCTCCCCTCTGCGACCTCTGCGTCGAATCGATCGATGTCGGGTGATGCCGCTCCAGCGCGACGTCGCCTCCCGAACACCCGCCGAGCCACCCCGGGCGGCCGTGACCGGCGGTCATCCTGGCCGTGTTCCGCAGACGCGCCGCGCCCGACGGGGCGAGAGAGCCTTGCGCCGTACGGCGTGGTCCGGGCGTGACGCCCTCCCCCCCGACCATCGCGCGCTCCCCCGCCCGGCGCGCGGCGCGCCCGAGCGCCGCCCGAACGAAGGGCGAACGCCCGGCGCCGCGGCCTTGAAGGCGGGAGTTCGCCGGCCAGACTCCGATTCGGGGGGACGGATGCCGGTGGATGATCACGATCGTCGTCTCGCTCCGCGGACGCGTCATCACCACGCGCTCGTTCGCGCAGGAGCGGATCCGCATCGGTCGGTCGCCTGACAACGAGGTCCGCATCGACAACGCGGCCCTCTCGCGCCAGCACGCGGTGATCGAGCGCAGCGGGCGGGTGTACACGCTCATCGACACGAGCCAGCGCAACGGCGTCTACGTCAACGGCGAGCGCGTCGCGCGCCGCAACCTCAACCACGGCGATACGATCGCCCTGGGCAAGTTCGTCCTGTCGGTCGACCTGGCCCACCGCGTGGTCGCGGCGCCCGCCACCGGCCGCCGCCTGTGCGACCTCGGGCGCACGCTCGAGGTCGCCGCCCCCGCGGCGCCCCGGCGGGCCGCCGCCGAGGTGGCGGTGGGCTACCTGCGCCTCCCCGACGGGCAGCCGCCCCACGTCCTCGACCGCGACGCGTGCATCGTCGGCTCGGGCGCCGGCAGTCACCTGCGCCCGCCCGGCCTCCTCGTGCCGCGCCGCCTGGCGCTGATCGTCCGCGGCCACGGCGGCTTCAGCGTGCTCAACGCCAGCCGCCCCGGCGCGGTCCTCCTCGACGGCCTGCCCGTCCGCGGCCGCGCGTGGCTGCGCGAGGGCGACCGCCTGACGCTCGCGGGCATGCTCACGCGCTTCCACCTGGGCCTCCCCGCCCCGACGCTCCCCACCCCGGTGACGGCGTGAGGGCCTCGCCGCGGGACCTCCTGGGCGAGACCGCCCCGCGCGGGGCCACGGCCGGCCGCCAGCTCCCGCCCGGGACGCGCATCGCCGGCCGCTACGTCGTGGCGCAGGTCCTCGGCCGCGGCGGCGGCGGGGCCGTCTACGCGGCGGTCGACACCCGCTTCGGCGCCGCCGTCGCGCTCAAGGTCGCCGCCCAGGACGACCGCGAGTCGTGCGGGCGCTTCGAGCGCGAGGCGCGCCTCGGCAACCGCCTCGGCCACGCCAGCCGCGGGCTCGTCCGTTGCCACGACTGGGGCGAGGTGGCGCCGGGGCGCCTGTTCCTGGTCATGGACCTCGTCGAGGGCGCGCGCCCGCTCGAGCTCACCACGGGCCCGCTCGATGCGCGCCTGGCGCTCCTCGAGCGCGCCGCCCTGCTCGTGGCCGAGCTCCACGACCTCGGGATCGTCCACCGCGACATCAAGCCGTCGAACTTCCTCGTCGACGCGGCGGGGCGCGTGTTCCTCTCCGACTTCGGCCTGGCCAAGGACCTCCGCGCGCCGACCGGCGGCGAGGAGCTCCTCACGCGCGTCGGCGACGCCCTGGGCACCCCGGCCTTCATGGCGCCGGAGCAGTTCGAGCGCGCGGCCCTGGCCGACGAGCGCGCCGACGTCTACGCCCTGGGCGTGATGCTCTTCATGGCGCTCACGGGCCGCCCGCCCTTCGAGGGCGACCCCATGCGGGTGATCGCCGCGCAGGTGAGGGTGGCGCAGGGCGCCGTCCGGCCCCCGCGGCCGGTCGACCTCGCCCCGACCGTCCCGCCCGCGCTCGACGCCCTCTGCGCCCGCGCCCTCTCCTTCGACCCGGACCGGCGCCTCCCGGGCGCCCGGCTGTTCGCCCTCGAGCTGCGCCGCGCGGCCGAGCAGGTCGACGAGGACGAGGGTGACTTCACGCCCGACGACGCGGTCGTCTTCCGCGACGAGCTCAGCCCGCCCTCGGACGCCGGCGACGACCTCCTGGCGCTGATCGACGACGAGGACGCCGAGGCCGACGACGAGGCCGTGACCCGCGAGGTGGTGGCCGAGCTCGAGCGCGAGGCCACCCCGGCGCCCACGCCGCGCCGCCTGCGCGCCGTCCACCCGCGCGACGGCACCCGGCGCGAGCTCGAGCTGCTCCGTCCCCTGGCCAGCGGGGGCCGCGGCGAGGCCTGGCTGGCCCGCGTCCTCGGCGAGGACCGCGACGCCGTGGTCAAGCTCCCCCTGCCGCACACCCGCGGCGCCCTCGACCTCGAGGTCGAGGCGCGCATCCTCGAGCAGGTCGACCACCCCAACGTGATCGGGCTCCTCGGGGTGGCCCCCCCGGGCGCGCTGTGCCTCGAGCGCGCCCACGCGAACCCGCTGTTCCTCCTCAACGCGCCGGACGCGCGGCGCCGCCTGTTCAAGGACCCGGGCACCTGCTGGTACCCGCTCCCGCCCGGCACGGCCCTGGAGCTCGCCCACGACCTCCTCGCGGGGCTCGAGCACCTGCACGCGCTCGGGTTCGTGCACCACGACGTGAAGCTGGGCAACTTCCTCGTGGCGGTCGACGGCCCGCCGCCCGCCGACGACCCGGGCGTGCTCCTGGCCCTGGCCGAGGGCCGGGCCCGCGGCGTCCTGATCGACATGGGCGGCGCGCGCAGCGTCACCTGGCTGCGGGACCTGGCCGCGCGCCAGGCGGACCAGGACCTGGTGCCGCCGCAGCTCACCCCCGTCTACGCCCCGCCCGAGGCGCTGCTCGACGGTGACGAGGGCTTCTCGCCGGCGGTGGACGTCTACGCGGCGGGGCTCGTGCTCTACGCGCTGATCACCGGGCGCGCGGCCTACGACCACGTCCCCGGCCTCGGCCGCGGGTGGGCGCACGACGACCTCCGCCGCGTCGTCGACGTGAAGGCCGCCGAGCGCGCCGGGTCGCTCTCGCCGCTGTGTCGCGCGGCCGTCGAGGCGATCCCGCTCCACGACGTGCGGCTCACGGCCGGCGACCCCATCAAGGCGCGGCCGCGCTTCACGGCCGACCTGTGGGGCCTCCTGACGCGCCTCGTCGACCCCGACCCGGCGGCGCGCCTGGGCGCCGGCCAGGCGCGAGCGGTCCTGCGGCAGCTCTTCCGCTTCGACGAGGGCCGGCGCCCACGGCAGGGCGCCGTGTCCATGAACCCCCTCTCCAACCGGCTCGTGGATGCGGCGCGCGTCCAGGGGCCGCTGACCCGGATCTCGGTGGGACGGGCCACCGGCGCGCGCCGACGAGGTCAGGTGGCATGAGCACCGGGATCCCCTTCCAGGCCTTCCTCCTGCGGCACCAGTACACGCCCGAGCGCGCGTTCCTGGACGAGTTCCCGCTCGGCTGCCTCCTCGACTCGGCCAACCCCACGCGCTCCTCGCAGCGCGGGGCGAGCATCCATCCCCTCTGCAAGCGGGACGGCGCCCCCGCCGTCACGGGGCCCTCGATCGCGATCGCCGCCCAGGCCGCCGAGGACGCGGCCGATCTGGCGCACCGCTCGCGCATCGTCGTCGGCGCCGACCGGGCCCGCGCCGACGTCCAGATCAAGGGCGAGGGCGTCGCGCCGGTGCACGCCTACTTCGTCCTGCGGCGCGGGCGGCTGCACCTGGCCGACTGCGGCGCCCCGGGCGGCACGTTCATCGCCGGCCAGCGCCTGACCCCCGGCCAGCGCGTGCCGCTGCGCTCCGACGCGATCACCGAGGTGTGGTTCGGCGAGGAGGGCTTCTTCCACTTCGACGCCCGCTCGCTGTTCTCCTACATCCACTACCTCCTGGGGACGCGCGACGCGCGGCCCCGGCTGGAGGCCGACACGTGCGCGCGGGCCGCGGCCCCGGAGCCGGCGCCTGCGCCGGCGGCCGCTTCCGAGCCCCCGCCGGCGGCCGCCCCCGACCCGTGGGCCAGCGGGCTGCGCGCGCTGCGGCAGCTCGGACCCGACCTGCAGGCGGTGCGCGTGCGCATGGAGCGGGCCCCCGCGCCGGTGACGCTGTTCGACGCCGCGGCGCGGCAGGACCTCGAGCAGGCCCTGCGCGCGCTCGAGGGGCTGCGACACGTCGTCACGGGCGTCCACGCGCGGCTGCGCCGCTCGCGCTTCGAGCTGACGGTGTTCCAGCGATGAGCCTGCAGGTGGTGGTCTCCCGCGAGGGCAAGGTGCTCGCGCGCGGCGTCTTCCGCGACCAGCCGGTGAGCATCGGCCGCGACGAGGACAACGTCATCCAGATCGACGCGCCGGCCTTCTCGCGCCACCACGCGCGGCTCGAGCCGCAGGAGGGCGGCGGCTGGATCGTCCGCGACCTGGGGAGCACCAACGGCGTGCGGAAGGACGGGGCGCGGGTCGCCGAGTGGACGATCAACGACGGCGACGAGGTGGCCATCGGCGACTACCGGCTCACCTTCGGCCTCGACGAGGAGGTCGGCCCGGCGCCGTCGGCGCTCCTGGCGGGCCTCCCCGAGCACGCTGTCCTCGGGGCCACGTTCGTCACGGCGTCGGCGCCCGGCGCGGACCACGACCAGCGGGAGCGGAGCAGCAACCTGCGCGGCCTCCTGGAGGAGGTCGCCGCGCCGGGCCGCGCCTGGCTGGTGGAGCTCGACGCGTTCGTCATCGGCGCCGACGCCGACGCCGACCTGCGCGTGGGCGGCCTGCTCGCCCCGCGCGTCGGCGCCGTCCTCGTCCGCGGCCACGGCGGCTTCTCGATCGTCAACATGTCCGGCCGTGACGCCTGGGTGCAGGTCGACGGGCAGCCGGTGCCGGCCTCGGCGCAGCTCCGCGCCGCGGCGCTGGTCGAGGTCGGCGGCCATCCGCTGACGTTCTCGATCGGCGCGCCTGCCGCCGGCATCGACGCCATCGGGCAGCAGAGCCGCGCGCGTCGCCCCTCGTAGCGCCCCTCGTCGCCGTCGTGATGAGCGAGCCCGGTCCCCGGGGACACCGAGCGTCCGTCGAGCCGAGCCGGGCTCGGTGACCTCGGCGTGCCCTCGGTCGGTGACCGTCTCCTCCTCGTCGATCCCGGGCGCGTGGCGACGTCGGTCGAGCCCGCGGCGCGTGGCCTCCCGGCCGACCTCCCTCCGGATGGTCCCCGCGGCGCGCTCGTCGGACGCCTGGACGGCGCCTGCGGTGACCGTTCGAGCCGGCCCGGGCGGTCGCCGGACATCCTCCCCTGGGCGTGAGCGACGACGCCTCGAGCTCGCGCTTCCGCATCATTGCGAGCGCAGCCGAGAGGATTGCCCCTCCATCGCGAGATCTCGCACCTCGTCCGCGGCGCCAATCCGCGGAACCTCGCGCGGCTCGGGCGGACGACGTCGGGCCCGGGGGGTGCTCGCGCTCTCCGGCGAGGAGGGGCGGATGAACCGGTTCGACGCGCGCGCGGGTGTGACGCTGCTGCTGGCGCTGGTGACCTTCACGACGATCGGAGGGGTCAGGGCCGAGGACCCGGCCCCCGGGGAGGTCGTTGCCGAGGCCGACGCGCCCGCCGACAGGGCGCTCGACGCGCCCGCCGACAGGGCGCTCGACGCGCCCGCCGCCGACGCCCTCGTCGGGCCCGCCCCTGACGAGGCCGCCGCGCCGGTCGACGGGGAGCCCGTCCCCGACCTTCCCGTCGCCGCTCCGCCCGTCACCGACGCGCCCGTTCCGGGCGTCACGGGCCCCACGGTCGACGACGACGGCGCGCCGGCGCCTCCGCGCGCCGGGTCCGGCGTGGCGGACGCACCCGAGCCGGTCCTGCTCGAGCTGCTCGGCCCGTCGCGCCCGGCCGCCCTGCGCCTCGAGGCCATCGCGGCGCTCGCTGGCCGCGAAGGCGCCGCCGTCCGGGCGGCCCTGCTCCCGCTCCTCGGCGATCACGACCGCGCCGTGCGCCTGGCCGCCATCGACGACCTCTCCGGGCGCGCGGCGAGGGGCGACGACGCGACCGCCCTGGCCCTGCGCCGCGCCGTCGCCCTGTCGGTCGACGCCGCCGCCGCGCAGCAAGCCGTGGGGGCGCTCGCGGCGCTCGCCCGCGGCGCGCCGCCCGCCGTGGCGGCCGACCTACCGCGGCCCTGGGCACCCTGGGTCGAGCGCTGCCGCGCTCCTGGCGCTCGCCCGGTTCGACGGGCGGCGGCTCGAGCAGGCGCCCGCCGTCCGCGCCGCCCTCCACCGGACCCTGGCCGCAGCGCCGCTGCGCACGCCGGGCCGCACGGACGAGCGCGGCCTCGCCCTGGCGGCCCTGGCGGCGTGGGGCGACCCCGCGACCTGCCTCCTCCCCGTCCTCGAGGCGATCGAGCTCGACCCGGGCTGCCACGACCCTGGGCTCGCCGCCCTGCGCGCGATCGTCGGCCGCGACGTCGGCGACCTCCTCGCGTGGTGGCGCCTGTGGGGCCGCGGCGCGCTCCTCTGGCCCGAGCACGAGGTGCTCCTGGCCGCGCTCGACGGCGGCGCGCCGGCGTCGGTGACGGTCGCCCTCGAGCGCCTGGCCCACCTGCCGCACCCGCGCACGTTCGAGGCGATCGACCGCCTCGTCTCCCGCCTGGAGGCCGCGGACGCCTGGACCACCGCCTGGGGCGATGCGCAGGCGGTCGCCGTCTGCCACACGCTCGGCGCCCTCGCGGACCGCCGCGGCGCCGCCGCGCTCCAGCGCGTCGCCGACGCTCCCGCCGCGTCCGAGGCGGCCCGGTCCGCCGCCCAGTCCGGCCTGGCGCGGGTCGAGCGCCTCCCGCTCCGGCGGGCGTCGCCCGTGGCCGACGGCCTCCCCGCGTGGCAGGCGGCCCTCTCGGAGCCGCCGCGCGTCGCCGCGCCACCGCCCGTCGTCGGCCCGACGGCGGCCGGCGCCGCGGCCGCCCACGGGCCGAAGGCCGCGGCCGCCCAGCCCCACCCGGACGCCTCCTCCGGACCGCCGGCCCTCCCGCTCCTCGGCTCGCTCCTGGGCGCGCTGGTCTTCGTCACGGGGCTGGTCCTGGCCATCCGTCGCGGCCTGGGGCCGGCGCCGGTGCAGGCGGTCGAGGACGCCGCGCAGGCGATCGCCGTGGCCCTGCGCGAGCTCGAGGCCGCCCCGGTCGCGTCCATCCGCGCGGCGCCGACGCGCGAGCGGCGGCGCTTCACCGAGCCGCCCGACTTCCTCGACGACGTCCGCCAGGCCGCCGAGGCGCAGGAGGAGCGCGACGAGGTGGTGCACGTCGTCCTGTCGACGGGCACCCACCGGCGTCCCCGGCCGGAGGCGCCTGCGGCCGACGACGCGGCTGACGACGCGGCCGACGACGCGGCCGACGACGCGGCCGACCACGCGGCCGACCACGCGGCCGACCACGCGGTGGGAGCCGACGACCCGGCCTGGCGGCAGCTCCTGAGCGTCCTGGTCGAGATGGGCCCGGGGGTGGCCGCCGTCTCCGGCCGCGACGCCGACTCGGCGCAGGAGCGCGCGCTCTGGACCCGCAGCGCGCCCGGCGAGGGCCTCGAGGGCGCGTTGACCGCGCTGGCGCAGGCGCGGCCCGCGCTGCGACAGGTGAGCGTGCGCCTGGTCGGCTCGTCGTCGGACCTCGTCCTGTTCGACGCCGACGCCCGCGTGCAGGAGGCCTCGTCGCTGGCCGCCCCCTCGGCCTCCGACGGGGCCGCGGACGAGGGCGAGGCCGGGCTCGCCGGCGCCCTGGCGGCCCTGCGGGCGATGGGCGGCAGCGTGGCCACCCTCGCCGCGCGCCTGAGCGTCGACGGGCCCGACGCGGCGCCCCGCGTGCTCTTCCCGGCGCCCGAGGCGGCCTCGCTGGACCAGGCCCTGGCGGCGCTCGAGGAGCTCGCGCCCCTGGTCGTCGACGTGCGCGCCCGGCTCGAGGGCGCCGCGTCCGACCTCGTGCTCCTCGACCGCTCGGCGGCGGCGCCGACCGACGAGGTGGGCGCCGCGCCGCCCGACCACGCCCCGCCGGCGCCGGGCTCGACCGTCCGCGCGGGCGGCTGGCCGGAGCTGCTCGAGGCGATCGACGAGCTGGGGCCGCGCCTGGCGCGCGTCGTCGTCCGCGGCGCCGACGGCGGCGAGGTGACCCTCTTCGCCGACGACGAGGGCGGCCTGCCCGCCCTGCGGCAGGGCCTGGCCGGGCTCGAGGACCTCGCCTGTCAGGTGCGGGCGCGCCTCGTGGGCGTGGCCACGGACCTCGTCCTCCTCGACCGGGACGACCGGGACCGCCCCGCCGGGCGTCCCGAGCCCGCGCGAGGTCCTTCGTGGCGCGAGCTGCTCGCCGACGTGCCGGCGGCCGCGCCGGCCGCCCTGGCGGCGTGAGCTAGATCAGGCGGTGTGGTCCGCGATCCGCAGCGGCCAGGTGTACGACTCGCCGGACTTGTCGTCCTCGAGCCAGAACGTCAGCTCGCCGGTCTGCGCGTCGATCGGGACGTCGGCCACGACGTAGCCGTCGGCGCCGGTCGTGCCGCTGATCGGCGGGACGCCGGGGATCACCAGCTCGAACGGCTTGCCCCCCAGGGGCGTCCCGTCCTGGTCCTCGAGCTTGAAGCGGATCGTCTGCGTGGTCGGCGGCGCCTCGGGGCCGAGCTCCGGGTCGTCGCCGTCCACCGCCGGCTGGACCGAGGGCGACGTGGTCGCGCTCTCGGTGCGGATCCCCGACGGCAGGACGAGGACCTCGGCCACGATGCCGCCGGGCGGCACCCAGTCCGGATCGAGGAGCGCCGTCGGCTCCTTGCGCTCCTGCTCGGGCTGCGTCTCCTGCTTCTGCGGCGGGGCGGCCGGCGCCTTCACGGCCGTGCGCTTGACGCGGAAGGTCGTCGTGTAGCCGGAGCCGATGAGCATCGTGTGGATCGCCCGGATCACGTAGTAGGGCCCGGACAGGTAGTTGCCGATCCCCTCCAGCTCGACCACCGTCCCGCGGCGCACCTCGGGGTCGCCCTCGCACGAGCCCTCGCCCAGCACGAAGCGCTCGGCCTTCCGGGCGTAGATGCCCTCCGCGAACGCGTCGACGTGCGCCTGCGTCACGGCGGAGTCGACCTTCGGCAGCCAGGTCGTCCCGGCCTGGAAGTCCTCGGCGGCCTTGGCGCCCTGCACCGTGCCGCCCATCATGCTCCGCTCCTGGCCCTTGGCGACGACCTTCTCGATCGGCGCCTTCTGGATCGGATCCCAGGCGGAGACCTTCAGGTCCTTCTGCTGGTCGGCGAGCGACAGGGCGACGTTGAAGCTCTTGAGCTCCTTGTGCCACTCGAGCGTGGCCACGGCCGCGTCGGACAGCTTCGGCTTGCGGAACTTGACCTTGCCCCCGTCGAAGCACACCTCGTAGCCCAGGGCGCTCGCCCGCTGGAGGATGAAGTCGGCGTCGGTCAGGTTCCACTGGCTGATCGCGTCCTGCGTCACCGGCGTGGCCTCGACCTCGGCCGTCAGCCCCGCGGCGCTGACCGCCTGCTCGACGGCGGCGGAGTCCTTCATGTTGAGGAAGGTCTTCTGGCGGCGGTTGCGGCGCAGGCGGTGGAACTTGTCCTGCGCGACCACCGTGAGCGTCCGCCCGCCGCGGCGCGGGAAGGCGCCGCGCCAGCCGGTGACCTCGCCCTTGAAGACCTCCTTGACCCCCGCGCCGACGTAGCCCAGCTCGATCGTGACCTCGGCGCCCAGGCCGAAGTGCGGGCCGTCGCCGATGGCGCCGTCCTGGTCGCGCAGCTTGATCATGGCGACGGCGGCCGCGTCGAGCGTGTCGTCGACGGTGATCTGGATCACCGCCTGGCGCACGACGTCCTCGACGGGGCTGCCGTCCACGGCGATGGCGAAGTCGATCGTCTGGCTGTGGCCCATGGGCGGGACCAATCCTAGAACACGACGCGCCGGCCTGCCTACCTGACGAGGGGGCGACGCGGCGGGCCCTAAGCCGCGGCGGCCCGGCGGGCTACAATCCCGCGCCACCCGCCCGCCCAAGGAGCCGCCCCCGTGCCCGAGGCCTCCCCTCCCCCGGAGCTCCCCCCCGCCCGGCTGCCCCGCCGCCTGCGCGCGACCGTCGGCGCGCTGGCCCGGGCCGTCTGCGACCCGCCCGACGACGTGGCCCCCGCCACCTACGAGCGCCTGGCCGACGACGTCGAGCGCTTCCTCGCGTCGCTGCCCGCGGCGGCGCGCCTGGGGCTCGTCGGCGCCCTGTGGGCCTTCGAGGCCTCGGCGGCGCTGGTCCCCTCGTCGCGCCTGCGCACCTACTCGCGCCTCTCCCCCCGCCGGGCGGCGGCGCACTTCGGTCGCTGCTGGGAGAGCCGGGCCCTGCACCCGCTGGCGAAGATCCTCAAGATGGTCGTGGCGTTCGCCTGGTTCGAGCTGCCCGAGGTCAAGGCCGCCATGGGCTACCACCCCGAGCGCTGGATCGCCGAGGCCTCGCGCCGCCGCCTCGCCGCCTGGGCCACCGAGGTGCGCCGGGGCGAGGCCGCCGTGCTCGAGCCCGACCCGCTGCGCCGGCCGGCGGCGCCCGCGCCCACGGAGGTGGCCGATGCCCTCGCTGGCCGCTGAGCCGATCCGCACGCGCGCGGACTGGCCCGACGCCATCCCGGGCGCCACCACGCGCCGCCGCGCCTTCCGCGGCGACGTGGTGGAGCTGGGCTGCGACGTGGTCGTCATCGGCTCGGGCGCCGGCGGGGCCGTCGTGGCCGCCGAGCTGGCCGAGGGGGGCCTCGACGTCATCGTCCTCGAGGAGGGGGGCCACCACCGCACCGAGGACTTCGGCGCCGACGCCGGGGCCGCCGTGCGCCGCCTCTACCGCGACGGCGGGGCCCAGATGGCGCTCGGGTCGCCGCCGATCACCTTCGCCGAGGGGCGCTGCGTGGGCGGCTCGACCGTCGTCAACGGCGGCATGAGCTGGCGCACGCCCGACAAGATCCTCGAGCGCTGGCGGCGCGAGGACCAGGTCGCCGGCACGGGCGACATGGAGCGCTACTTCGAGCGGGTCGAGCGCTTCATCTCCGCCAGGCACCAGGACCCCTGGACCGTCGGCCGCGACAACGAGCTCCTGCGCGAGGGCGCCGAGCGCAAGGGCTGGGCGGTCATCCCGAACATCCGGAACCAGCTCCACTGCGCCGGCACCAACAACTGCGCCTTCGGCTGCCCGACGGGCGCCAAGCGCTCGACGCTCGTCAGCTACGTGCCGCGCGCGCAGGCCTTCGGCGCGCGCGTGCTCGCCGACTGCCGGGTCGACCGCGTGCTCCTCGAGGGCAAGCGGGCCGTCGGCGTGGCGGGGCGGGCCCTCGGGCCCGACGGCCGGCCGGGCCCGCGCGTGGTCGTGCGCGCGCGGGGCGTCGTCGTGGCGGCGGGCGCCGTGCAGACGCCGGCGCTCCTCCTGCGCTCGGGGGTGCGCTCGCCCTCGGGCGCGATCGGCCACGGGCTGACGCTGCACCCCAACGCGAAGGTGACGGCGATCTTCGACGAACCGGTCGAGGGCTGGAAGGGCGTGCACCAGGCCTATCAGGTGCGCGAGTTCCAGGACGAGGGCTACCTGATGGCGGCGGTGAACATCCCGCCGTCCATGCTGGCCATGACCCTGCCCCACTGGGGGCCGGCCCTGCGCGAGGTCATGGCCGCCTACGACCGGGCCGTGATCGCCGGGATCCTCGTCGAGGACACGACGACCGGGCGCGTGCGGCAGGTGGGCGGGCGGCCGCTCGTCACCTACGCGCTCTCCGACCTCGACCTGCAGCGCCTCGTGCGCGGGACCTCGCTCCTGTGCGAGCTCCTGTTCGAGGCCGGCGCGCGGCGGATCGTCCTGCCGTTCGAGGGCGTGGCCGACCTCCACGGCCCCGACGAGGTGCGCCGGCTGTTCGCCCGGCCGATCCCGCGCGAGGCCATGGAGGTGGTCACCGTCCACGTCATGGGCACGGCGCGCATGGGCGAGGACCGGCGGCGCCACGTGTGCGACTCGTTCGGCAAGGTCCACGACGCGGACGGGCTGTGGGTGTCGGACGCCAGCCTGTTCCCCTCGCCGATCGGCGTGAACCCCATGGAGACGATCATGGCGCTGGCGACGCGGAACGCGGAGCGCCTGCTGGAGGGCTGGCGATGAGCGCGACGAGCACGGCGACCCAGGTGACCTCGGCCGACTTCGCACGCGTGGCCGCGCTCGGCCAGGCGGCGCTCGAGGACCTCCTCGTGCGCGGCGAGACGCCGTCGGCCGACGCGCTCGTCGGCTGGGAGTGGCGCGGCCAGAACCTGGGGCCGATCGCGCCGTTCACGCCCTTCCAGAAGTTCGTCAAGGGCTTCTACCGCGCGCGGACCGGCGACGTCTTCGGCTTCAACATCCCGGTCGTCCAGGACGGGCCCCGCCGGGCGTGGACGGCGCGGCCGAGCGACGACGCCCCGCGGCGGTTCGGCTTCTTCAAGGTCGACCGCGTCGACCCGGCGAGCCGCGACAACGCCTACCTGCACGCGCTGCTCCTCGACTACGGGCGGGGCAAGAACCCGCTCCTCGACGTCACGAAGGGGCTGCGCGACTACGTCGTGCGCGTCGAGCCGGGGAAGGACGACCTGCTCCTGGGCAAGGCCTACTACGCGCTCGGCCCGGCCCGCGTGCCGGCCGGCTTCTTCGTCCTCGAGCGGCGCCGGCCGTCGACGTTCGTGCGCTGACGCGTGCGCGCGCCGCTGCGCCTCGGCCCCTACCTCGTCGTCCGCGAGCTGGCTCGCGGCGGCATGGGGGTCGTCCACGAGGCGCTGCACGAGCCGACCGGGGCGCGCCACGCGCTGAAGACGGTCCTGCCGGGCGCCGACCCGGACGAGGTGGCGCGCTTCCGGCGCGAGGCCGAGCTGCTCGGGCGGCTCGACCATCCCAACGTCGTGCGCGTCCACGCCGCCGACCTCGCCGGCCGGCCGCCCTGGCTGGCGCTGGAGCTCCTCACGGGGGGCTCGCTCCAGGACCGCCTCGCGCACGGCCCGCTGGCGCCCGAGGAGGCCCTGGCGCTGGGGGCGACGCTCGCCCGGGCGCTGGCCCACGCGCACGCGCGCGGGGTGCTCCACCGCGACCTCAAGCCGTCGAACGTGGTCTTCGACGACCGCGGCGAGCCGCGCCTGGTCGACTTCGGGCTGGGCTTGGCGGGGGCGGAGGGCCAGCGCCTCACCCGGACCGGCACGGTCCTGGGCACGCCCGCCTTCATGGCCCCGGAGCAGGCCGAGGGCCTCAGGGCGGAGGACGCGCGCACCGACGTCTACGGCCTGGGCGCCCTGCTCTACGCGGCGCTCGCCGAGCGCCCGCCCTTCGAGGGCGGCCAGCTCGCCGTGCTGCAGGCGGTCCTCGAGGGGGCGGCCGTGCCCCTCGGTCGGCTACGCCCCAACCTGCCGCCGGCGCTCGTGGCGGTAGTCGAGCGGGCGATGGCCAGGAAGCCGGAAGACCGCTTCGCCTCGGCCGAGGCGCTCGCCGCCGCCCTCGAGGCGGCGAGCTCGCGCGGCCTTCCCGGCCGGAGGTCGCGCGCCGGGGTGCTCCTCCTGGCCGGCCTCGTCCTCGCCGGCGGCGCCGCGTGGCTCGCAGGTCGCGATGCCCCCGGCGGACCGGCGGCTACCCCCCCACCCTCGCGGCCAACCCCGCGTCCGACGGCGCCGCCGGCCCCGGTCGAGGCGCCGGCGAGCACGACCGACCCCGAGACGGCGATCGCCGCCGCCCGCGAGGCCCTCCGGCTGGACGACCTCCGGGGCCTGGCGGCTGCCCTGGGCGCGCTCGGGGGCCGCGTCCCGCCCGCGCTCGTCGACGAGGTCGTCGCCCGGGCGACCACCGACGAGCGGCTGCCGAGCTCCTTCCTGCTCGCGGCCGCCCTGCGACGGGAGGACGCCGCGGTGATCGCGGCGGTCAAGCGGGCCTGCGCCTACCTGGGCTGCCTGCGGCGCGCGGCCCCCGACCTCTCGTTCGTCGAGCGCCCCGAGCTGCGCGAGCTGCTCGTCCCCGTCATGGGGCTCAAGGAAGCGTCGTTCGAGCCGTTCCACGAGGCGCTGGCGCGGCTCCTCCCGGGCGAGCCCGCCATCGAGTTCACGCTGGCCCGCTGCCGCAAGGACGTCGACGGGATGCTCGCCGCGCTCGAGCTCACCGAGCGCGCGCCCGGGCCGCCCGGGCCGTTCACCGCCATCCTCCGCGGCGAGATCCTCTTCGCCGCCCACAACGCCCTGCACCGGCCGGACAGGGAGGCGCTCCTCCCCCGGATCGAGGGCGAGGTGGCGCGGAGCGCGCGAGGCGAGCCGGTGTCGGCCCGGGCCCTGCTCCTCCTCGCCGACATCCTCCTGGAGCGCGTCCCCGACCCCCTGCCGCCGGAGGGGCTCGAGGCGGCGCGGCGCGCCAGCGACGTCGCCGACGGCCTCATCGCCGTCGCCGCCCAGCAGGCCAGGACCGGCGCGGAGCCCCTCCTCCTCGACACCTACCGCGGCGACGTCGTCCAGCGCGCGGCGCTCGTCCGCGCGCGCGTCGAGACGGCGCACGTCGATCACGGCCACCCGAGAGAGCCCCGATGACCACCCCCCGGATCCTGGCCTTCGCCGGCAGCACGCGCGCCGGTTCGTGGAACAAGAAGCTCGCCGCCATCGCGGCCGAGGGCGCCCGGGCTGCGGGGGGCGAGGTCACGCTGATCGACCTGCGCGACTTCCCCCTGCCGCTCTACGACGGCGACCTCGAGGAGGCTGAGGGCCTGCCGGAGAAGGCGGTCGAGCTGAAGCGGCTCTTCAACGAGCACCACGGGCTCCTGCTCGCGTGCCCGGAGTACAACTCGTCGATCACGGCCGTGCTGAAGAACGCCATCGACTGGGTGTCGCGCTCGGCCCCGGGCGAGCCGTCGCTGGCCGCGTTCACGGGCAAGGTCGCGGGGCTCGTCAGCGCGTCGCCGGGCCAGCTCGGCGGGCTTCGCGGGCTGGTGACGGTCCGCTCGATCCTGTCGAACATCGGCGTCCTGGTCGTCCCCGACCAGGTGGCCGTCGGCAAGGCGCACGAGGCCTTCGACGAGCAGGGCGCCCTGAAGGACGCGCGGCAGGCGCAGCGCGTCCAGCGCGTCGCCGCCGAGGTCGTCCGGGTGGCGGGCCGCCTGCTCGGCTGACGCGCGCGCGTCAGCGCCGCGCGCGGCGAGCCGCGTCGACGCCCACGGCGCCCGCCAGCCACACCCGGACGTGCGACGGCCCGAGCTCCAGGTGCGTCCAGGGCCTCACCAGCCCGGCGCGCTCCTCGAGCACCCGGACCTCCGACCAGGGGACGAGCAGGTCGGGATGGCCCGGGCGGAAGGGGAGCAGCACGCCCAGGAACAGGCCCTCGTCCGCGGCGGCCACGACGAGGCAGTGGTTGTAGTTCATGAGCAGGCCGAACCGGCCGGAGACGAAGCGCTGGACCTCGGCGGGGCGAGCGACGGCGCGGTGGTCGCGCGCCAGGAGCGACCAGCCGCCGACGAGGGCGATCACGACCAGGATCGCGACCCACAGGAGGGGGAAGAGCAGGAGCGGCAGGAGCTCGGTCGGGTCCATCGCGCTCCTGCCAGCGTACCCTGGGACCGCGAGCGCGTCCGGCGCCCCGGGGCTACCGTCCCTGCATGGACCGTCCGCCGCCGGCGCCGCTGCCGGCCGCCGTCCGCTGGCTCCTCATCGTGCTCCTCCCGGCCGTGGGCTTCCTCGCGGGGGCGGTCGGGGCGTTCGCGCTCACCCGGGCCGCCTCGGCCACGGCGATGGTCCTGGTCGCGCTCGCCGGCGGCGCCGCGGGGGCGGCCGCGCTCCTGGCCCTCGGGCTCGCCCTCGCGCCCTGGCTGCCCGCCGCCGACATGGTCGCCCCGGGCGACCTCGAAGACGGCGTTCCCCCGGCCTCGCATCCGGACGACGTGAGCTGGATCGGCCCGAGCGCCGCGCTGCTCATGGGGCTCGTGCTCGGCGTCTTCCTGGGCGCCGAGGTCGGTCGGTACGGGGTGCTCGCCGAGGGGACGGTCGTCGTCGCGGGCGCCGTGTCCTTGCTCCTCCTGTGCTTGCACCCGCCACGCGGCGCCGCGGCCGTCCCGTCCGCGACCGCCCCCTTTCATCGCCTCGTCGCGCGCGCCCTGCTCTGCGCGGCCCTGGGAGGCGCGCTCGTGGCGCCCTCGGGGGCGGTGGCCATCGACCTGGCCGAGGGACACCGCTGGCCGCCCGCGAGCGAGGTCCTGCTCATGAGCGTCGCGCCCGGCGCGCTCCTCGCCGCGCTCGTCTCCCTCACCGAGACGCTCGCGTGGCGCGTGCCGCCGCGGTGGCGCTGGCCGTGGCTCCTCCTGGCGGGCGCCACCGCCACGCCGTCGATCGCCCTGGCCACCGTGTTCCTGCTGGGCCTCCGGCACGGTCACGACCCGCTGGTCGCCGGCTTCCGGGCGCTGAGCGAGGTGGCCGCGATGTCGCTCGAGCGCCCGGGCTGGGGCCTGGGCGCCACCGCCTCCCTGGGGCTCCCCGTGGCCCTCCTCGCCGCCGCGCGCGCCGGTGTCCTGCCGTACTTCGGGCAGCGGGCCCCCTGGCCGACGTCCGCCCAGGTGCCCCTCGCCTGGTTCGCGGCCGCGGCGGGCGTCGCGCTGCTCTCCCTGAGCCGGGGCCACCGATGGATCGACCTGCACATCTTCGTGCCCTACCTGGCGGCGACCGCGCCCGCGCTCGTCGTCGCCCTGCGCCTGGCCGCGCCGCTCGAGGAGGGCCTGGCACGCCGCTGGGTGCTCCTCACCGGCGGAGGGCGGTGACGTCGCCCGCGCGCGGGTTGCGCGCCGCGGCCCGCCGTGGCTTCATGGCGCCTCGCCGGCGGGCGACGACCCGGGAGAGCCGTGAAGCGCAAGATCGGGCAGGAGCACCTCGAGGACCCCATCACGAAGCACATGAGCCCCAGCGTGACCACGCTGCGGGCCGAGCGGACGGTGGGCGAGGCGCTGGCCGACCTGCGCGCGCAGCAGCTTCCCGAAGCGATCGTCTACTTCTACGTGATCGACGCCGACGAGGCGCTCGTCGGCGTCGTCCCGACGCGGCGGCTGCTCATGAGCGCGCTCGACGTGCGCATCGCCGACATCATGGTCAAGCGCGTCGTGGCCATCCCGGCCGAGGCCACGGTCGCCGTCGCCTGCGAGTTCTTCGTCCTGCACAAGTTCCTCGCCTTCCCCGTGGTCGACGCGGCGAAGAGGATCGTCGGCTCGGTCGACGTGGGGCTGTTCACCGACGAGGTCTTCGACGTCGCCGAGAAGCAGTCGCTCGACGACGTGTTCCAGCTCGTCGGTGTGCATCTCACCCGGGCCAAGGCCTCGCCCGTGGCCAGCTTCAAGGACCGCTTCCCCTGGCTCCTGTGCAACGTGGGCGGCGGCATGGCCGCCGCCGTCATCAGCGGGCTCTACGAGCCGCTCCTCGAGGCGCAGGTCGTCCTCGCGCTGTTCGTGCCCATCGTCCTGGCGCTCGCCGAGAGCGTCTCCATGCAGTCCATGACGCTCACGATCCACGCGCTCCACGGCGACAAGGTGAGCTGGGCCACGCTCGGCCGAAACCTCGGCCAGGAGCTCCTCGCGGCGCTCCTCCTGGGCGGCGGGTGCGGCCTGACGGTCGGCCTCCTGGTGCAGGTCTGGAAGGGCAACGCGCTCGTGGCCCTGGCCGTGGGCGGCAGCATCGGCCTGTCGATGGTGACGGCGTGCCTCCTGGGCGTCCTCCTGCCCACGGCCGTGCGCGCCCTGCGCGGCGACCCGCGCATCGCCGCCGGGCCGATCGTGCTGGCCACGGCGGACATCGCCACGCTGCTGTTCTACTTCAACCTCGCGGGCCTGATCCTGACTCGCTGACCGCGCTCACCGCTCGAGCTTGCGCGCGAAGCGAGCAGATCGAGCGGTGGCCGCGAAGCGGCCGGAGCGAGGGCGGCAGGTGCGTCGCTGCGGATCGGAGCGTTCGGGCCGCGCTCCTCGACGCGGACGTCAATCACCCTGAGCGACGGCCGCCGTGACGGCCCGGGCGCTCGCCGCTCGCTCGCGGGCGGTCGCCAGGCGGGCGTCC
>JAHBXY010000045.1 GCA_019636275.1 Planctomycetota bacterium | reverse complement strand
CGCGCGCGTCGTCGTGGCCAACGACTCGGGCCTGGCCCACCTGGCCGCCGCCGCCGGCGCGCCGGTCGTGGCCCTCTTCGGCCCCACGAACCCCGACCTCACGGGGCCGCTCGGGCCGCGCGTGACCGTCCTGCGCGCCGGGTGCGAGGCGCGCCCGACCGGGGCGCGCCTCCACTGCCACGACCGCCCCGGCCACCCGTGCCCCGTCACCTGCTGGGACGCGCTCCCGGTCGACCGCGTGCACGCCGCCTGCGTCGACCTGCTCGGGTGAGCGGCCTCCGCCCGCGTCCTGGCGCGCGGGGTGGGGTACGATCGCGCCCCGAGGTTCCGCCGTGGGGATGATGCTCATGAAGTCGCCCGTGCTCCCGCCGCCCCAGGCCCTCAACGCCGTCCAGTGGGGCGGCCCCGGGCGCCGCGGCCACTACGAGGTGTGGTACGTCACCGTCCACGACCCGGTGACCCGCCGCGCCTTCTGGCTGCGCCACACGCTGAACGCGCCGGCCGACGGCCGCCCCGGGCACGCGGCGCTGTGGGCGTTCACCTTCGAGCCCGACGGCTCGGGCGTGCAGGCCAAGGACGTCTACCCGCTCGAGGCCTTCAGCGACGCCGGCCCGGGCGGGATCGGCCTCGGTCCGGCGCGCTACGGCCCGCTCGTCGCGCGCGGCGAGGTGGGCGAGGGGGCGCGGCGCGTGGCCTGGGAGCTGACGCTCGAGCCGGGGCCGTTCGGCAGCTTCCGCCACGTGCCGCTCAAGCTCTACCGGGCGCGCCTCGCCGGGTCGGCCGTGTCGACCCCCTACCTGTCGCTCGCCGTCAGCGGCTGGATCGAGGCCGGCGGCGTGCGCACGCGCCTCGACCGCGCGCCCGGCGAGCAGGGGCACGTCTTCGGCCGGCGCCACGCCGACCGCTGGGCGTGGGCGCACGTGCACCGCTTCGAGGGGAGCGACGGGGTGCTCGAGGCCGTGAGCGCGCAGGTGCGCAAGCTGGGCCTCCTCCTCCCGCCGGCGAGCGCCCTGTGCCTCGAGCCGGGCGACCGGCGGCTGGCCTGGAGCCGGGCGCGCGACCTGTGGCGGGCGTCGAGCCGCTTCGAGCTGGGCCGCTGGGAGGTCGAGGGGCAGGCGGGCGACCGGCGCGTGCGGGCGCGGATCACGGCGCCGCCGCAGGCGTTCGTCAGCGTCGAGTACGAGGACCCGTCGGGCGAGCGCGTCTACTGCAACCACACCGAGACCGCCGACTGCGAGGTCGAGGTGCTCGCGCGCGACGGCGCCGGCTGGCGCGTCGAGCGGCGGCTCGAGGCGCGCGGGACGACGGCCTTCGAGGTCGGCGAGCGCGGCGCGCGCGACCCGCGCCCGCCGCGGCGGCTCGACCTCGCCGAGGCCCGGCAGGTGTGATCGACGGCTGAAGTGTGCTCGACGGCTGCGGCCGCGGATGCTGGGCGGGGCGGCGCGCGCGCGGGCTAGAAGTATGCCGATACGACGTCGCCCGCGCGCGCGCCGCCTCGCCTCAGCCTCCGCGGCCTCGCCTCGCCCGCTGCTCCGATCGAAGGCGAGCGCTCGCCGATCGTCGTGATGTGGACTCGCGTGGGACACACGTCCATTCGTGCCCTCCGTCGCCTTCGTTGCCTTCGTGTCCCATGGCCTCCAGGCGCTCCGCGCCGCGGCACGCAAAGGGGTCGAACGGACCGTTCCTGGCCAGCTCGGACAGGCGCGCGCGTCGGCCGCAAGGCCGCGCCGCAGGCCGATCTCCAGGCCTCGGCGGCGTTGGTCCGGGCGTTGCGCTCGCTGCCTGCGACGCGGCGAACGTCGGGCGCCGCGACCCGCACCGCCGGAGGATCGCCGTGAACCGCACCCTCTCCGCCCTCCTCGGGCTCCTCTTCCTGGGCGCCACCGCCGCCTGCGCGCAGGAGGTGCCGTTCGAGACCGTCGCCCGGGGCCAGGGCATGGGCGCGCTCGGCGCGCCGGCCAACCACGTCGTGCGCTCGGCGCAGGAGCTCCGGCGCCTGCCCATGGCGCACCTCCTCCCCTCCGCCCAGCGGCTCGACTGGCGCGCGGAGATGCTCCTCGTGGCCTCCATGGGCACGCGGAGCTCGGGCGGCCACACGATCGAGATCACGGCGATCCGCCGCCTGCCCGAGCCGACCCCGGGCGTGACGACGCACTACCTCGAGGTGCAGGTCGCGCGCGGCGCGCCGCGCGGCGCGATCACCATGCCGGTGCTGACGGCGCCTTACCACGCGGTGAAGCTCGCGCGCACCAAGGAGCGGGTGGTCTTCGTCGACGCGCCCGCCGGGTCGGCGCGGCTCGAGGTGCGCGGCGTCGTGCGCGTCGAGGGCGACGAGGTGCACGTGGTCGAGCACGATGCCCGCCGCTTCCGCGTCACGGGCGAGCGCGCGGCGCTGCTGCGCCAGTTCCCCGACCGCACCGTGCGCGTCGCCGGCCAGGCCGCCCCGGTCCGCGCCCTCGACCCGAGGGTCGAGGTCCTGCAGGTGATCGACCTCGCCGTGAGCGAGGTCCTCGAGCCGCGCCGGCGCACGCGCGAGGGCGCGCGGGTGCACGTGCTCATGGGCACCGACGTGCGCCTGCTCCTCGCGATCGGCCGGGCGCGCGCGTTCGGCCCGGCCGCGCCGGCCCTGCGCGTAGCGAACGGGCGCGAGGTGAAGCTCGACGGCTGGCTGTTCACCGACCCGCGCGGGCGGACGGCCGAGCTGTTCGTCGACGGCGTCCACGCCACGGCCACGACCGCCGCGGTCCTCTCCGGGCCCGGCGGGCAGGGGGTCGGCTTCCTGCGCCCGGGGCAGGCCGTGACGATCGTCCGCGTGCAGGGGCCGCTCGCGATCGTGCAGGTCGGGGGCCGCACCGGCGCCGTGCGCCTCGCCGCGCTGACGATCGGCGACGACCCGGCGACCGGCGACGCGCTCGCCGGCGGCTCGTCGCCCGCGGTCGGCGGCGCCCCGCCGCTCACGCCCGCGGCGACGCCCGGCCTGGCCGGGTCGGTTCCGGGTCAGTAGCCCTCGCCGCTGGTCGAGCACGCGGGCGACGATCGCGAGGCGATCGTCGCCCGGTTTCTGTGTGCACCCCGGCACGGGAGACGGATCTGGTCCGAAACGCCAGGCCGTGCGGCAGCCGCCCGCACGGAGCGAACTCGTTGCCGTCTCGCGCGATCCGGCACGGCGGGCGGCTTTGGCGTCATGGCCTGGCAGTTGCGGTCGCTCCTCCGAACCGCGGCGCGAGAGGCGCTGCCCCGCATACGTTTCGGAGGACACTTCCGTGACCCGTTGCTTCGCCCTCCTCGGGCTCCTGCTCCTCGGCGCCGGCGCCGCCTCGGCGCAGGACGTCCGCTTCGAGACGCTCGCCCAGGGCGCCATGGGCCCGTTCGGCGCGCCCGCCAACCACATCCTTCGTTCGCAGCAGGAGCTGCAGGCGAGCGGCGTCGACCGCCTGCTCCCGCCGGGGACGCGCGTCGACTGGAGCCGCGAGATGGTCCTCGCCGTGTTCATGGGCACGAAGAGCTCCGGCGGCTACTCGGTCGAGGTCCGCGGCGTCCGCCGCGAGCAGATGATGACGATCCTGCCCGTGCCCGGGCCGGCGCCCTCCTACTACCTCGAGGTGCAGGTCGAGCACCGCGGCCCGCCGCCCGGCTCGTTCGTGACCATGGCGCTCACCGCGCCGTTCCACGTGGTCAAGCTGGCGCGCTCGAGCGAGCGCGTCGACTTCGTGCAGGTGACGCCGCGCGCGTTCAGCCAGGTCACGTTCAGCGTCACGCGCCAGCCCGGCGCTCGCGGCGGGCAGATCACGCTCGGCGCCGACGGCCAGGCGACGGTGATCCGCTCGCTGCCCCACGCCCGCTTCGCGCCGGTGCAGGGCCAGGCGACGCCGGCGGAGCTCGACGAGGTCGAGCGCGCCGTGCAGCTCGCCCGCGCCGGCTCGCTCCCCGCGCAGCTCCCCGTGCCCGTCTACATCATGGCGGGCGACAGCTTCTCGCTCGAGGTCGCGAGCGACCGCGCCGGGCTCGCCGGGAGCACCGCCGGCGACCCGGGCTACCTGCAGCAGCACGAGCCGCGCCTGGCCCCGGCGATCGCCGCGCTCGAGGCGATCATCGAGCGGATCGCGCCGCTCCCTGCGCCGACGTCCGAGGCCGAGGGCGTCGTGCGCCTGCGCGGCAACGACGTGCTCCTCGTCGAGCGGCCGGGCAAGAGCTACCGCATCACGACGCCCGAGCACGCGGCCGTGCTGCGCCACTTCGTCGGCCGGCCGGCCCGGGTCACGGGCGTGATCGCGCCCCACGCGGCCGTCGTGCCGTCGCCCTCGAGCCCGCTCGTGATCGACGTCGAGGTGCGGGAGATCATCTCCCCGCAGCGCCGCCTCCGCGAGGCGGTCCAGGTGCAGCCCGCGCTCGGCGGCGTGCGCGTCCTCGTCCGGGGCCGCCCGGTGCGCGCCTTCGGCCCGGCCGCGCCCGCCCTCCTGCGCGCCCCCGGCCGCACGGTCGACCTCGACGGCTGGCTGCTCACCGACGACCGGGGGCTGCCCTCGGAGCTGCTCGTCGACGGCGTGCGCGCCCGCGTCCGCGCGGCGTCGTTCCTGACGCGCGCCGGCTACTGGGTCGGCACGGTGCTCCGCGGCCAGGAGGTGACGATCCTGCGCGCCGACGCCGCCCAAGCCCTCGTGCGCGCCGGCGCCCGCACGGGCGTCCTGCGCCTCGACCGCCTGTCGATCGGCGAGGTCCCCGCGCCCACGCCCACGCCCGCGGCCACGCCCGGCCTGGCCGGCTCGGTGCCGGGGCAGTAGGGCAGCAGTTCGCTCGTTCCGACCCGCCAGACGGCGAGCGCTGGGGACGGGCGGGGCGGGCCAGCGCGTGCCAGTCCAACCGCCGCTCGTTCCGACCCGCCAGAGCGAGCGATGGGGACGGGCGGAGCGGGCCGGGCGTGCCGGTCCGGGACTTCCGCCGATCGCCCGCCCCTCGCGAGCGCATCACGCATCGACGAGAGTCTACCGGGGGGCGGCGGCCCCGCGCGCCCGCGCGTCGTCGCGCAGCCAGGCCTCGAGCCCGTGCACGTCGGCGCGGACGTCCTCGCCGAGGCCGATCGCCCCGCCGAGGATCCACAGGTGGGTCGGCACGCCCTCGACCCCGTGCGCCTCGACGACGAACCCGCCCAGGCGGTCGAACGCCGCCGGCCGGCCGAGCGGCGGCACGTCCCGGAGGCCGCGGCGAAGCGACTCCACCTGCTCCGGCGTCAGCTCCCAGGTCGGGTCGGGGCGGCCGCTGTAGATCGAGTGCCGGACGACCACGGTCCCCGCCGGTCGCCAGCCGCGCTCGTAGGCGCCGACGTACGTCGGCTTCGTCGACTTCAGGACCTCGTCGGCGAGCGCCTCCACCGCCGCGCGCACACGGTCGAAGGCAGGCACCGCGTCGTTCGCCCACTTGGAGACCTCGCGGTCGGCGCCGCCGGGGCCGCCGACGACGAGCGTGGGCCGCGCCTCGTCGGGGACGCCCGGCCGCCGGGGCACCGGCGCGCGCAGGACGTCCTGCTCGGCGGCGAGCCGCAGGACGGCGCGCGCGCGGTCTGCCGCGACCCGGGCCTCGTGGCGCGTCTCGCGCTGGCCGCGGTCGACCGCCCGCACCACCACCCGGCCGGTCCCGTCGACCCGGACGTCGCGCCCGCCCCACAGGCCATGCACGTCGCGCTGCTCGACCCGGGCCGCGTTCCAGCCCGCCTCCGGCCCCAGGAGCGCCGCCGTGCTCGGCTCTCCCTCGCCTCCGCTCGCCGCCATCGCGCACCCCAGCGCCAGGGCCGCGATCGCGGCCGCCTCCCGTCGTCCCATGTCGCCCTCCGCGAAGGGTCCGTTCGACGTCGGCGCGGGCTCTTCGGTTCCAGGGCGATCCGATCGACGAGATCCGGCGAGACGAACGCGAGACGCAGGCTGGGTCCGACGATACGCCAAGGAGTTCGGGACGGCACGGCCCTCGCTCAGGGGGAGAGCACGTCACGACGCGGTGGGGACGACCGGATCAACCCCGAACAAAAGGACTCTGCCCAACCCACCCCCGGTCCACTTGCCGCGATACGGACTCTCAATTCCCTTCCTTCCTTCCGCGACCGACCCCGGACTTGCTCGTCCGGGGTCGTTCGTTTCCGGAGCTCAGGCCGGCGCGCGCATGATCAGGAGCGGCCGCCGGCAGGCGCGGAGGACCTTCTCGCTCACCGAGCCCTCGAGCAGGCGCGCCGCGCCGGTGCGGGCGTTGGTGACCATGGCGATCAGGTCGACGTCCTCGCGATCGGCGAGGTCGAGCACCTCGCTGGCGGGGTCGCCGTGCGCGACCTGCGCGCGCACGCTCACGCCGGCGGCCTTCAGGCCGTCGACGTGCTCGCGCATGGACGCCGCGAGCTCCTCGGGTGAGAGCACGAGGGCGCGCGGGATCAGCATGGCGCCCTCGACCCGCAGGAGGATCACCTCCGCGCCGTGGAGGCGCGCGAGCTGGGTCACGAGCGGCAGGACCGCGGCCGAGCCCTCCGTGCCGTCGAGCGGCACGAGCACGCGGCGGAAGCGCGCCTCGACCTTCTCGCCCACGCCGCGGGCCGTGACGAGCAGCAGCGGGGCGCGGCCGGCGCGCAGGACGCGCTCGGCCACGCTGCCGCGCAGCCAGCGGAGCACGCCCGTGCGCCCGTGCGAGCTCATGGCCACGAGCTCGGGGGCGCGCTCGTCCTGCGCGAAGACGATCTCCGCCGCCGGGTCGCCCTGGCGCACGACGACCTGCACGGTCGCGCCCTTCTGCTCGAGGCGCAGGCGCACGGTGTCGAGGTGCGCCTCCGACAGCCTGCGCAGCGCGGCGACCTCCCCCGGCACGTCCTCGGGCTCGGGCGGCGGCAGGACGTGCAGGAGCGTGACCTCGGCGGGCTCGAGGGCCAGGAGCCGCTCGACGTGGGGAAGGATGCCGTCGGCGAGCGGCGAGCCGTCGAGCGGGACCAGGATCTTCTTCATGGGAGCCTTCCTCCGGTCGTGGGCCCATTGCAACGCCCGGGCCGCGCCAAACTACCCGTGGGCGGCGGCCCTGCCACGCGGCCGAGACACCGACGTCCCGCGCTCGTGACGTAGAATCCGCGGCTCGTCCGAGCCCGGAGCCGCCGAGATGACCGACACCGCCCCGCCCGCCCGGCCCACCCCCGACCCGCGCACAGCAGAGGCCCGCCACGTGATCGGCGCCGGCGCCCGCCTGCCGCTCGAGGTCGTGCGCGGCGAGGGCGCCTGGGTCTTCGACCGCGGCGGCGCCCGCTACCTCGACCTCTACGGCGGCCACGCGGTCACCGTCCTCGGCCACTGCCACCCCGAGGTCACGCGCGCCGTGCAGGAGCAGGCGGGGCGCCTGCTCTTCTACAGCAGCGTCACCTGGTCGGCCCTGCGCGCCGAGGCGGCCGAGCGCCTCGTGCGCTGCTTCCCGCCGAACCTCGAGAAGGTCTTCTTCGTCAACTCGGGCAGCGAGGCCAACGAGAACGCGCTCAAGCTCGCGCGCCGCTTCCGCGACCGGCGGAAGGTGATCACCTTCCGCGGCGGCTTCCACGGCCGCACCTACGGCGCCGGCTCGGTCACGGCGCTGGCCCCCTACGACCGCCAGCACAAGGACGCCGTCGCCGGCACGATCGTGTGCCGCTGGGGCGACCTCGACGAGGTGCGCGCCAAGCTGGGCGGCGACGTCGCGGCCGTGATCATCGAGGCGGTGCAGTCGCTCCAGGGCTGCCGCACGGCCACGCGCGAGTTCCTGCAGGGCCTCGAGGACCTGTGCCGCGCGCGCGCCGCGGCGCTGATCCTCGACGAGGTCCAGACGACGCCCGCCCGCTGCGGGGCGCCGTCGGCCTCGACGCTGTTCGGGATCACGCCGCACCTGGTCACGACGGCCAAGGGGATCGCCAACGGGGTCCCGTGCGCGGCCGTGCTCGTCGACAAAGGGCTGTCGGAGACGATCCAGGGCCCCGAGGTCGGTTCGACCTTTGGCGGCGGGCCGCTGGCCATGGCCGCCTGCGCGGCCACGCTGCGCGTGATCGAGGAGGGCCGCCTGTGGGAGCGCGCCGCGCGGCTGGGCGAGCGCCTGAGGGAGCGCCTCAGGGGCGTGCCCGGCGTCGTCGAGGTGCGCGGCCTGGGCCTGCTCGTGGGCGTGGTCCTCGACCGCGAGGCGAAGCCGGTGCAGGCGGCCCTGCGCGAGCGCGCGCGCGTGCTCGTCGCCGGCGCGGCCGACCCGCACGTCCTGCGCCTCTTCCCGCCCGTGACGATCGGCGAGGACGAGCTAGACCAGGGGCTCGACGCGTTGCGGGACGTCCTCGCGGGAGCCTGACATGAGCGCCCCTCGCACCCTCCTCGGCTTCCCGGACTGGGAGCCCGCCGCCCTCCTCGACCTCGTCGACCTCGCGCGCGACCTCAAGGGCGGCCGCGCGCGCGGGCACCTGGGCGGGCGCGTGGTGGTCCTCTACTTCGCCAACCCGTCGCTCCGCACGCGGGCCTCCGTCGAGGCGGCCTGCGCGCGCCTGGGCGCCACGGCGGTCGTCCTCGACGCGGGCGCCGGCGGGGTGTGGGGCCTCGAGCACCGCGACGGCGTCGTCATGGACGGGACGGCCGCCGAGCACGTCAAGGAGGCGGCGCGCGTGCTCTCGCGCTACGGCGACGCGATCGGCGTGCGCGCCTTCGCCGGGCTCAAGGACTGGGGCGAGGACCGGACGGAGCCGCTCCTCTCCGCCTTCGCCCGCCACGCGACCGTGCCGGTGTTCTCGCTCGAGGGGAGCGCGCGGCATCCGCTCCAGGGCCTCGCCGACGCGCAGACGATCCTCGAGCGCCTCCCCGACCCGCGCGGGCAGAAGCTCGTCCTCACCTGGGCGCCGCACTTCAAGCCGCTACCGATGGCGGTGCCCAACTCGGTGGTCGAGACGGGCGCGCTCCTGGGGATGGACGTCGTCGTCGCCCGCCCCGAGGCCATGGCCCTCGACCCCGAGGTCCTCGCGGCCGCCGACGCGCTGGCCCGCGCCCGCGGCGGGAGCGTGCGCGAGACGAGCGACCGCCAGGCGGCGCTCGAGGGCGCCCGGGTCGTCTACGCCAAGTCCTGGGGGGCGCTGCGCCACTACGGCGACTGGGAGGCCGAGAAGCCGCTGCGCGCGCAGGAGAACCCGCGCTGGGTCGTGCGCGCGGCCGACCTCGAGCGTGGCGCCGACCCCTTCTTCATGCACTGCCTGCCCGTGCGGCGGAACCTCAAGGTCGAGGACGCCGTCCTCGACGGCCCGCGCTCGGCCGTGATCCAGCAGGCCGAGAACCGCCTGTGGACCGCCCAGGCCGTGCTCCTGCGCCTGCTCGACGGGGGCGTCTCGCGCCAGGGGCGCGAGCCCTCGGAGGACCTGCTGATCGCGTGAGGCCTCCCGAGGCGTACACGAACCTTCCTGCCGTGCCCGCTCTGCTGGGATCACAACAGAGAAGCAGAGGAAGCAGAGGAAGCAGAGGAAGCAAAGGGCGAGTGGAGCGACCGCAGGCCGCTGCGACCTCTGCTCCTCCGTCGTGAGTCACTCCTCGTTGGGAGCAGCCAGCCAGGCCGTCCCGTGACGCCGGAGCCCCCGCGTCATGGTTTTCAGGGTCCCACCCGCTAGGATCTGCTCCCCATGGAGTCCAGCTACATCCTCCCGCTCAAGCGCGCCGTGCCCTACATCCGCCTCTACAAGGGCAAGGTGTTCGTCATCAAGGTCGGCGGCTCGGTGCTCAAGAAGCCCGAGGTGCTCGACGCCGTCGCCGAGGACATCGGCGTCCTGTCGCAGCTCGGCGTCTCGGTCGTCGTCGTCCACGGCGGCGGCCCGCAGGCGACCGAGCTCTCGCGCCAGCTCGGCCACGAGCCGACCGTGATCGCCGGCCGGCGCGTCACGGGCGACAAGGACATCGACATCGTCAAGATGGTCTTCGCCGGGCGCCTGAACCTCGACCTCACGGGCGCCCTCGAGGAGCACGGCACGCGGGCGGTCGGCCTGTCGGGCGCCGACGCCAGCTTCATGAAGGCGCGCCGCCGCGCGCCGTCGGCGCCGCCCGGGAGCGACCAGCAGGTCGACTGGGGCCACGTGGGCGACATCGAGTCGGTCGACCCGGCGATCATCTACCACCTGCTCGGCGGCGGCTACGTGCCGGTGATCTGCTCGCTCGCCAGCGATGGCCAGGGCAACGTCCTCAACGTCAACGCCGACGTCGTGGCCACCTCGGTCGCGATCGCCCTCAAGGCGGAGAAGCTCCTGTTCCTCTCGGACACCCACGGCCTCCTCGACGACCCGAAGGACGCCGAGTCGACGCTCTCCTACGTGACGCCGGCGGAGATCGAGGCGCGCAAGAAGAGCGGCCAGATCAGCGGCGGCATGCTGCCCAAGATCGACTCCTGCCTGGCCGCCGTGCGCGGCGGCGTCCGCCGCACGCACATCATCCCGGGCCTGCGCCCCATGGCCCTCCTCACCGAGGTGTTCACCAACGAGGGCTGCGGGACCATGATCCTCGGCCCCGAGGAGAGCCAGACCTACGCCCGCGACGAGCTGGCCGAGGGCGACGACGCGTGACGCTCGACCCGGTCGCGCTCCTCGTCGACCTCGTGCGCGTGCCGTCCCCGTCCGGCGACGAGGGCGCCGCGGCGGCGCTCCTGCGCGAGCGCCTCGCGGAGCACGGCGTCGAGGCGCACGTCGACGGCAGGAACCTGTGGGCGGCCGTCGGCCCGGCGGACGGGCCCTCGATCCTCCTCTGCAGCCACCTCGACACGGTCCCCGTGGGCGACGGCTGGACGCGGCCGCCGCTCGAGGCGGTGCGCGAGGGCGACCGGATCTACGGGCGCGGCAGCAACGACGCCAAGGGCTGCGTGGCCGCGATGTCGGCGGCGCTCGTGCGGCTGGCCCGCGCCGGCACGCGCGCGCGCGTCGTCCTCGCCGCCGTGTGCGAGGAGGAGACGGGCGGCCAGGCCGGCCTGCCGGCGCTCCTGCCGGCGCTCGGCCGCCTCGACGCGGCCGTGATCGGCGAGCCGACCGGCCTCGTGCCGGTGTGCGCGCAGAAGGGGCTCCTGTCGCTCGACGCCACCGCCCGGGGCCGGCAGGCGCACGCGGCGCGCCCGGAGGAGGGGACCAACGCGATCGCCGTGGCCGCGCGCGCGATCGCCGCGCTGGACGCGTTCGAGCTCGAGGCCCGCAGCGAGGCGCTCGGCCCGCCGACGGCGCAGGTGACGATGGTCCGCGCCGGCGAGCGGCGCAACGTGATCCCCGGGAGCTGCTGGTTCGCGATCGACGTGCGCACGACGCCGGAGTGGGACACGCCCGAGCTCGTGCAGGCGATCGGCCGCGTCCTCGGGCCGGAGGTCCTGCTGAAGGTGCAGGGCGCCGGCGCGCGCGCGCAGGCCACGCCGCGCGAGCACCCGATCATCCGCGCGGCCGAGGCGGCCACGGGCCACCAGGCCACGGGTTCGCCCACCGTCTCCGACTGGGCGCGCCTCGACGACGTGCCGGCGGTGAAGCTCGGCTGCGGCGAGAGCCCGCGCTCGCACACGCCCGACGAGTACGTGACCGCGGGCGAGCTCGAGCGCGGGGCCGACGTCTACGCGCGGCTCGTCGAGGCCTGGCTCGAGCGGCGCGGCACGTAGTGGCCCCGCCGCCCCCGCGCGGCTGGCTCCTCGGGCTCCTGGCCCTGGCGCTCCTCGCCCGGCTCCCGGGCCTCTCGCGCAGCCTGTGGTACGACGAGCTCTTCACCCTCGTGCACTTCGCCGCCTCGCCGCGCGACGCGCTCGCCCGGCAGGTCGAGGCCAACAACCACCCGCTGGCCTCGCTCCTGGCCTGGGCCGCCGCGCCCCTGTCCACGGGCGAGGCCAGCCTGCGCGCCCCGTTCCTCGTCCTCGGCGCGCTCGCCGTCCCCGCCCTGGCCTGGGCCGTCGCCCGGCAGGCCGGGCCCCTCACCGGGCGCCTCGCCGGGGCCTTCGCCGCGCTCGCGCCCCTGCACGTCGCCTACGCCCAGCAGGTGCGCGGCTACGCCCCGCTGCTCCTCCTGGCGACGCTCCTCCTGCACCTCGTGCCCCGCGCGCTCGCGGGCGACGCCCGCCGCCGCGACGAGGTGGCCCTGGGCGCCTGCGCCGCGCTGGGCGTCTTCAGCCACGCGACGCTCCTCCTGCCGCTCGCCGGCTGGGCGGCCCTGGCCCTCGTCGCGCCGCGCCTCGGCCTCGCGCCGCCGGCCGGCCGCGCGGCGGCCCTGCGCGGCCTGCTCACCGGCGCGCTGGGCGGCCTCGTCCTCATGGCCCCCACCGTCGACGACCTGTGGAAGCACGGGCGGCGCGCGCTGCGGCCGGTCGACCGCGCGCTCTCGGGGCCGTTCGACCCGGGCCGCCTGTCGCTCCAGGACCTCCTCGACCTCCCGGGCGGCGCCGGCGCGGCCGCCTCGCTCGCCGGCCTGGTCCTCGCGCTGGCGCTCCTGGCCCTCGCCGCGCGCGGCGCCGCCGCCCGCCGCGCGTCGCCCGCGCTCGCCTGCTGGTGCGTGCCCCCCGCCTGCGCCCTGGCCCTCGTCGCCCTCGGCGCGCCGGCCTTCCCCCGGCTGGCGCTCTTCGCGGTGCCCGCGCTCCTGGCCCTGGCCGCCGTCGGCGCGCGCGCGCTCCCGCGCCGCGCGCGGGCGCCGGTGGTGGTCGTCTGCGTCGCCCTCGCTGCCCTGCGCGTCCTGGGCCAGGCCGGGGACGAGCTGCAGGACTGCCACGGCGCCGTGCGCCTGGCGCGCGAGCAGGTCGGCCCCGACGGTGTGGTCGTGGGCGCCGGCGTCGGCGGGTCGCTCCTGCGCGTCTACGACCCGTCGCTCGTGGCCGACGAGGGCTGGTCGCTGACGCCAGCGCTCGTCGACGAGGGACCACGACCGCTGGCGATCGTCGTCGCCTTCCCCGCCTGGACGCCGGCGGCGCTGCGCGATCGGCTGGCGCAGGGTGACGGTCCGGTGCTCCTCCCGGGGCGGGTCACCCACGTGGCGGTGTGGCTGGCCCACTGAGCCGCCACCTGCCGAGCCGCCGACGAGCACGGCGCGCCGCGCCCGATTAGGATCGCGCCACGTGGCGGAGCGCGGCGGAGAAGGTCTCGAGCCGGAGCGCGAGGGCGCGGCGCCAACGCCTGCGGACGCCGCGCCCTCGTCGCTCCCCTCGTCGCTCGAGGGCGACGTGCTGTTCTGCCGCATCGCCGTGCGCAGCGGCCTCCTCACCCAGGCGCAGGGGGATGAGGTCCTGCTGGCAGTTGAGGCCGGCGGCGTCGCCGAGCTGTGCGTGGCACGAGGTTGGCTCACGTCCGAGCAGGCGCGCGCGCTGACCGGGAGCGCCGGGGCCACCGCGGAGGTGGCGCCGACGATCACCGGGGACGAGGCGCGGCAATTCGCACGGCTGGTGACGATGAAGCGACTCGCGGCGGACGGGCAGGTCGAGGCGTGCCGCGCGCTCCAGCGCGAGCTCGTGGGCGGGCCCTACGAGCGGCTCGGCCTCCTGTTGGTGCAAAAGGCTCAACGCCGCGGGCCGGCGCCGGCGGCCGCCGGAATGGCGTCGCGCCAGGAGGCGTTCGACGCTTACGTGCGGTTGAAGCAGGCGGTGCAGCGCGGCGCGGTCGAGGAGGCGGAGCGCCTCGCTGACGCGCTGCGCGATCACCCGGAGTTCGGTCGCCTGGCGCAGATGCAGGTGAACAGGGCCAGGACCCGGCGTTCGCTGGGGCGCGCCAGCGGGGCAGCTTGCCTCCCGTGTGGCGAGTCGTCTCACGGGGCGCCCCCTCCGCCCGGAGTGACGCCCGAGGTGGATCAGGCGGATCACGAGGCACCGGACGTGAACCTGGGTGGTCGCCTGGACCACCCCTCGGAGTAGTTTCCTGTGCGTTTCCCTGCCGCTACAGTTCGACACCCGATCGAGGGCTCGTTGGACGACGTCAAGGTCTCGCTGCAGCAGCTCCAGGTGCTCCTGGAGATCGGTCGCGCCGCGAGCGTCGGCGCGACCTTCCAGGAGCGCATGGCGGCGCTCGTGCCGCTGGTGCAGCGGCTGGTGCCGCACGCGCGCGCGTCGGCGTCGGTGCTCGAGGCCGACGCGCCGGCGAAGCTCGCCGCCGAGCCGGCCTGGTTCTTCGGCAACAGCGTCGGCGTCGTGCATCCCTACGCCGAGCGCTACCTGACGCTCGACCCCATGCGCCCGGTCTACGCCGAGGCGAGCGGACGGCCCGCGCTGCTCAGCGACACCGACGCGGGCCGGCGCTACGGGCAGGACGCGTTCACGGCCGAGTTCCTCGCCGCGCTGGGGATCCGCCACGTCATGCTCACGGTGCACCGCATGCCGGACGGCGCCGTGTTCGCTTTCGCCCTGCACCGCGGGCCCGACCAGCCCGACTTCAGCGAGGAGGAGCGCGCGCTCATGGGGCTGTGCGCCCCCGACCTGGCGCGCGCCGCCAGCGCCGCCGTGCTGCGGCGGATGCTCGCCACGCACCTCGGCGCCGGCGGCGCCACCCCCGGGAGCGTCCACGGGGTCGCCTTCGACGCCGACGGCCGGGTGGTCCACGACGACCTCGGCGCCGGCCCGCTCCTGGCGTCCGGGACGCTCGAGCGCCTCGCCGCCGAGGTGAGCGGTTTCATCGTCGAGCGGCCCGCGCCGGGCGTGGTCGTCGACCGCGTCGTGCAGGCGGACGGCGCCGGCCCCGTGCCGGCCCGCCTCGTGGCCATGGACGGCCGCAGCGGCGTCGCCGCCCTGGCGCTCCTGGCGCACGAGGTGGCCGACTCGCGCTTCGAGCGCCTCGTGCGCGAGGCGCGGCTCACCACGCGCGAGCGGCAGGTGGCCGCGCTGGCGATCGAGGGCCTGCGCAACCGCGACATCGCCGAGCGCCTCGGCGTCGGCGTCGACACGGTGAAGTGGCACCTCAAGACGATCTTCCAGAAGACGAAGGTCCGCGGGCGCGGCGGGCTCGCCGCCATCGTCCTGGGAAGAGGCTGATCCGACGGCTGCGGCCTCGCCTCGCTTGCCGCTGCGTTCCACCCGTGGTGGGGCGTGTCGTGTGCAACACGGGCGTAGGATCCGGGCGGCCGAGCGGCCCCCCGGCGGACCACCCCGACCGAGCACCGGGGGACCCCGCGGGGAGGTCCCCGGGGGAGCCCCGGGCGCCGGGTGGCACGGCCGGCCCCCCGCCGCTTACGATCATCCCCGTGGGACTCGGGGACCTGTGGCGCCGCCCTGGACCTTCCCGGACCCGCGCGCTCCCCGCGCGCGGCCGCGCGATCGTCCTCTCGGACCTTCACGGCCACCACGGCGACTGGACGGCCTTCCTCGCCGCGTCGCGCGTCCTCGAGCGCATCGCGGACGGCGAGGACCTGTGGCTGCTGGTCACGGGCGACGCGCCCGACGTGACGCGCCACCGCGCGGTCGACCCGACCGTGCCCGAGGACGGGGACGTGAGCATCCTCGACGACCTCGTGCGAGCCCGGCGCGACCTGGGCCCGCGCGGCGAGCGGATCGTCTACCTCGAGGGCAACCACGACTTCCACGTCCTGCGCATCTGCCGCGAGGTCGCCCGCTGGCACGCAGGCCGGCGCGGGGGGCCCATGCCGGCGCCGGGCTTCGTCCCCGCGGTGACCGGGGCGGAGATCGACGCCTACTTCGAGTACTACCGCGAGGCCTACGGCGAGGCGGTGTTCAACAACAACATCGGCCCCTACGACATGGTGCGCCGGGTGCGTCCCGAGCACCTCGAGTTCCTCGACGGCTGCCCGGTCGTCGCGCACGTCGAGGGGTCGGGCGTCGTCGTCACGCACGCCGGCCCGCCGCGCATGGCAGGCGTGCGCCCGGCCGCCCTGCGCCGCGAGGTCGACCGCTGCGACCGCGACTGGATGCGCACGGCCGCGCCGGAGGCCTACTACGGCTCGGCCTACCACCAGCTCCTCAACAACCGCTTCCGCAACGGCGACTACTCGCTCACCGACCTGCGCGCGTTCCTCGACGCCTTCGACGGCGGGGTGCTCGTGACCGGGCACACGCCGCACCCCTACCTGGTCGACTTCGAGCGCCGGGCGCCGCTCGAGGGCTGCGCCTTCCGTGACGGCGTCGGGCTGATCGGGCGCCACCAGGTCGTGCTGTGCTCCTCGTTCGGGGCGTTCGACACCTCGCTCAAGCGCTACCTCGAGCTGGACCTGTCGCGCCGCTACCGCGTCGTCGACGACCTCTTCGACGGGACGCAGGCCGTGCGGCCGGTGCACCCGAGCGCCGCCCGCCCCACGCGCCAGGCGGCCGCCGGCCTGCCGGGCCTGGAGATCGCCCTGGGCGAGTGACGGTGTGAGCCCGGTCAGGCCGCCGGCGCGTCGAGCGTGACCAGCCAGCCGACCGGCCGGCCGCGGTGGGCCAGGAGCTCGAGCGTCAGCCCGCCCCCGCCGTCGACGTCGGCCACCCGGCGCACGGCGCCCGGGGCGGCGACCTGCCGCTCGTCGCGGATACGCTCCGCGAACGAGGCCACTCGCGCGTCGCCGGCGGCCGGGAGCGTCGAGGCGATCACGGCGCCGTCGAGGCCGACCAGGGCGGTCGGCTCGGGGCGCGCGCCGACGAGCCCGAGCAGGAGCTGCGCCTGCTGGTTGAGCCGCCCCTCCGTGCGGGCCTCCTGCGCCTCCTGATGGTCGAGCGCGGCGTTGAGGTGGCGCGCGAGCAGCCCCAGCTCATCGTCGTGGCGCCCGCGCAGGCGCCTGCCCCGGTCGCCGGCGGCGACCGCGTCGCCGAGCGCCTTCAGCTCGTCGAGGCGGGCGAGGACGCCCCGCTGCAGGGCGCGCGAGAGGAAGCCGAGCGAGAGGAGCGCCACGACGGCCAGGGCCGCCAGCCCGAGGGCGAACCCCTGGGCCTGCCGGCGGGCCGTGGCCTCGGCCCGCTGCATCTCGCGCGTGTCGTGCTCGAGGAGCAGCAGCGCCTGCCGGCGCACGGCGTCGACGCGCCGGCGCAGCTCGAGCTCGTCCTCGGCGCCCGGCGCGCTCGCCGCGCGCAGGCGGTCGCGCGCCGCCCGCAGGGCGGCGGCCTCGCGCTCGAGCCCCGCCGCGCGCTCGAGCTCCTCGGGCCCCCGGGCGCGCGCGACGACGATCGCCCGCGCCCGCTCGAGCTCCTGGTGGGCGGCGCCCAGCGCCGCCGCCGCGTCGCGCTCGCCCCGGCGCAGGGCCGCGGCCGCCGCGGCGTGCGCGTCGAGCGCGCGGAGGATGACCAGGGCGGCCTCGACCCGATGCACGTCCTCCAGGAGGATGCGGTCGAGGCTGCGGCCGAAGCGCTGCAGCCCCAGGGCCGAGACCGTGGCGGTCGCCAGGAGCAGCGCCACGAGGTAGCCGTAGCCGAGGAGCAGGCGGGTGCGGAGCGTCATGCCAGCGCCGCGAGCCGGCTCAAGGCGGCCGGCGCGCCGATCACGACGAGCACGTCGCCCGCCTCGAGCGGGCCCATGCCCAGGACGTAGCTGTGGACCTTGCCGCCGCGCCGGATCGCCACGACCGAGGCGTCGAAGCGCCGCCGCACGTCGAGCTCCACGAGCGTCCGCCCGACGAAGGCCTCCGGCGCCTCGAGCTCGGCGAGGTCGGCGCCGTCGCCGAGCGGGATCTGCTCGATCAGGCTGGGCCGCGCCAGGCGCCGGGCGATCCGGTCGCCCATCTCCTTCTCGGGGTTCACGATCTCGTGCGCCCCGACGGCCAGGAGGACGCGGCCGTGCAGGTCGTTGGTCGCGCGGCCGATGATCCGCGGCACCCCGGCCTGCCGCAGGAGCGCCGTGGTCAGGATCGACGCGTCCTTGTGCTCGACGCCGATCGCCACCACGACGCAGGTCGCGCGCTCGAGGTGCAGCTCGCCGATCGCCGCCTCGTCGGTCGTGTCGCACGTGACCGCCGCCGCGACCTCGACGGAGATCGCCTGCACCTTGGCCGGGTCGGTGTCGACGGCCAGCACCGACTGGTCCTGGCGGGCCAGGGTCGTCGCCACGGCCCAGCCGAAGCGGCCCAGCCCGATCACCACGTACTCGCCGATCATGCGGTCATCCGATCATCAGCCTGGCGTCGGGGTACCCCACCCGCGCCTGCGCCGGGCGGCCGAGGAGCAGCACGAGCGTGAGCGGGCCGACGCGCCCCGCGAACATGAGGGCGATCACCACGAGCTTGCCCGGTCCGTCGAGCGCGCCCGTGGCGCCGACGGACAGGCCCACGGTGCCCAGGGCGCTGCACACCTCGAACAGGAGCTGCTCGAACGGCAGCGGCTGGGTGACGAGCAGCGCCAGGAGGCCGGCGAAGCCGGCGGCCGCCGTGGCCAGGAACACGGCGGCGCTGCGGTAGGCGAGCGCCACGGGGATCGTGCGCCCGAAGAGGACGATCGGCGCCCCGCCGCGCACGGCCGAGAGCACCGTGCCCACGAGCACGGCGAAGGTCGTCGTCTTGATCCCGCCGCCGGTGCTCCCGGGCGAGGCGCCGATCACCATGAGCGCGCACACGACGAGCAGCGTCGAGCGCTCGAGGCCGCCCAGGTCGACCGAGTTGAACCCCGCCGTGCGGGCGATGGCGCTCTGGAACAGCGCGTTCGTCAGCTTGTCGAGCGTCCCCAGCCCCGCCAGCGAGGCGTCCCACTCGAGGAGCAGGAACGCCCCGGCGCCGAGCGCGAGCAGCCCCGTCGAGACGGCCAGCACTAGGCGCACCTGGAGCGACGGCGGGACGCGCTCGCCGCGGAGGCGCAGCCAGGCGGTCGCCATGACGCTGAACCCGAGCCCGCCCAGGACGACGAGGGCGCCCACGACGCCCAGGGCGAACGGGTCGCGCTGGAGGCCCACGAGGCTGTCGCTGCGCAGGGCGAAGCCCGCGTTGCAGAACGCCGACACGGCGTGGAACAGCCCCAGCCAGGCGGCCTCGAGCCCGGGCGCCCCGTCGGCCGCGAACCACAGGCCCAGGAGCAGGGCGCCGACCGCCTCGATCGCCAGCGTCGACACGACGATGAACACGGCCAGCTGCGTGGCGGTGCGGTGGACCGGCAGATCGAGCACCTGCCCCAGGGCCAGCTCGCCGCGCAGGCCCAGGCGCCGGCCGAGGGCCAGGGCGGCGAAGGTCGACAGGACCATGATGTTCAGCCCGCCCGCCTGGATCAGCAGGAGCAGCACGGCGTGGCCCCAGCCGGAGAAGGCGGCCGGGGTGTCGAGCACGACGAGGCCGGTGACGCAGGCGGCGCTCGTGGCCGTGAACAGGGCGTCGAGCGGGTCGATCCGCGCGCCCGCGGCGGCGGACGCGGGGAAGGAGAGGAGCAGCGTGCCGAGCAGGATCAGCCCGGCGAAGCTGGCGCAGGTGAGCAGCGCCGGGTGCTCGTAGAAGTAGCCCAGCACCTCGTCCGTGACCCGCTCGCCGGCCCAGATCAGGCCCAGGGTGACCACCTGCGCGGCGCCGATCGCCGTGAACGCGGGCCCGGGCTGCCCGAGCAGGGCCAGGACGAGGGCCAGGGCCCACGGGGCGATCGCCGCCCCGACCAGCGCCTTGCGCGTCGGGCGCAGGCGCAGGAGGAGCGGGCCCGCGAGGGCGAGGCAGCCCAGGTTCAGGGCCAGGCACACGCCCTGCGCCAGCGGCCTCGCGCTGAGGCGGAAGCCGACGACGCTGGCCGTGGCCACGAGCGTGACGAGGATGAGCTGCGTCGTCGCCGCCCCCCAGGCCGCGCGCCAGGCGGCTGCCGGGTCGTCGGGCACGGCCTCGTCGCCGGCCGGCGGGAAGAGCTGGCGCGCGACGCCCAGGAGCAGCCAGCCCACGAGCGCCGCCGCGCGCACGGGGTCGGACTCGAGCGCCGGCAGGAACGCGCCGATGCTCGCCGAGTAGAAGAGCAGCGCGAAGCCGTGCGCCCAGGCGCGGCCGCGCAGGTGCGCCCAGGCGCCGACGGCGCCCAGGGCGACGGCGAGGGCGGAGTACGCCGCCCCGGCGGGGGTGATCACGTCGGGCGGCCCGAAGTGCCCCTGCGGCATGGCCACGGCGAACTGCGCCAGCACGCACAGCAGGGCCGCGCCGGCGATGCGCGTCGCCTCGAGCTTGCGGGCGCTCCGGGCGCGGCGGAGGGCCACTCAGTACCGCGGGACGCCCGGGTCGACGTCGCAGGACCAGGCGTCGATCCCGCCCTCGAGGTTCTCGACCTGCTCGAAGCCGTGCGCCTGGCGCAGGAAGGCGACCACGTGGGCGCTGCGCACGCCGTGGTGGCACATGACCACGAGCGGCCGGTCGCGCGGCAGGTCGTCGACGCGCCCCGGGATCTCTCCCATGGGCACGTGCAGGACGCCCTCGAGGCGGGCCAGGGCCAGCTCCTCGGGCTGGCGCACGTCGAGGACGACGGGCGGCTCGGGCTGCGCGAGCGCGCGCTGGAGCTCGGTGGGGGTCATGGGGAGCGGATCGTAACCGGGCTGAAGGGCCAGCCGAGGGTCGATCAGCGTCCGGCCCCTTCGTCCTCGACCAGGAGCGTGCTCCAGAGCAGCGCCATGCCGAGCAGGCCCAGTCCGCCAGGCACGAGGTAGCGCAGGAGGACTCCGGCGGCCTGCCGCTCCGGATGAGCGGCGTCGTGCGCCCAGAGCCACACGAGCGCGGCGATGAAGGTCAGGCCGACTCCTGCGCCGAACCGCATTCGTCCTCGAACCCTGATGGGGCGCTCGTCGGGTCCAAGGCCGAACGGCAGGGGCCTGGGGGCTGCGTTCGCGGCGCCTCGCGCAGGCCGCGTCAAGCGCCATGAGACCGAGGCGGCGAAGCAGGAGAGGACGATCAGCGCTGACCAACCATGCTGCGGCGTGACTCGCTGGGCGAAGGCCTGCAGGGACTTGACGAGCACGAGCGCGATCGGCGCCGTGACGAAGCCTGCTCTCAACACTTCGAGGACCATATCCTCGTCACGGCGGCTGTCCCAGGCGGTCCTGAAGCAGCCGAAGCCGGCGACCGTGATCAGGCCGAGTGCCACCACCCAGGGGTCCGCGCCGCTGAGTCGCGCCGTCCCGAGTGAACCGAGCACGGCGACGCCGATCACGGCAGCGAGAACACCGGCCCCCGTTCGTGGCAGTAGCACGACCCCAACCTATATCTCCGAACGCCGACCAGCCCAACCTGGCCTGGCGGCCGCCGCAGGTCGAGGGCGCAGCCGGCAGTGTCCTGCCCTCCAGGTGGGGCTGCCGACCGCGGCGAGGAGGCCTCCCTCCGGCCAGGGCGTCGGCCTTCAGCGTCCCTCGTCCCCGGCGCGTCCGGGGTCGTCCTCACCGGCGCCGCCGCGAGAGGGCGACCAGCGGACGACGACGTCGCCGAGCCACGTCGCGTCGGCCGTCACCTCGACGCGGACCGCCTCGTTCCCGACGAGCGCCCCGAAGAGCGCGCTCACCTCCAGCGTGACGGCGAGGCCCTCGGGCAGCTCGCGGAGCGAGAAGGTCCCGTCCTCCTCGGTGCCGGCGAGGGAGATCCGGTGGTCTCCCAGGACCAGGTCGAGGTTCGCGCCGGCCACGGGTCGCCCCTCGAGGTCGACGACGCGGCCGCGGACGAGGCGGCCGGCCGCCAGCGCCAGGGTGATCCGCGGCGCGGGCCCGCCGGGGGTCAGCTCGAAGGGCGGCGAGACCGCCGTCGCGTGGCCGGGGTGGTCGACGATCGCGCGGTACACCCCCGGCGCCATGTGCCGGAAGACGACGTCGGGGCCCTCGTCCTCGTCCCAGCCCCGGAGCGTGTCCTCGAGCGACTCGAGGCGACGAGGCTCGTGGCCCGACCTCGCGCTGGCCCAAGCGCCGTCCGCGCGGCGCCGCTGGAGCTCGACCCGGTGCCTCGCGTCGAAGTCGGCGGCGTCGATCGTCGGCGGGAGCGAGACGGCCACCGCGACCCGCAGCGGGACGTCGAGGCGCAGCGCCGGGAGCCGCTCGGCCGCCACGACCTCCATCTCGGTGTTCATCAGGCCCGGTCCGGGCGCCGCCGCCGAGAGCAGATACCGGCGACCCGGCCGCAGGCCCGCGATCGTGACCTCGCCCGCGGCGCCGCTCTCGACCCGCGCCACGGGGATCCACCCGCGGTCGCCCACGGGCGTGACGCCCACCGACACGCCGGCGAGCGGCCGGCCGTCGCCGTCGAGCACCTGCCCGCGCGCGACGACCTCCGCGACGAGGTCCACCGCCACGTGGACGTCCTCGGCGCCCTCGGCCTCCTCCTCCTGCGCGGCGAGCCCCGGCGCGCGGACGACGACCACCTGGGCGCCCAGCCAGCCGACCGGGTCGAGCAGCAGCGCGCGCCCGTCGGCGTCGGTCACGGCGTGCACCCACAGGCCCTCGCCCATGTCAGCCGTTGGGATCGACACGAACGCGTCCGCGCCCGCGAGCGGCCGGCCGCCGCTCGTGGCCACCACGTGGATGCGCCGGCACGGGCGCACCTCGATGTCGCCCACGTCCACCGCGGCGCGCGCGACGAGCGCCCCGCCGACGAGCACGTCGCCGTGGTCCAGCCGCGCCCCCACGCTCACCTCGAGCGGCCGGCGCGAGGGGTCCTCCGGGAGCGGCGCCGCGAGCGCCACGTCGAAGCGGCCGTCTGCCCCGGTCTCGCCGGCCCCGAGCTCCAGCTCGCGGAGCCTCCAGCGCGACTCGCGGAACGCGCTCACCCGGCGCTCCACGGGCAGGCGGCTGACGACCCGAGCGCGCGCGTACACGTCGAGGTCCTCGTCACCGCCTCCGCTCGCGTCGAAGGTGGTCAGCGTCACGCGCGCGCCGGCGACGGGCCGCCCCTGCCGGTCCACCACGCGCCCCCGCACCCGCTGCTCCGCGCCGCGGGTCGGGGTGGTCGCGTCGAGCTCCGGCGCGGTCGCCGGGTCCGCGCCCTGGCTCGCGTCACCCGCGGCGTCCGCGGCGCTCGCCGACCCGGGCACGGACGAGGTCGACGGGCCAACGTCGGCCCCGGGCGCCCGGCGCCCGTCGACCGACGGCTCGCCCGGCCCGAGCAGCAAGAGCGCGGCGACCAGCGGGAGCACGGCCGCGGCGGCAAGCGCCGCCACGCGCGCCGGGCTCCCGACCGCGCGCGATCGCGCCGCGCCCTGGGTCCCCGGCCGGCCCGCGCGAAGGCATCTACTCGAGCCCGGCCGGTCGGCGCCGCCGGCACGCGCCTCGCGCGGCGGCCGCAGAACGACCTCGACGCCAGCGACCGAGAGGCCCGTCGCGCCGGCGCCGACCAGCGCCTCGCGCAGGCGCTCCACGCCGCGGCGCAGGCGCGAGGACGCGGTGCCCTGGGGGCAGCCGAGGGCCTCGGCGACCTCCGCGTGGGAGCGCCCCTCCTGGTAGTGCAGCACGAGCGGCAGGCGCAGGTCGAGCGGGACCGCCCCCAGCGCGCGCGCGACGCGGCCGGCGTCGAGGCGCGCCCCGTCCGGCCCCTCGACCTGCGGCTCGCCGCGCGCGGCCGCCTGGCCCTCGTGGTGCGCGCGACGCCGCCGCGACCGCTCCTGCTTGCGGATCGCGTTCATGAGCACCGCGCCGAACCACGGCCCGAACGCCCGACCCGCCTCGAAGCGCTCGGCGCCGCGGACGACGGCCGTCAACGCGTCGGCCGCCGCGTCCTCGGCGGCGCCCGGGTCGCCCAGCGCCCGGAGCGCGACGCGGTACGCCTGCGGGAAGCGCCGCGCGACCACGGGGTCCAGGGCGTCGCGCTCGCCGCGGGCGTAGGCCCGCACGCGGGCCGCGTCGTCGAGGTCGTCGCTCATCCGACCCCTACGGTCCTGCATCGTGGCGATCCGGGGCAAGAGCCCTCCTCTCGCCCTGGATATCCCGGCCGCGGCCGCCCTCATCACGAGGGCGCAAGCGACTGCCGCGCAGGCGCTTGCAACGGACCGCGACGGCTACTTCGCGCCCGCCTCGAGCCCCAGCGCCGCCGTGACGTCCTCCGCGAGCGCGGCGCCCACCTCGAGGGCCGCGGCGCGCAGGGCCGTGACGACGCCGCGCGGGTTGCGCTCGGGCGCGGTGCGCTCGACGCGGTAGACGCGGCGCAGGAGCTCGACCCCGTCGCGCCGCGCCAGCGCCGCGTGGACCTCGACGACGCCGCACCAGACCTCGCCGCGGTCGACCTCCTCGAAGCGCGCGAGGTGCCCGCGCAGGACGTAGTCGGGCGCCGGCAGCGGCGGGTCCGCGACGACGACGGCGGCCGGCCCGAGGGCGTCGCGCAGGGCCGCCACGAGCACCGCCCGCGCGGCCTCCTGCGGCGGGCGCGCCCAGCGCTGGCGCGCGTAGGCGCCGACCTCCACCTCGCCCCGGCGCCACACGAGGACGTCGCGGTCGAGGACCTCGCTCACGCCGAACGCGAGCACCTGGAGCGACGGCGCCCCGGGCGCCGGCTCGACGGCGGCCACGGGCGCGGGCAGGAGGTCCCACTCGCGCAGCTCGTCGGGCTCCCCGGGGCCGAGGGTGATGCACGCCGGGGTGGCGACCGCCAGGAGGAGCGCCAGGGCCCTCACCGCGCCACCCCCGGGAGCGGGTCGGCGAAGGGCTTCTCGGCGCCCGGGACGTCGTAGAGCAGGCTCGACGGGCGCTGGCGCACCTCGCGCGCGGCGCCGCGCGCCTCGGCGGCGGTGCGGCGCAGGTCGAGGACGAGCGCCCGCACGTCCTCGCGGTTCTCGCCGGCCACGGCGGCGAGCGCCGTCGCCGCCCGCTCGAGCGCCGCGGCCACGCGCCGCAGGTCCTGCACGGCGGCGACGGTCTCCTGGCCGAGCGCCGGCCACGACGGGTCGCGCAGGAGCGTCGACGCGTCGCGCGCCGTCCCGCGCAGGACGGCCCCCGACGCCTGCACCTCGGAGCCGATCGCCGCGGCCGCCGCCTCGAAGGCGCGCGCGGCGCCCTGGCCGGCCGCCAGCGCCGCCCGCAGCTCGACCAGCGCCGCCTGCACCTCCTCGCCCAGGCGGCCGGTCACCTCGGCCAGGTCGCGCGCCGTGCCGCCGAGGAGGCCGAAGAGCGACGGCTCGACGGCGATCACGCCGCCCTCGGGCAGGTCGGGCGCCGCCGTCGTGCCGCCGAGGAGCTGCAGCGACTGGAAGCCGGTGATCCCCTGCGCCTGGAGCTGGGCGCGCGTGTCCGTCTTGATCGGCACGTCGGGGCGGATGCCGACCTCGACCTCCACCTCGCCGACGGCGCCCTCGCGCAGGCGGATCGCCCGCACGACGCCGACGGGGACGCCCTTGTACTCCACCTGGCCGGACACCACGAGGCCGGAGACCGACTCGCGGAACACGACCAGGTAGGCGCGGTCGTGGCGGCGCAGGCGCACGCCGCCGACGACGGCGACGACGGCGCCGAGCGCCACGAGCGAGGCGACGACGAAGGTGAGCGCCTGGCGGCGCTCCTGCGCGGTGACGCTCAGGGTCCCTCCCAGGCCGCGTGCGCCGCGGCGGCGGGCGGGCGGGCCCGCCGGTCGAGGAAGCTGCGGACGGCCGGGTCGCGCGAGGCCTGCACCTCCGCCCAGGTGCCCTCCACGAGCGCCTCGCCCTGGCCGAGGATCACGAGGCGGTCGGCCACCCGCTCGGCGGAGGCGAGGTCGTGCGAGACGACGACGACGGTCACCCCGAGCTCGTGGCGGAGCTGCGCCACGAGCCGGTCGATCCCGTCGGAGGTCACCGGGTCGAGGCCGCTCGTCGGCTCGTCGAGCAGGAGCAGGCGCGGGTCGAGGACCAGGGCGCGGGCGATCCCGGCCCGCTTGCGCATGCCGCCCGACAGCTCCGACGGCCGCAGGTCCATCGCGTGCAGGAGCCCCACCTGCGCCAGCTTCATGCGCACGACCTCGCGCACGGCGGCGGGGGGCAGGCGCAGGCGCGCGCGCAGCGGGAGCGCCACGTTCTCGGCCAGGCTGATCGAGTTGAGCAGGGCGCTGCCCTGGAACACGAGCCCCGTGGCGCGGCGCATGGCGTCGACCGCCGGGCCGCCGCCGACGCCCTCGAGCCGTCGCCCCTCGAACAGCACCTGCCCCTCGTCGGGCTGGAGCAGCGCCGCGATGCACTTGATCACCGTGGTCTTGCCGCAGCCCGAGGGGCCCATGAGGAACAGCACCTCGCCCGCGCGCGCCTGCAGGTCGATCCCGCGCAGGACGGGGCGGCCGTTGAAGCGCACGACCAGGCCGCGGGTCTCGAGGACGGGCGCGGGGCGGTCGATCACAGGATCCCCCGCGAGGCGAAGGTGAAGGCGGCGTCGAAGAGGACGACGGCGACGATGCTCTGCACCACCGCCGCCGTGGCCGCCCTGCCGACCGCCTCGGGGCCGCCCCTGAGCGACAGGCCGCAGCGGCAGGCCACGGCGGCGATGAGCGCGCCGAAGAACACCGACTTGATCAGGCCGGAGCCGATGTCCGACAGGTAGACGGCGCGGACCGTCTCGTCGAAGTAGGCCCGGGCGACGATGTCGTACTGCAGGACCATGATCGCCGCCCCGCCGAGGACGCCGGCCACGTCGGCGCACACGGACAGGGCGGGGACCGAGAAGGTCAGGGCGGCGAAGCGGGGCGAGAGGAGGAAGCGCCGCGGCCGCAGGGCCATCATCTCCAGCGCCTCCACCTCCTCGGAGACGACCATGCTCCCCAGCTCCGCGGCGATCGCCGAGCCGGAGCGCGCAGCGACGAGCACGGCCGCCATGAGCGGGCCGAGCTCGCGGGTCATGGAGATCCCCACGCCGCGGGCCACGTAGATCGTCGCGCCGTAGGGCTCGAGGGTGTAGGCGGTCTGGATCGCGATGATCGCGCCGATGAGGAAGGTCACGCCGACCACGATCGGCACGCCGCGGCGGCCGACCTCGACCACCTGCCGGGCGAGCTGCTCGCGGCCGAGGGGGGTGGTCAGGCAGTCCGTCAGGGAGTGGCGGACGCCCAGGTAGAGCGTGGCGAGGAGCACGACGGCCGCGTCGAGCGCGCCGCGCAGGGGCGGCGCCGGCGGGTCGCGCGGCGCGGGCCCCGCGGCCTCGTCGTCCACGCCGAGGACCTCGTCGAGCCGCAGGAGCGCGGCGCGGCGGCGCACCTCCGGGTCGAGGCCCACGACGCGCGCGGCCTCCGGCCGCGCGCCCGCAGCCCGCGCAGGGCGGCGGCCAGGGCGGCCAGCCCCGAAGGTGTCGACGCGGCACTGCGATGGTCGGGCGCGCCGGCTGGCCGGCGGGAGGCCGGCGGCCGCCCGGAGCAGGCGCGTCGCCGGCCGCGGCGTCGAGCGGGTCGGCCACCGTCAGGGCCGCCTCGGGCGCGGGCGCGTGTTCGTCGGGCCGCGCGGTCGTGGGACCGGCGGCGGGGCTGCGGGCCACCGTCCCTCCCGGAGCGTCGCCCTCGAGCACGCGGCGGGCCCGTCGGGGCGCGTTCCGGGTCCGTCGCCGCGACGCGTCGCGGCGGGGAAGTTCCCCCGCCGCCGGGGGAGCGGACCGTGACGCGTCGGCCCACAGCGCTCGCCGGTCGTCGTGGACGACGGTGTGGGACACGGAGGGCGACGAGGGTCGACGAAGGACACGGAGGTCCGTCGCCTTCGTTGCCTTCGTGTCCCATGGGCGCCAGGGCGCCGACGTCGGCTTCAACGGATCGAGTGGCCCCCGGATCGAGCGTGTGACCGCGGTCACGTGGGCCCCGGAAGGCGACGAAGTCCGCGCAGATCGCTCGTCCTCGCGCTCCCGCCGCAGCACGTCCACGCGCAGGTCGCGAGCCGTCGCCCCGGGCGCCTACCTCGACCCGGCGTCGGCCCGCAGCGCGGCGGCGTCGATCCCGTAGCGGCGCAGCTTCCGGTGCAGGTGCTTCTTGTCGACCCGCGCCTCCCGCGCGGCGCGGGCGACGTTGCCGCCCGTGCGCCGCAAGAGCCCCTGCAGGTAGGCCACCTCCCAGCGCTCGAGCATGCGCTCCTTGGCCTCGGCGAACGAGCCGCCGGCGAGCTCCTCGTCGGGCTCGTCGTCGCCGCCCGCCGCCAGGTGCGCCGGCGCGGCGTCGCCCGCCGGCAGGAGCTCGGGCTCGAGCGCCCCGCCGGCGGAGAGGATCACGGCCTTCTCGAGCACGTTGCGCAGCTCGCGCACGTTGCCCGGCCAGCCATAGCCGAGGAGGCGGGCCTCGGCCTCGGGGCCGAACGCGGGCGGCGGCAGCCGGTAGCGCGCGGCGACCTCGTCGGCCAGCGCGCGGGCGAGCGCGAGCACGTCGGCGCCGCGCTCGCGCAGCGGCGGCAGCTCCAGGCTGAACACGTTGAGGCGCCAGAGCAGGTCGGCGCGGAAGGCGCGCGCGGCGACGGCCTGCTCGAGGTCGCGGTTCGTGGCCGAGACGACGCGCACGTCGGCCACGAGCTCCTCCTCGCCGCCGACGCGCGTGTAGCGCCGCTCCTCGAGCACCGTGAGGAGCTTCACCTGCGCCGCGAGCGGCAGCTCGCCCACCTCGTCGAGGAACAGCGTGCCCCCCTGCGCCTGCTCGAGGCGGCCGCGGTGCGCGCGCAGGGCGCCGGTGAACGCGCCCGCCTCGTGCCCGAAGAGCTCCGACTCGACCAGCGCCTCGGGGATCGCGCCGCAGTTGACGACGACGAACGGCCCGCGCGCGCGCGGGCCCCCGTCGTGCAGGGCGCGCGCGACCAGCGCCTTGCCCGTGCCGGTCTCGCCGCGCACGAGCACGGGCGAGTCGACGTGGGCCAGGCGCGCGACGAGCGCCTTGAGCCGCTCCATGACCGGGCTGCGCCCCAGGAGCGGCTGCGCGCCGCCGCGCGCCGGCGCGGCGCCGCCCGCGGGCGCCCGCTCGCCGCGCACGGCGTCGAGCGCCAGGTTCTCGAGCACGACCCCGGCCTGCCCGGCGAGCAGCGCCAGCGTCCAGCGCTCGATCGTGGCCTCGGGCAGCCGGCCCGCGCCGCAGAGGAAGCCGATCGTCCGGCGGCGGCCGACGAGCGGGACGACGACGGCCGCGTCGGCCCCCGCGACCTGCGTCCAGGGCGCCCCGGCCGCCGCGTCGGGCTCGCCCCCGAGCGCCTCGAGGTCCGCGCGCGTCACGCCCGGCGCGGGCGGGAACGGCGCCTCGGCCGGCGAGCGCCCCACGAGCGCCGGCCGCTCGCGCCGGAGCAGGTAGACCGCCGCCCGGTCGAGCCCGAGCAGCCCGACCGCCGCCCGCGCCAGGCGCTCGGCCGCCTCCTCGGGCGAGAGCGCGCGCGCCAGCCCGACGCAGGCGGACGTCACGAGCTCGAGGCGCCGCTCGAGGTCCGCGCGCCGGCGCCGGTCCTCCTTGCTGCGGGCATACAGCCGCGCCAGGTCGGCCGCGTAGCGCAGGAGCTGCGGCTCACCCCCCGTCTCGTGCTCCACGGGCGCCCTCCGGCCGCCTGCAGAGCACCCGTCGTGCCGTCACAACCGCCGACAGGGACGAGGGTCGACCGCGTGCGTGTCGAGGTCCGCGACGCCGGCGTCAACGCCCCGCGCCGCACATGGGGCAGTGCCGCCAGCCGGCCTCGAGCGCCGCCCCGCAGGTCGCGCAGCGCTCGGCCTCGGCAGGCGCGGGCGGGCGGAGCGCGGGCGGGCGCGCGCCCGGCCGGTGGAACGTGGCGTGGCACCAGCTCTCGGCCGGCGCGGACGACCACAGGGGCCCGGCCTGGCCGACGTGCAGGGTGATCGCCTCCTCGCCCGACGGGAGGGCGCCGCGCACGAGCGCCCAGGGCAGCGGCCCCGACGCGAACGCGCGCCGCTCGCCGGCGTCGTCGACGAGCGTCAGGCCGGCGCGCAGCCCGACGCGCAGGGGCTCCCCGCGCACGACCCCCTGCGCGCCCTGCCGCTCCGGCGTGCCCTTGAGCGTCCAGGCGCGCCCCGCGGCGTCGAGCAGCTCGGCCCGGACGGGCGCGTCGAGCCACGCGTCGAGGTCCTGGCTCACCGTGAGGCGCATGCCGCCGGCCTGCCACTCGCCCGCGAAGCTGGGCCCGTCGTAGCCCGAGCGGCAGCCGCCGGCGGCCAGCGCGAGGAGGAGGCCGACGACGAGCGAGGACGCCCTCACCGATCGACCTCGATCCGGAGCACCCGCACGAGGTCGGCGTCCTCCTGCGCCGCGAGCGCCAGGCCGCGGCTCAGGTCCGCGTCGCCCGCGGCGCGCTCGCCGCGGGCGCGCCGCACGAGCCCGCGGATCGTGAGCGCCGCCGCCTCGTCGGGGTCGAGGGCCAGCGCCTGCGCCGCGTCGTCGAGGGCCCCGTCGAGGTCGCCCATGCGCCGCCGCGTCAGCGCGCGCAGGGCGTAGCCGCGCGAGGCGAAGTCGTGCGCCTTCGCCACGCTGCGGCCGAACTCGTCCAGCGCCGCCGGGAGCTGGTCACGGTCGAGGAGGACCAGCCCCCGCGTGAGGTGCACGTGGAGCATCGACGGGTCGAGCTCGAGCGCGCGCGCCGCCGCGGCGAGCGCGCCGTCGCCGTCGCCCAGGCGCCGGCAGAGCGACGCCAGGTTGTAGTGCAGCCGCGCGTCGCCCGGGGACTCCTTCAGCGCCGCCTCGACGTCGGCCCGACCCCCCGCGTAGTCGCCCCGGCGCAGGCGGCGCCCCAGCCGCGCGTGCAGCGCCTGGAGGAAGCGCGGGTCGGCCGCGAGCGCCAGGTCGTAGTCGGCGTCGGCCGCCTCGGGGTCCGGCGTGGAGCGGAACACGCCGCGGTTGTAGTAGGTCCGCGCCGGCTCGAGCGGGCCGAGCGCCAGCGCGCGGTCGAGGTCGGCGACGGCCCCCTGCCAGTCGCCGTCGTTGAAGCGGAGCTGCGCCCTGAGCTCGAGGGCCGTCGGGTCGACCGCCAGCGCCAGGCCCCGGTCGAGCTCGACCCGCGCGCCGCGCCGATCGCCCGCGTGGTAGCGCGCGATCCCGAGCGCGCAGATCGCCAGCCCCGAGCGCGGGTCGAGCGACAGGGCCCGCTCGGCCAGCGTCCGCCCGTAGGCCGGGTCGCCGAGATGCGCGAGCGTGAGCGCCAGGCGCGCCCAGCGCTCGGCGCGGTCGGGCTCGAGCTTCGCCGCGCGGTCGAGCAGGGCGACGGCGTCGCGCGGCCGCTTGAGACGCAGGAGGCAGGCGGCCAGCGCGTCGAGGTCGTCGCCGTCGCCGCGCTGGGCCTCGACCGCCTGCAGGTCCGGCAGGGCCTCCTCCCAGCGGCCCAGGAGCCCGAGGACGCGCCCGCGGGCGGCGAGGTGCTCGAGCCCCGGCGCGAGGCCCTCCGCCCGCGCGACGTCGTCGAGGGCGCCCGGGTCGCGCTGGGCCGCGCGCACGAGCGCCCGGATCCGCCAGCCGGCCGGGTCGTGCGGGCTGGCCTCGACCGCCTGGTCGAGGTCCGCGCGCGCCCGCGAGGTCGCCCGCCCGCCGCCGCAGGTCGCCGCGGAGCAGCCGCGCCGCGAGGTGGTCCGCCGCGCGCAGCGCCGCGTCGAGGTCGGCCAGGGCGTCGTCGGCCGCGCCCGCGGCCGAGGCGACCCGCGCGCGGGCCAGCCGCGCCCCGGGGTCGTCGGGCCGCGCGCGCGAGCGCCTGCTCGGCGTCGGCCCGCGCGGCCTCCGGGGCGGCCCAGGCCAGGCGCACCTCGGCCGCAGCGCCCAGGCCGCCGACAGGTCGGGGTCGTGCTCGAGGGCGCGGCCGGCACCGCGCCCTCCGGCCGCGCGCGCTCCCCCGCGAGCAGGCGGACGCGCGCGATCGTCAGCCAGGTCGCGGCGTCGCGCGGCGGCGCCCCGGCGGCGCGCGTCGCGTCGTCGAGCGCCTCGCGGCCGCCCCGCCCGCGCCCGCGCCAGCCCGCGCGCCGCCAGGGCGCCCGCGTGGTCGGGCTCGCGGGCCACGCGCGCTCGAGCGCCGCCGCCGCGCCGGCCCGCGTCGCCCGGTCGAGGCGCCAGCGCCCTCGGCCAAAGCGTCGACGGGCTGGGCCTCGGTCGACGGGTGGTCGCCTCCGTCGCCGGCGCGGGCCGGCGCCGGCGGGCCCCGCGTCCGGTCCCCGGACCGACAGCGCCGCCGCGACGGCCGCCCGGCGCCGCCGACGAGCCACAGGGCCGCCGGCGACCGCCGCCGCGGCGCCGTCGCGCGCGGGCCGGCGAGCCAGCCCTCGAGGGCGTCGGCGAGCGCCCCGGCCGCGGGGTAGCGGTCGTCGCGCTGCTTGGCCAGGGCGCGCAGGCAGATCGCGTCCAGGGCGGGGTCGACCCCCTGCCGGCGAGCGGAGGGCGGCTCGACCTCGCGCGCCTCGACGGCGATCAGCGCCTCGGTGAACGAGTCGGCCTCGATCGGCGGGGCGCCGACGAGCGCCGCGTGCAGGAGCCCGCCCAGCCCGTAGACGTCCGTGCGCGCGTCGGCCCGCTCGCCGCGCGCCTGCTCGGGCGCCCAGTAGCCCGGGGTGCCGAGCACGGTGCCCGTGGCGGTCAGGCGCGAGGCCTCGCCCGGCTCGAGGTCGCGCACGAGGCCGAAGTCGACCAGGCGCGGCGTGCCGTCGCGCGTGATGAGGACGTTGTCGGGCTTGAGGTCGCGGTGCAGCACGCCGGACCGGTGCGCGTGCTCGACGGCGCGCGCGAGCTGGACGACCAGCTCGGCGGCCGCCGCCGGCGCCATGGGGCCGTGCGTGTCGAGGTGCCGCTGGAGCGACTCGCCCTGGACCAGCTCCATGGCCAGCCACGGGCGCCCCGCGTCGACGCCCGTGTCGTAGGCGGCCACGATCGCCGGGTGGCGCAGGCGGATCAGCGCCCGCGCCTCGCGGTCGAAGCGCAGCATGCGCCGCGCGCCGCCGTCACCGTCGAGCATGACCTTGAGGGCGACCTCGCGGCCGTCGCGGGCGTCGACCGCGCGGAAGACGACCCCCGCGCCGCCGCGCGCCACCTCCGGCCCCAGGACGTAGTGCCCCACCTGGCGGCTCACCGCGCCCCTCCGTGGGCGGATCGTAGCCGCCCTAGCGCGAGGGCGCAGCCCCGGCGGGCGAGGCGCCGCGCGCCGGCCGCGGGCGCTCGGCGCCGTGGAGACGTTGAGGGCGAGGCCGGCGCGGGGGACACTCGCCCTCGTGCACCCACGCCCCCGGGCCCGCGTGATGCTCACGGTCCTCCTCCCGCTCGTGACGAGCACGACGATCGGCTGCGCCGCCCACGAGCCCGAGGTCGTCGACCCGGCCGAGGTCCTGCGCGCGCTCGAGGCGACGAGCCTGGAGCGCGCCGCCGCGCCGCGCCCCGTCACGGTCGGCGACGGGCTGACGGTCGACGAGGCCGTGGCGCTCGCCGCCCGCCACAACCCCGGCCTGCACGCGCGCCGGGCCTGGCTGCCGGTGGCCCGGGTGGGCCGGGAGATCGCCGGCCTGTGGCCCGACCCCGAGCTCGAGTGGATCGCGAACAACGTGATCGCCGACCTGGCGACGGTCCGGAAGGTGACGACGCACAGCGTCCTGTCCGGCTTCCAGCTCATGTTCCCGCTCCCCCGCCCGGGCGAGCTCGACGCGCGCGTGGCCGTCGCGGCCGCGCGGCTGGCGCGCGAGGCGGCCCTGGCGCGGGCCGCCGAGGCCGACCTGGCGCGCGACGTCCGCCTGGCCTACACGGCGCTGCTGCAGGCGGAGGCCGAGCTGGAGCTCGTGCTGGCGCAGGTGGCGCTCGCCGAGCGGGCGCACGCCCAGACGGCCGAGCGCCGCGCGGTGGGCCAGGCGACCGACCTCGAGGTGAGCCTGGCCGAGCTCCCCATGCGGCAGGCCCGGGCGGCGGTCCCGCACCTCGAGGGCGAGGCCGAGGCGGCCCGGCTGACCCTCAACGCGCTCCTCGGCCTCCCGCCGCGCGAGCGCTGGCGGCCGACGACGACGCTCGACGCGCTGGCGTCCTCGACGCCGCCCCCCCTGCCCGGGCCCCTCGTCGAGGCGGCGCTCGCCCGCCGCCCCGACCTCGAGGCGGCGCGCTGGGCGCACCGCGAGGCGGACGCCGACCTGGCGCTCGAGCGCGCGCTCCGCTGGCCGCGGCTGGCGGTCGGCACCGGGTTCGCGATCGAGCTGCCGGTCTTCAGCCGGTTCAACCACTGGGGGGTCGAGCGCGCGCGGCTGGCGCGCGCCGCCGCCCGCGACGGGCTGGTCGCCGCCGTGCACGCCCTCCGCGCCGACGTGCACGAGGCGCACGCGGTCGCCCAGGCCGCCCACCGCACGGCCGAGGTCCACGCCCGCGCCCTCGAGGAGGGCGCCGAGGCGGTCCTCCGCGTGGCCGAGGCGGCCCAGGCCGCGGGGCAGGTCCCGGTGATCGAGGTGCTCGCGGCCCGCGCCCAGGCGCTGGAGGCGCGCCGGCGCGCCCTCGCGGCCCGCGCCGACTGGGCCGCCGCCGCCGTGCGCCTCGACGCGGCCACGGGGGCCCTGGCGCCGCCGGCCCTGCCGGTCGAGTGATCATGAGGGGTGGTCAGCCGCGCCGCGCCCGCGCGTGCTGGCCGAGGCCGCCGAGCGTCGGCGCGAGGCGAACGTCGAGGAAGCCCGCGTCGCGCAGGAGCCCCTCCAGCCGGGCCGGCGCGAGGCGGCCGACGGCCGCGCCGTAGAGGCGCCAGGTGAGCATCGACGCCGCGTGGCGCCCGGCGTCGACCGGCCGGCGCAGGAGCTCGCCCGCGCTCCAGAGGCCGGCCAGCGCCGCCCGCCGGAGCGACCCGGCGGCGCTCGGCTCCATGAACGCGACCCGCCCGCCCGGGGCGAGCACGCGCCGCACCTCGCGCAGGACGGCCGCGGGGTCCGGGACGAGGTAGAGGAAGCTGTGCCCGGTGACGAGGTCGAACGCGCCGTCGCCGAAGGGCAGGTGCGTGGCGTCGGCCTGCAGGAGCGCGACCCGGTCGCCCTGGCGGGACCACCGGCGGCGCTGGTGCGCCCGCGCGCGCGCCACCATGGGCCACGAGATGTCGAGCGCCGCGACGCGCGCGCCGGGGAGGCGGTCGGCGAGGACGAAGGCGCTGCCGCCGGGGCCGCAGCCGAGGTCCAGGAGGCGGCGCGGCGCCGGCGCGCCGGGCTCGAGCAGGCGGGCCACCTGCTCGCGCCACAGCGCGTTGTCGGTGACCAGGTCGTAGGGGCCGGCGCCCAGGTCGAAGACGCGCCCCACCGACCGCTCAGGCCCCGGGCGTGGCGCGGAAGTCGTCGATCGTCTGGGACGAGTAGCGGCCGGAGTGCACCGCCCTGCCGGCGGTGCGCTGGAAGATGAACTGGCACAGCGCCGTGCCCGGGTACAGCCGCAGCGGGCGCGGCGACATGTTGCTGATCTCGAGCACCTGGTTGTTGAACGTCCCGGGCTGCATGAAGCCGGCGGAGATGTGCACGAGGAGGCCCAGGCGCGCGAAGCGCGAGCGCCCCTCGAACCAGCCGCACACGTCGTCGGGCAGGCCGACGCGCTCCTGCGTGATGCCGAGCAGCGTCTCCTGCGGCGCGACCTCGATGAACCCGCCCTCGGGCACCTCGACCAGGCGCGTGATCGACGGGTCGCGGTAGTCGACCTCGAGGCGGACCTCGATCGGCTCGTCGACGCGGCGCAGCCGGCGGAACCAGCGCGACACGGTGAGGTCCATCGACGCCGTGCTCAGGTTCTTCGGCTCGAACGGCTCGATCTTGATCCTGCCGGCCTTCAGCTCGCGCAGGACCTCGTCCCGGGACAGGATCACGCGTCCGCCTCGCTCGCGCCCACGCCCATGAACGCGCCGTCGCCCCGCCCGGCGAGCTCGCGCGCCAGCGCCTCGAGCGGCGCCGTGAGCAGCGCGGCCACCGGCACGGCGTCGAGGAGCGCATCGCCCCAGGGGACGTCGTGCTCGGTGACGGCGCACTTGAGGTCCTCGTAGCGGCCGGCCGCGCGCAGGGCCCGCACGCGCTCGCGCGTCGACGCGCCGACCTTGAAGGCCACGTGCAGGAGGCCGAGCCCCCGCACGACGCCCTCGTCGTAGCCGGGGCAGGCGACGAGCGGCTGCCCGTCGCGCTGGCCCAGGCCCACCCACACGCGCGGGGCGCGGACGATCTGCCGCTTCGTCCCCGCCAGCGGCGCGCCGGCGTCGGCGCGCGACGTCATCGCGGCGGCCACGCCGGACTTCTCGACGACGACGATCCGGCTCAGGTCGGTGGGCGCGCCGAGCGGGTCGAGCTCCTCGAGGCGGTAGCTCACGGCGCCGGCCACGCGCTCGATCACCGGCTCGAGCGCGGCGAGCGCGGCCGCGTCCTGGTCGGAGACCCGCGCGGCGGCGAGGCCGACCTCCTCCAGGGCGCGCAGGAGCGGCCCCGGCTCCGGCCGCGCGACGGCCTCGCGCGAGATCCCCACGGTGACCGTCTTGGCCTGGTGCTTGATCGCGTCGATCGGCCGGCGCAGGGCGTCGACGGCGCGGGCCACCTCGGCCAGCAGGTGCTCGAGCATCCCCCGCGGCGAGGGGAACGGCTGGCCGGGGCGGACCTCCTGCCAGGGGACGTGGCCCAGGGCCACGCGCAGGGCCGTCGTCAGGCGCAGCGTCGTGCCCGGGCCGACGGCGGCGTTCCACAGGCCCTCGTCGATCGCCCGGAACACCGAGGTCGCCGCGGGCCGCAGCGCCTGGCGCGCGCGCGCGAGCGCCTCCTGCGCCTCGACCGACGACGCGTGGTCGTCGGCGACGACGATCGACTCGTGCGCCGCCTCGGCCAGCTCGCGCACCTGCCGCAGCGGCTCGGTCAGCCGGTCGATCGCCCGGGCCACCTCGAAGCTGAACAGGTGGCCGGCCATGGTGTTGAGGAGCAGCGCCAGCTCGGTCGACGTGGCCGGCACCTCGACCGTGGCCTCGGCGTACTCGCCGAAGCGCCGCTCGCCGCGGTCGCAGATCACGACCGGCCGCGCCGCGTGCGCGCGGTAGGTCGCGACCTCCTTGACCGCGTCGGCCGCCGCGGCGCCGGTGAGGCCCGCCGCGCACACGAGGATCAGCGGCTCGCTCGACAGGTCGATGTGCTTCTTGTCCTCGATCGTGTCGACGGCGACCGACTTGTAGCAGAGCTCCGAGAGCTTGATGCGGATCTCCCTCGCCGCGTGGAGCATGGGGCCGCTGCCGACGACGGTCCAGTGGCGCCGCTCGAGCGCCAGCGACGCCGCCTGGCGCAGCCGGTCGCGCGACTCCTCGAGCACCACCCGCAGGCAGCGCGGCAGGTCCATGAGGCGCAGGAGGCGCCCGGCGAGGTCGGCCGGCTCGAGCGCGCCGGCGAGCGCGGCGAGCTGCAGCCCGAGCAGGTAGCCGGCCACGACCTGGCAGTAGAAGGCCTTGGTCGAGGCGACGCTCATCTCCACGTCGCGCCCGTCCGACGTGTAGAGGACGCCGTGCGCCTTGTCGGCCAGGTCGGAGCCGCGCCGGTTGACGATCGCCAGCACGGGCGCGCCCCGCTCGCGGGCGAGGTCGACGGTGCGGTTGGTGTCGGTCGTCGTGCCGCTCTGCGAGACGGCCACGATCAGCACGTCGGGGCCGACGTCCGAGAGGTAGAAGCCCGACAGGTCGCTCGCCGTCAGCCCGCGCACGTCGATCCCGGCCGGGCGCAGGAGCGCCGCCATGTACTCGGCCGCCGCCTGGCCGGCCACGGCCGCCGTCCCCTGGCCGATCACGTAGACGCGCCGGAGCGCCCGCGCGGCCAGCGCCTCGCGCACGGCCGGCGGGACGACGTCGTCGCCCAGGAGGAAGCGGCCCCGGTCGGGGGCGTCGACGACGAACTTGCCGCGCAGCGTGCGCTCGATCGAGGTCGGCGCCTGGCTGATCTCCTTGAGCAGGAAGTGCGAGAAGCCGGCGCGGTCGATGTCGCGCGTGGCGATCGGCGCCGGCTTCAGCTTCGGCGCCGGGCGCGGCGCGCCGTCGTAGCCGGCGCGCTCGAGGCCCGCCAGCGCGTCCTCGCCGGGCGCCAGCGCGCGCAGGCGCACGACCTCGCCCTGGTCGCCGTCGAGCTTGTGGAAGCGGGCCGCGGCCTCGACGACGCCGTAGAGCTCCGACGCGAACAGGTAGCCCTGCTCCTCGGTCACGCCCACGTAGAGGGCCTGCCCGCTGCCGCGGAGCGCCAGGTGCACGCGGTCGGGGTCGTCGCCCAGGAGCGCCGCGATCGCCGTCGAGCCGGTGAAGCTTGCCACGGCGTCGCAGAACGCCCGCGCCGGGTCGGCGCCGAGGCGGCGCGAGACCTCGAGCGGGATCACCTTGGCGTCGGTCGTCACCTCGGCCGGGATCGGCCAGCCGGCGGCCAGGGCCACGTAGTTGTCGACGTCGCCGTTGAGGACGGCCGCGACGATCCGCTCGAGCGGCCGGCCGGGGAGGTCGTTGGCGACCGGGTGGCAGTTCGGCTCCGAGATGATCCCGTTGCTGGCCCAGCGCGTGTGGGCCAGCGCCTGCACGCGCGCGCCGGGCAGGCTGATCAGGACCCGGTGCAGGGCGTCGGCCGCGAGCCGCGCGCGCAGGTCGCGCACGTTGGCGCCCAGCTCGCCCACCTCGCGGGCGACCTTGTGGGCGAGGAGCAGGGCCACGCCGCCGCCCGGGGTCGGGGCGCGCAGGACGGCCAGGTCGCGCAGGTGCGGCGTCGCCGCCCGGCGCTCCAGCTCGCCGAGGAGGCCGCGCGCCTCGAGCACGGCCCGCGCGCCGGTCCACGCCCCGGCGTCGAGGACCACGAGCGTGGCCAGCCCCCCCGAGTCGCGCCCGCGCACCTCGAGGCGGGCGAGCTGGTTCAGGACCAGGTTCAGGCGCCACAGCTCGAACCAGCCCTTGAGGCCCGGGTCCTCGCCGGTCGGCCGCAGGGCCTCGGCGGCATCGACGTTCGAGAGCGCGTCCTCGACGAGGCGCCAGGCCACGTCGCGGGCGGCCACCGCGCCGCGCGACAGGGCCTCGCCCACGGCGCTGCCCACCGGCGCCCGCGTGTCGGCCAGCCGCTCGTCGACCGCCTGGGCGGCCGCGCGCAGGAGGTCGGCCGCGCGCCGCGCGTCGGCGCGCAGGGCGGAGGCCTCGCGCAGGGCCCGGAACCCCGCCCAGCCGACCAGGCGCAGGCTGGGGCCCTCGAGGGCCCGCGCGGCGGCCATGAGCGCGTCCGCCGCGTCCGGCGCGTCGATGCGCCACGCCTCCAGCGCGCGCAGCGCCTCGGTCAGGGCCGCCGCGTCGAAGCGGGCGTCCGGGTCGAAGCGCTGGACCAGGCCGACGATCCCACACATGCGCGGACCTCTCGGGGCGGGATTGTAACGGAGGGGGGCGGCAACCCGAGGAATGGTCGGGCGTCCCTGGCGACTGGAGGCGGACGAGGAAGGGAGAGCGGGGCCGGAGAGAGCGCCCGCCCCCCCGAAACTCTTGACCTCCCGCCCTCGGTGTCCCGCCTCGATTCCATGGCTCGAGAGGAGCTGGGTCGCGTGCCGGCGTGCGCGAGCTCGACTCGCGTCCGGTTCCGGGGCAGCGATCGGTCGGCCCGTCGAGCTCCGGAAAGCGACGCGCGCCGGCCCCTCGCGGGACCGGCGCGCGTGCGTCTCTTCGACCTCGGAGGACGGCGGAGATCACTCCTCCGTCGGGATCACCGGCTCCGGCGGCGGCTTGCGGTCGGTCTTCTGCGGGCCGGGGTGGCCCTCCTCGATCGCGCGGCGCAGCGAGAGGCCGATCTTGCGCTCGTCGGTGTCGACCTTGATCACCTTGACGTGGCACAGGTCGCCCGGCTCGACGACGCTCTGCGGCGTATCGACCTTGTGCTCGGCCAGCTCGGAGATGTGCAGCAGGCCCTCGAGTCCGTCCTCGAGCTCCACGAACACGCCGAAGTTCGTGACCTTCGTCACGTGGCCGCGGACGATCTCACCCACCGAGTACTTGTTGGGGATGAGCCGGTCCCAGGGGTCCTCCTCGAGCTGCTTCATGCCCAGGGCGATGCGCTTCTTCTCCTGGTCGACGGCCAGGACGACCGCCTTGACCTCGTCGCCCTTCTTCAGCAGCTCCGAGGGGTGGACGACCTTCTTCGTCCAGGAGAGGTCGGACACGTGCAGGAGGCCGTCGATGCCCTCCTCGAGCTCGACGAACGCGCCGTAGTTCGTGAGGTTGCGGACGACGCCGCCGACCTCCTTGCCAGGCGGGTACTTGTCCTCGACCAGCGACCAAGGATTGACCTCGATCTGCTTCATGCCGAGGCTGATCTCCTGCTTCTGCGGGTTCACGTCGAGGATCACGACCTCGACCTTGTCCCCGATCTGCACGACGTCGGACGGGTGGTTGATGCGCTTCGTCCAGGACATCTCGCTCACGTGCACGAGGCCCTCGACGCCCTCCTCGAGCTTCACGAAGGCGCCGTAGCTGACGATGTTCACCACCGAGCCGGTGAACTTCGCGCCGACCGGGTACTTCGCCTGGATGTTGTTCCAGGGCGACTCGGTGAGCTGCTTGATGCCCAGCGAGATGCGCTCGGTCTTCGGGTCGATCTTGAGGACCTTGACCCGCACCTTGTCGTTGATCTTCAGCACCTCCGACGGGTGGTTCACGCGGCCCCACGACATGTCGGTGATGTGGCACAGGCCGTCGATGCCGCCCAGGTCGATGAACGCGCCGAAGTCGGCGAGGTTCTTGACCACGCCCTCGACGTCCGCGCCCTCGAACAGCTTGTCCAGGAGCTCCTTCTTCTTCTGCTCCCGCTCCTCCTCGAGCAGCTTGCGGCGCGACACGACGATGTTCATGCGCGCCTCATCGATCTTGATGATCTTGCACTCGATCTCCTTGCCCAGGAACTCGGCGATGTCCGGCACGCGCCGGATGTCGATCTGCGAGGCGGGCAGGAAGACCGGGACGCCGATGTCGACGAGCAGGCCGCCCTTGATCTTGCGGACGCACTTGCCCTTGACCTTGTCACCCTTGGCGTGCTGCTGGATGACGCGCTCCCAACCCTTCTGGCGGTCGGCCTTGCGCTTGGAGAGCATGATGAGGCCGGACTCGTCCTCGACGGCCTCGAGCAGGACGTCCACCTCGTCGCCGATGTCGACCTCGTCGCGGTTCTTCCACTGGTCGATCGGGATGACGCCCTCGGACTTGTAGCCCACGTCGACGATCACGTCGTCGCCGATGATGTTCAGGACGCGGCCCTTGACGATCTTGTCCGGCTTGAGGTCCGAGACCGAGTGCTCGTAGAGCTGGTCCAGGCGCGCGTCGCCGTCCGGCCCCAGCGCCTCGACCATGAGGTTGTTCAGCTCGATCGGGTTGAGGTCGAACTTCTTCACTACTTCGTTGATCGGCATGTTCTCGATTGCTCGCGGGGGTCTGGTCCCCGCCCCCGGCGCCAGCCCCTGCTCGGGCGCGCGGAGGCCGTGGAAGCGTGTCTGACTCTTCGTGCGCGGGCCGGCCCCACCGCGGGGCGGCCCGAGGAGACAAGGCGTTTTACACGATGGCCGGCCGCTGGCAAGGCCTTCGCTGAGTGATGCGCTCGCGAGGGGCGGGCGGCTGGTGGATGCCCCGGACTGGCACGATCTGCAACGAGTGATGCGCTCGCGAGGGGCGGGCGGCTGGCGGATGACCCGGACTGGCACGATCTGCAACGAGTGATGCGCTCGCGAGGGGCGGGCGGCTGGCGGATGACCCGGACTGGCACGAACCGTACCTGGGATGTGTGATGCGCTCGCGAGGGGCGGGCGGCTGGTGGATGCCCCGGGCTGGCACGAACCGTCCCGCTCCGCCCGTCCCCATCGCTCGCTCGGGCGGGTTGGCGCGAGAGCGAGATGAGAACGCGGACCCGGACGCGGACGCGGAGGCCTCACCGGGCGGCGCGGACGACCTCGAGCAGGCGCGCCACGACCTCGTCGGGCCCGAGCGCCGAGCAGTCGACGTGGACCGCGTCGGGGACGCGGACGAGCGGCGCGACGTCGCGGGTCGAGTCGCGGCGGTCACGGGTGGCGATCTCGTCCTGCAGGACCTCGAGCGCCGGGGAGGCCGCGCCGAGCTCCTTGGCCCGGCGGCGGGCCCGCTCCTCGACCGAGGCGTCCAGGTAGACCTTCACGTCGGCGTCGGGGAAGACGACGGACGCCAGGTCGCGGCCCTCGGCGACGACGGGCCGGTCGGCGGCCCGGGCGAAGGCGCGCTGCAGCTCGACCAGGACCTCGCGCACGCGCGCGTCGCCAGCGAGCCAGTGGATGTTGCCCGTGACCTCGCGCGTGCGGACCTCGGCCGAGACGTCCTCGCCGTCGAGCAGCACCCGACAGCCCTCACCGTCGGTCGGGATGAGCTCGACCTCGGCCTGCTCGGCGACGGCCGCGCGCGCCCGGCCGTCGGCCAGGTCGATCCCGCGGCGCAGGGCGGCCAGGGTGATCGCCCGGTACATGGCGCCGGTGTCGAGGTAGGTGCCGCCGAGCGCGCGCGCCAGGCGGCGCGACGCGGTGCTCTTGCCGGCGCCGGCCGGGCCGTCGATGACGACCAGCAGCCGCCGGGTCACGACGACATGTCGAGCGTCTTCGTGCAGCGGAAGCCGATCAGCTCGTTCTTCTCCTTCTTGTTCGCCCAGATCGAGGCGTACGCGGAGAGGAAGTCGGGGTCGGCCGGGTCCTCGTAGGAGCCGCCCTTGATGATCTGGGCGCCCTCCTCCTCGGGGTACGAGGTGTTCGTCCACTCCCAGACGGTGCCGACCATGCCGACCACGCCGAAGGGGGACTTCCACTTCTCGTAGCGGCGCGGGTTCTGCAGCCGGCCGTCGTCCTCGATGTGGACCTTGTAGTTGGCCCGGTCCGGCGTGGGCGGCTCCTCGCCCCAGGGGTAGGTGTAGCCCTCGTGCCCGCGGGCGGCCTTCTCCCACTGCTCGGCCGTGGGCAGGCTCTTCTTGGCCCACTTGCAGAACTGCAGCGCGTCCATCCACGACACGCCCGTCACCGGCAGCTCGTCGGCGGAGAGGTCGGGCCGCCGCCCCCAGATCTCGGGCTTGCGGTAGCTCGTCTCGGTGAGGAACTTCTTGTAGTCGGCGTTCGTCACCGGGTAGACGTCGATGTAGTAGGGCTCGAGGTGGACCTGCGTCCGGTCGAGGCCGTAGGGGAAGGGGCCGGCCGGCACGAGGACCATGCCCTCGACCTTGGGCGCCTGGGAGGCGGCCGTCTGCACCTTCTCCAGCAGGCCCTCGGACTCGATGATGTCGCACACGTCGGCGTAGCGGTCCTCGATGACGTCCCACTCGGTCTCGCCCGAGACCCTGCGGTAGACCTCGAAGACCTCCTTGGCCTTGACCAGGTAGCGCGCGCGGGTCGCGTCCTCGGCCGAGAAGGCGCGCTCGTAGAGGAGGATCCCGAAGTAGAAGCACTCGTCGTCCTGATTGAGCGGGTGCTTCGAGTAGTGGTCCTCGAACAGCTTGAGCGCCTGGTCCTCGTCGATCTCGACGCGCGGCCGCACGTTGTCGATGTAGCGCGCCCAGACGTACTGCCGCACGGTCTCGGGGTTGAGGTCCATCGTCGCCTGCTCGTTCACCTTCACCATGATCTGCATATCCTAGCCCGGGCGCTCGTAGATGATGACCTCGCCCTGCAACCCCGGAACGTCGAGCCGCCCGAGGCGGCGGCTGAAGCCCATGCGCGACATGAGCTGATCTTCGTAGTTCTTCACGGCGGCCTCGCCGGCCCCGTTGAGGTTGAGGTAGGCGCGGTCGCCACGCCACTGGAAGGGCGTCCCCGCCCCTCCGGCGACCCATCGGTTCAGCTTGTCGAGGCCCTTCTCGTAGCTCTTGTCCCGGTTGTCGAACTCCTCGACGACCGAGCGCGCGATGTGCTTCGGCAGCGTGCGCCGCTCGTCGAGGAGCCGCTCGGAGAGCGGCGTCGCGGGCGCGTCGTCGGCGGGCGCGGCCGGCTCGACCACGATGGCGTGGGCGGCGGCCCCGTTGGTGGCCGGCGGCGCGGCCGGGGTGGCGACGAGCAGGGCGTTCACGGGCTCGGGCTCGGGCGCGGCCTGCTCGGGCTCGGGCGCCGCCGCCGGCGCCGCGGCGCGTCCGGTGCGCGCCAGGGCGTCGATGATCTCGGCCTGGTTGCGCAGGAGCTGCCGCAGCGCCCGGTTGAGGTCGGCGGGCGAGAGCACGTCGGCGCGCGTCGCCTCGAGGTCGGCGACGAGCTCGCGCGTCCGGGCCGCGAGCCGCGAGAGGTGCGCGGGGTCGGCGCTCACGGGCCACCCCCCGCGCGGCGGCGGCGCAGGTCGCGGAGGGCCTCGATGTGCCGCTCGCTCCCGTGCAGGGTCAGGGCCTCGTCGAAGGCCCGCTCGGCCTCGGCCAGCCGGCCGAGGAGGTCGAGGCACAGGCCCAGGTCGTAGTGCAGGGCGGCCAGCGTCTCGGCGTCGACGGCGTCCGCCGTGGCCTGGCGCAGGGCCTCCTCGAGCGCGGCCAGGGCCGCCGCGACGTCGCCCGCGGCCATGTGACGGCGCGCCGGGAGGTCGCGGTCGCCGGCCCGCTCCCACTCGACGGTCACCGGCTCGGCGGCGCCGGGAAGGAGCGCCGCGGCCACGCGGGCCGCCGCCTCCGCCAGCAGCGCGTCGAGGCCGGCGCCGCGGGGGACGACCACGACGATCAGCGGGAGGGCGGTCGAGCCCTGGCGCGGGCGGGCCACCTGCAGGCGCACGGTGAGGCGCCCGCCGTCGGCCTCGAGCCCCTCGATCCAGCCCTGGACGGTGGCGTCGAGCGCGTCGAGGTCGGCCGCGCCCATCGCAGGCGAGAGGCCCGCCTCGCGCAGGCGCTCGGCCAGCGCCGCGGCGAGCAGGTCGCCGGCGTCGGGGCGCGACGGCGGTCCCTGGAAGACCAGCGCCGGCCGCTCCACCCCCGCGAGGGGGGCCGTGGCGGCGCGCGACACGACGAAGCGCGTCGTGGTGGCGCAGCCGCCGCTGAGCGCGAGGACGATGGCCGACAGGATCAAGACGTGACGAGCTCCCATGTGGACCGGCCTGGAAACCATGCGGCTCCCCGAGACCCCCGAGGGGCGGGGAGCCGGACGCGTGCGCCAGGCCTGGAGCGGGAGGATCGTACTCCGGGCCGTACAAGGGGTCAAGCGTTCAGCCCGGGAGGGTGGGCGGCCGATACGGGGGACGTGGCCGAGCCCCCCACCAGCCCCTCCGCGCCCCGGGACCGCGATGGCCCCCGCGGCACCCCCCGCAGCTCGCGCCGGCTGCCCCCCGAGCAGCGGCGGCGGGCGGCGCTGCAGGAGGTGGCCTACCTGGCCGCGCTCCTCCTCACCGCCGGCGCCCTCTACTCGGCGCTCGTGCTCCTGCCGAGCAAGCTCAAGACGCGCGACCTGCGGGCGCGCCGCGACGCGCTCGCGGGCGAGGTGGGCGACCTGCGCGGCTCGATCGCCGTGCTCGAGCGCGACGCCCGGGCCCTGCGCGAGGACCCGTGGTCGGTCGAGCGCGCCCTGCGGCGCCGGCTGGGCTTCCTGCGCCCGGGCGAGCGCGTCTTCCGGCCCGGACCGTAGAGCGCTCAGCTCCCGCGACGCACCGGCGCCCACTCGCCCTCCCGGCGCAGGGCCTCGGCCTCGAGCACCTGCTGGTCATCGAGCCGCCCCCAGCGCCCGCGCACGGCGACCCGCTCGCCGGGCGCGAGGCCCGGCGGCAGCGCGCCGCCCGGACCCAGGGCCACGCGGACCTGGCGCCCGTCGTCGAGCGTCAGGGCGACGACCTGCTGGCGGACGCCCGCGACCTCGACCGCCTGCGCGGGGCCGAGCCGCCCCCGCAGGACGAACAGGGTGCCCGCGCCGCGGGCGAGGTCCGGCTCGGGCGGCGGGGGCTCGGGCGGGGTCCAGGCGGCCGACCAGTCGACCTCGCGGCGCTCGCCGCGCGCGCGGATCGCCTCGGCCATGAGCACCGGACGGCCGTCGATCTCGCCCGGGACGGCGCGGACCGTGATCACGTCGCCGGTCGCGAGGCGCAGGTCCGCGAGCGCCGGCCGCGGACCGAGGTCGAGCAGGACCGTCGTGCCGTCCTCGAAGCGCAGGTGCGCGAGGAGGTGCTCCTCGAGGCCGGCGCGGCCGGCCTGCGGCGCGAGGCGCACCGGGCGCAGCTCCTCGATGCGGCCGCGCAGGACGACGCGCGACCGGGGGGCGGTCGCCAGCGCGCCGCTGAGGGTCAGGTCCTGGTGCGGCTGCGCCGCCGCCGGCGGGTGGACCGGGTCGCCCGCGCGGGCGCGCCCGCCGGTCAGGGGCTGGCCGCGCTCGGTGCGGAACTGGCGCACGTCCTCGGGGCGCACCCAGCGCTCGCGCGGCGCGTCCCACAGCCACTCGGCCTCGTCGAAGCGCGGCGGCGCCTCCTGCGGCGGAGGCGCGTCCTCCTGCGCGATCGCCGCGCCCGGCGCCACCAGCGCGATCACCAACCCGACCGCCGCCAGCCCTCTCATGGTGGACCTCCTCCGGCCGGCCGCCAATCAACGGGCGTGCCGCGCCACGGGTGGCGCAGGGGCCGCTGCGCCAACGCGACGTGGGGGAGGGCTCCCCGGTCGGTGGGAGGATTCCCCACCGACCTCAACGACCGAAGAGCGCGTCATCGATGACGGCCCGCAGCGCCGCCGGCACCCCGTCGAGGACCCGCTCACGCGTCTCGGCCGGGGCCAGGGCCAGCCAGCGCGCGTGCACGCGGGCGACCGTCGGCGAGAGGGCGCCGAGCCGCCCCTGGCCCCACTCGCGCGCCGCCTCGTCGTGCTCGCCCAGGAGCGCGCGCGCGTGGCCGCGCCACAGGTGGAGGCGGTCGGCGCCCGCCCAGGCGGGCGGGGCGACCTCCAGGGCCACGGCCGCCTCGGCCAGGGCCTCGAGGGGCCGCTCGAGGAGCACCAGGGCGATCGCCGCGTCGGCCCACAGCTCGGGGTCGGGGCGCAGGTCGCGCGCGGCGCGCATGTCGGTGAGGGCGCGCTCCGCGTAGGCGCGCCCGCCCTCGCCCTCGATGGTGAGGGCCAGGCGGAGCATGGTCGCGCAGCGCTCGCCGTAGGTGTCGGGGCTCGTCGGGTCGGCCTCGATCGCCTGGCTGGCGGCCTCGACCGCCTGGTGCAGGACGTCGACCCGCCCGCTCCGGTCGCCGAGCTGGCGCAGGAGGCGGGCGCGGAACGTGAGCAGGTAGTTGCGGTCGGGGGCGAGGCGCAGGGCGCGGTCGACCAGGGCGAGCGCCTCGTCGAGGTCGTTCGACAGCACGGCGCGGGCGAAGAGCGCCTGCGGGGTGGCCTCGGGCGCGCGGGCGAGCACCTCGTCGAGGAACGCGCGCGCCCGCTCCTGGCGGCCGGCGGCCATCTCGAGGCGGAACTGCAGGACGACGAGGTCGAGGTCGGCGTCGCCGGCGGCCCGGGCGACGGCGCACACGGCCAGGCCCTCCTCCCAGCGGCCGCGGTTGCGCAGCAGGTCGGCGCGCAGGCGCGCGGCCGACGGCGCGCGCTCGAGGCGCTCGATCACGGCGTCGAGGACGTCGGCGAGGTGGCCCTCGCGGCGGGCGCGGTCGATCGCGAGGGCGACGTCCGCCGTGCGCGCCGCGTCGCGGGCGCGGACGCTGGCGCGCGCCTCGTCCGGTCAGCCGCGCCACCGCCCGCTCGGCCGCGTCCGGGCGCCGGCAGAGGGCCGCGCGGCGGCTGCCCGCGCGTCGAGCGCCTCGACCTCGGCGGCGGCCGCGTCGGCGGCGGCGTCGAGGCCGGGCGCGGCGCCGGTCGACGAGGCGCCAGCGGCCAGCGCCAGGGCCAGCTTATCCCCGCGGCCGCGACGAGGCGGCCGCCGCGACCGGCGGGCGGTGCGCGCCGGCAGCGGGCTGCGCGCGCGCGGCCCGCAGGGCGTCGGCCAGGGCGCGCGCGGTCGCGGGGCGCGCCTCGCGCGGTCCAAGCGCCGCGAGGCACACCGCCTCGACGCGCGGGTCGATCCCCGGGCGGCGCGCCGACGGCGGCGCGGGCCGCGCCTCGAGGATCTTCCAGCCCAGCTCGCTGACGGTCGGCGCCTCGAACGGGCGCGCCCCGACCAGCAGCTCGTAGAGGATCACGCCGAGCGCGTAGACGTCGGCCCGCGCGTCGACCGGCTCGCCGCGCACCTGCTCGGGCGACATGTAGTAGGGCGTGCCCAGGACCGCGCCCGCCTGCGTGAGGTCCGACGGGCGGGTGAGGTCGCGCGCCAGGCCGAAGTCGGTGAGCTTCGCCCGGCCGTCGCGGCCGTCGACGATCACGTTGGCGGGCTTGAGGTCGCGGTGGACGATCCCCGCCCGGTGCGCGACGTCGAGCGCGTCGGCCAGCTCGGCCACGAGCGCGGCCGCCTCGGCGGCGGGGCGGGGGCCGTCGCGCGCGATCACCTCCTTGAGCGTCGGCCCGGGCACGTGGTCCATGACCAGGTAGGCCTGCTGCTGGTGGACGCCGACGTCGTGGACCTGCACGATCCCCGGGTGGTCGAGGCGGCTGGCGACCTCGGCCTCGCGGCGCAGGCGGGCGAGGCCCTCGGCGTCGAGGTCGGGCGGCAGGAGCTTGAGCGCGAACAGGCGCTCGACGCCGGGCCGCCGCGCGAGGAGCACCAGGCCGCTCGAGCCCTTGCCGAGGACGGTGATCGCCTCGTAGGGGCCGACCGTCCGCGCCGGCGGGACCGGCGCGTCCCCCTCGCGGTGGGTCGACGTGTGCCGCACGGCCTCACGCTACCAGCGCAGACCCGCGACGCGCTACCGGTCCGGCCGGAGGCTCGCGGGGCGAGCCGATGTCGAATGGTCAGCGCGTCGACCCGTTCCCGTTCCCGTTCCCGTTCCCGTTCCCGTTCCCGGTTGTCGGGGCCACATGAACTTCGACCAGCGTGGTCTCCATGCTCACTCGCATGATCAACGACCTCGGACCTGCGGGAACGGGAACGGGAACGGGAACGGGAACGGAAGAGTCGACCGAGAGTTGGCCGCTAACCGAGAGGCATCGGGCCTAGCGCCCCCCGCCCTGGCGGAGGGCGGCCTCGAGCTGCCCGCGGAGCTGGGGCGGCGCGGCCTGGAGGACGCGCTGCTGGCCCTCGCGGCCGAGCCGCGACAGGTAGGGCACGAAGTCGTAGGTGCCCTGGGCGCCGGGGACGGTGCGCAGGGCCTCGGTCCAGTGCTGCACGGCGCCCGCCTCGTCCTGCGAGAGGAGGCGGCACACCCCCATGAGGGCCATCGCGCGGCCGAGCTCGTTGGGGTCGCCCGCGGCCTCGGCGCGGCGGCGACCCTCGAGGACCTCGGCCTGGGCCACCTCGGGGTAGCCGAACGCCAGGTGGGCCTTGGCCGACTCCAGCCAGATCGCCGGGACGTCCGAGAGGCTCCGCGCGGCCCGGAGGTCGGTGAGCACGCGGCCGGGCAGCTCGCGGCGCTGGCCCTGGGTCACCTGGAACAGGTGCAGCGTGAGGCGGGCCCGCTGCACGTAGGCGTCGCTGCACGTCGGGTCGGCCTCGACCCACTCGACGGCCACGGCGAGCGCCTGCTGCAGGTGCTGCGGGTTGTTCGACTGCAGGGCGAGGCCCGCCGTGATGTCGGCGAGGATCGCCAGGAGGTGCGGGTCCTTGCCGTCGCGCGCGCGGGCGCGCTGCAGGACGCCGAGCGCCTGGTCGGGGCTCGAGGCCGGCGCGCTGATCAGGCGGCCGATCGCGCCGTAGGCGGCGTCCTCGGGGAGGGCGGCCAGCGCGGCGATCAGCTCCTTCGCGCGCGCCTCGTCCGCCTCGATGCGCAGCTCGAGGTAGACGAGCTCCGGCTCGACGGCGCCGCGGGCCCGCGCCGCGCGCAGGAGGGCGCGGAGGTCGTCGGTGCGGCGGCGGTTGTAGAGGAGGCGGGCGCGGAGGCGCGTCAGCTCGGGGGCGGGCTCCAGGGCGGCGATGAGCGCGTCGAGCACCGGGGCCATCTGCCCGGCCCCGAGCCCGCCCAGGCCGGCGACCTGGTCGAGGCGCTGCTGGACCTCGCGCTTGAGCTGGTCCATGGTCGTCTTGGCGCGGGCGGCCTCGGCGCGGAGCTTGTTCTCGGCGGCCTCGACCTCCTGCTGCCGCTTGGCGGCCTGCTCGCGCGCCTGGCGCAGCTCCGCCTCGCGCGCGGCGGCCGCCCCGCTCCCAGGCGCCCCAGGCCGCGGCGCCGGCCGCGCCGAGGAGCGCGAGGACGAGTCCGGCGACGAGCAGCGGCGAGCCGCCCCGGCCCTCCTCGCCGCCGGCCGCGCGGCGCAGGCGCAGGGCGAGCTCGGCGGCGGTCGGGCGGTCGTCGGGCTCGAGCGCCAAGGCGTCGAGGCAGGCGCGCTCGATCTGGCGCGGGACGCCGGCCACGAGCTCGCCGGGCGGCTCGGGGTCCCCCGCCTGGACGGCCTGGGAGAGCTCGCTCCAGGACTGGCCCTCGAAGGGCGGCGAGCCGCAGAGGAGCTCGTAGAGGACGGCGCCCAGGGCGTAGACGTCGCTGCGCGGGCCGGCCGGCTCGCCGCGGAGCTGCTCGGGCGAGAGGCAGAAGGGCAGGAACGGCGGCTGCCCGGGCGCGGGCGGGCGGCGCGGGTCGCGGGCCAGGCCCAGCTCCGAGACCTTCGGGCGGCCGTCGCGGCCGTCGACGACGACGACGCTCGGGTCGAGGTGGCGGTGGACGACGCCGGCGTCGTGGAGGGCCTGGAGGGCGTCGGCGACGTCGGCGACGAGGCGCGCCGCCTGGCGGGCGGGGAGCGGCCCGCGGCGGTCGAGCTGCTCGCGCAGGGTCGAGCCGGGGACGTGCTCGGTGACGACGAAGGCGCGCCCGCGGTCGACGCCGACCTCGAGCGGGCGGATCACGCCCGGGTGCTCGACGCGGCCCAGGAGCGACGTGTCCTGGCGCAGGCGGGCCATCTCCTCGGGCCCGAGCGGCGGGAGCGCCTTGAGCGCCAGGAGCGACTCCTTGTGCGGGAGCCGCGCCAGGTAGACGGGGCCGGTGGGTGTGTGACCGAGCTGGGCGAGGAGGTGGTACTGCCCGACGGTGCGCTGGGGGATGGGAGGGACCTGCTGGCCGCCGGTCGTGTCCATTCGCCCCGCACCATACACGGCCGGGGGTCACCCGCGCTCGGCCAGGAGGCGCTGGACCTCGGCGCGGCGGGCCGGGGGGACGGCCTCGAGGAGCCGGGCCTGGTGGGGCGGCGCGAGGCGCCGGGCCCAGGGCACGAAGTCGTAGACGCCGGGCACGTCAGGCGCGACGCGCAGGGCGTCGACCCAGGCGGCGACGGCCTGGGCCTGGTCGCCGAGGAGCGTCAGGGCGGCGCCGAGCCACACGCGGCCGAGGGCGGCGGCGTTGCCGTCGCGCTGCTGGTCGGCGAGGACGAGGGCGCGCTGGAGCTCACCCACGGCCTCGAGCGGGCGGTCGGTCTGGACGTGCGTCTTGCCCGCGTAGACCCAGAAGATCGGCTGCGGGAGGACCGCGCGCGCGCGCCGGAGGTCGGCCATGAAGCGGGGGACGAGCGCGGGCTCGCGCGTGAGGAGCCAGCGGTGGTAGAGGGCGGCGCTGCGGGCGTAGAGCGCCTCGACGCTGGTGGGCCAGCGGCGCACGGCGACGTCGGCCAGCCTGGCGGCGTCGCTCAGGCCCTGCGGGTCCTGGCGCTGGAGCGCCTCGGCGGCGAGCCGCTGGGAGCGGGCGACGAGGAGGGGCACGGGGGCGTCGTCGGAGACGTCGCTCAGGGCGGCGGGATCACCCGAGACGAGCTGCGCGAAGCGCCGGGCGGGGTCGCCGGGCGGGGCGTCGCGCAGGAGCGCGGCGACGAGCGCGCGGGCCTCGTCGCGGCGGTCGAGCTGCGCGAGGGCGCGGGCCTCGAGCGCGGCGTCGCGCGCCTGGCGCGCGGCCTCGAGGCCCGGGGCGGGGCGGCCGCGGTCGAGGTGGCCGGCGCGGACGGCGGCCGTGCGCCGGGTGGGCCCGAGCCAGCGGGACGAGCGTCGACGCCGCGACCCAGATCGCCGGCTCGGCCCAGCCGTGGGCGCGGGAGCTGGGCGCGGACGTTGTCGACGGCCAGGGCGGCGCGCGCGTCGTCGCGGGCGCGGGCGAGCGCGGCCCTGCGCGTCGAGGTCGGCCAGGCGGCAGCGCGGCGGCGGCCCCCTCGTCCTCGGCCCGGCGCAGGCGGCGCGGGCGGCGTCGAGGCGGAGGTCGCCGCCCGGCGGCCGCCCGCCTGAGGCGGCTCGGCGCGCGCGTCGAGCCAGGCGGCGGCGGCAGGCGACCAGGAGCGCCAGGGACGGACGGCGGCCAGGGGCCAGCGCCCCCCGGGGCGGGCGGCGGGCGCGCGCGGCGCGGCCAGGGCGCGGGCCAGGTCGCCGGCGCTGGCGAAGCGGTCCTCGGGGCTCGGCGCCATGGCGCGCAGGCAGGCGGCCTCGACCTGGCGGTCGACGCCGGGGGCGCGGGCGGAGGGCGGCGGCGGGCGGTCGGCCGGGTCGGGCGAGAGCACGGCGCGCACGACGTCGGCGGCCGGGCCCTCGAAGGGGCGGGCGCCGGCGAGGAGCTCGTAGAGGACGACGCCCAGGCCGTAGACGTCGGCGCGGGCGTCGACCGGGTCGCCGCGCAGGAGCTCGGGCGCCGCGGCGTCGGGCGTCCCCAGGCCTTCGCCCGGGCGGGTGAGGCGGCCGCCGTCGCCGTCCTCGCAGGCGAGGCCGAAGTCGACCAGGCGGGGGCGCCCGGTGCGGTCGTCGAGGACGACGTTCTGGGGCGAGACGTCGCGGTGGAGCACCCCCGCGCGGTGGGCGGCCTCGAGGCTCTCGGCGAGCTCGGCCACGAGCTCGGCGGCCTCGGGCGAGGCCATGGGGCCGCCGCGCTCGACCAGCTCGCGCAGGGTGGGGCCGGGCACGTGCTCCATGACCACGTAGAGGCGGTCCTGGTGGCGGTCGATCTCGAGCACGCGGGCGAAGCCCGGGTGGGCCAGGCGCGAGGCCAGGCGCGCCTCGCGCAGGGCGCGGGCCTCGGCCTCGGGGTCCAGGCCCGGCGGCAGCAGCTTGAGGGCGAAGTTGCGCTCGATCCCCGGGCGGCGGGCCAGGAACACCGTGCCGCCGCGCCCGTGGCCGACGATCGCCAGGAGCTGGTAGGGCCCCGCCTGCCGCAGCGGCAGGTCCGGCCCGTCGCGCCGGGTGGTCGTGCGCGGGTCGCTCACGGCAGGACTCTAGCAGCGGCGCCAGCCAGGCGCCGCGACGGGACGCGGGGGTCCCGCGGCGCGGGAGATCTGCGGCGTCGCGCGGGTGGCCGCCGGCTTGCGCTCGAGCCGGAGGAGGAGGTGGCTCGTGGGGTTCAGCAAGGGGCAGAAGGTCCGCTGGCGGTGGGGACGCGGGTGGGGCGAGGGCAAGGTCGCCGAGCGCTTCACCGAGCGGGTCACGCGCCAGATCAAGGGCCAGGAGATCACGCGCAACGCGAGCCAGGACGAGCCCGCCTACCTGATCGAGCAGGACGACGGCGGCCGCGTGCTGAAGTCGGAGACGGAGCTGCACGAGGGCTGACGGCTTACCTGCCCTCCGGCTCGGCCGCCCAGGGCAGGAGCACGACCTTGCCCGCGCGCAGGCCGACGGCGAGGACGTCGCCGAGCGGCGAGGGCGCCAGCGACGCGGCGGGGCGCACCGCCAGGACGCCGCGCGGCGCGCCGGTCGCGACGTCGAACAGGCGCACCTCCTCCGCGCCGGGCGCGAGCCGCGCGAGCATCCGGCCGTCCGGCGAGAAGGCGACCGCGCCGCCGGGGGCCGGCTCCGCGCGCCGGCCGAGCGTCCGCACGACCTCGCCCGAGCTCACCGAGACCAGCGTGACCTCGGCCCCGCCGCGCCCGCCGGCCGCGGCGACGAGGGCGCCGTCGGGCGAGAAGGCGACGGCGCGCGACGGGCCGCCGAGGTCGACGTCCCTGGCCGTCTCCGCGGCGAGGTCACGGAGCGACAGCGTCCCGTCGTCGCGGGCGACCGCGACGATCGACGCGGCCACGGGCGAGGCCGCCACCGCCGAGGCCGCGTTGCCCGTGGTCGCGTCGAGGTCGAGGAGCGGCGCGCCGGTGGTCGCGTCCCACACCCGGGCGGTCGGCCCTTCGGGGTCGAGCTCGTCGGGGTCCTCGGCGCGCGACGGCCGGCCGCCGCCGGTCAGCAACCGGGCGCCGTCGGCCGTGAAGGCCAGCGACCGCACCGGGCCGCCGTGGGCGAGGGTCGCCAGCGGCTCGCCGGTCGCCACGTCGAACACCCGGACGATCCCCTCGAGCGTGGCCAGGGCCAGCCGGGCGCCGTCGGGGGAGAAGGCGACCGCCGACTCGCTCTCGTCGCGCTCGCCGCGGAACCGCCGCAGGCGCCGGCCGTCGTCGCGGGCGACCAGCGCGGCCGAGCCGCCGCGCGTGGTCACGGCCAGCGCCTGACCGTCGGGGGCGAAGGCCACCTGGCACTCCGCGCCGAACGGCCCGAAGGTCGGCGGCTCCTCGGCGAAGGCCAGGGTCACGAGGCCGCCGGCGACGAGCAGCACGCGGCGAACGGTCGGGAGCATGCAGCCTCCATCCGGCGGCCGGTATAGCACGCACCGCCCCGTGAGCTCCAAATCCTGAGACGAGGCGCCGAACCTGCGACGATCCGGGGCGACGAACCGGCATAAGTCCCGCCTCGGTCTGCTTTGCAGGCGCTTGACGGTGTCGGCCCGCCGCGTGCCAGCCTGCTGCGTGTCCCACGAGGAACGCACCGATGATTCGACCGATCACCGTCCTGCTCCGCCCCGCGGCCGTCCTCTGCGCGGCCCTGATCGCCCTGGCCGTCGCCCCGACGCCGGCGGCGGCGCAGGAGTACTTCGACGACATGAACGGCGTCTGGACCGTGCACCTGGGCGGGCAGGCGGCCAGCGAGACGGCGCTGACCGAGTCCTACACGCCCGGGGGCTCGACGGTCACGCTGCGCTTCCGCGACCGCGTCGTCACGCTCACGAAGAGCGGCAACGACCTGACCAACGGCAGCGGCAGCCTCGTCGGCAACCTGCCCGGCGGCACGAACCAGGCCGCCACCGTGCGCCTGCGCGTCACGGGGCTGCAGACGAAGGACCCGGCCGACGACGCGCTGACGGGCACGTTCTTCGGCGCCGAGGCCGTGTTCAAGCGGGACGTGAGCTCGCGCGCGCCGATCGTGCTCAAGCTGCCGGGCGACCGGCCCTGGGTGCGGTTCATGCGCGAGGTGCTGATCCCCCGCACGGCCGAGGACCGCGAGACCTACCACCGCTTCGAGACCGGCCCGGCGCGCGGCTTCCTCGAGTCGTGCGTGCTCTACGACACCGGCTACTGGCTGCGGAAGTTCATGCGCGGCGGCGCCACGGCGGAGGGGCGGCGGAGCTTCGGCAACGTGATCGACGGCATGAGCGGGCGCCTCGTCTCGCCGCGCTCGATCACGACGAGCGCCTTCGGCGGGCTCCTGCGCGCGAACATGGCGCCGAACGCCGTCGGGCAGTTCGCGCTGGCCCGCTCCGGGCTGGGCATGTACTTCTCGACGGCGGCGGGCGGCAGCGTGCGGATCCCGGTCACCGACGACGGGACCTGCACGATCTACTACATCACCGACCGGCGGGCGAGCTCGAAGAACGGCCTCGTGGTCATGGCGACGCCGGCCCACGCGCCGCTGGCGAGCTCGTTCGGCCGCTGGCTCCTCGACTTCTCGCGCATGGACAAGCGCGACGACGTCGTGTTCGCCCGCTGCCTGCTCGAGACGCTGACCGAGTCGAGCACCCGCAGCGCGAACCGCCTGCAGAGCGGCTACGGCCGCTCGGCCTACGCCGACTACCTGGGCGTCATGGCGATCGAGGACCAGCGGGGCGTCATGTTCGCCAACGACGAGCTGTCGTGGGGCTACAACATGACCAGCGGCTCGTTCACGGCGCTGATCGCGCGGGCCCTCAGCCACGGCGAGAAGCGGCCCGGCCCCGACCTCGTCGCCCTGCGCGGCGACACGGCCAAGAACCGCAGCCTCGCCCGCACGCTGGAGCTCGACGGGCGCGAGGAGCTGGCGACGCAGGTGATCGTCGGCAACGAGCTGCGCCCGGGCGACCTGTCCTACTTCGACGTGCTCAACGGCGCCGACGACGTCCTCGCGGGCGAGGGCGTGCGCGGCGGCGACGACTTCCAGGAGCAGGGCGGCATGGCCACCCTCAGCCGGCTCACGACGCGCTGGCTGCGCGAGAAGCACCCGAACCTGGTGCGCGCGGCCGAGGAGAGCGTGGCGCCGTTCATCCCCCGGGAGCAGCTCGCCCGGCGCTCGAAGGAGGACGTGTTCCACCTCCTGTGCGAGAACCTCTACGACAACGCCCGCTTCTCGAAGGTGACCCGGACCCAGGCCCGCCGGATCACCGCCGCCGGCGTGGCGCTCATGACCAAGATCCACGAGGAGTCGCGCGACCTCGAGCAGTTCATCCTGGCCAACGGGGTCCGGAAGTCGACCCGCTGGGCGCCGCGCGCGTCTGGGTACTAGGGACCATGACGACGCGGTAAGAGGAGTCCTCCTCCTCGACCGTGCCGCCGGGGAAGTCCCGGACGAGACGCCGAAGGCGGTCGAAGCGGCGCTTGCGAACCCCGCGGGCCCGATCGCACGCCTTGCAACGTGGCTGACGGAGCGGGTGGTTGCGCCTGGCCTCACAGTCGGCGCACTCGAGCACCCGCCTCGCATGACGCTCGCAGTGACCATGACGCGGCGAGAACTCGGCGAACCGAGGCTTGAGCAGGTGGCACTCGTTGCACTCCTCGTAGTCCGCGGTTTCGGGAGCGCCGAATGCGTCGCTCACGACGCCGCCAGCTGCCGTGCGCTCATTGCCTCGCTCTCGACCGCGTGCGCGAGCTGCGCCTTCTCGTCAAGGACGTCCTGGATCGCCCGGGCGAGCACGGCGTCGAACGTGTCGCCCGCCTCCACCTTGGCCTTGAGCGCGTCGAGCTCCTCGTCGGGGAACAGCCCGCCCACCTCGAGGAGTTGCCGCCGCTTCGCCGCCGGCATGTTGTCCGCCCGTGCCTTCAGGTTCAGCAGCCTGTCGAGGCGGCGTTGGGTCTGGCTGAGGCGTTCCACGAGGGTCTCGGCCTCCAGCGTCCGCGCCGCGAGCTCGTAGACCTCGTCGCGCTCGACAAGCTCGATCTCGACGTTCAGCGCCTCCAGGACCTTGAACAGCGTCTCGGGCGCGAGGTGCTTCTTGCTCCCCAGCACGCGACTCAGGTGCCCCTCGTCGATCCCGGTCTTCTTGCAGAAGTCGTAGCGGGACCGGAAGCGCGCCTCGATCAGGTCGGCGATGCGCTCGCGATAGTCCGGCGGCGACACCCGGCCCTCGGCGATTCCGAGCCTCGCCGCGAGGTCCTGGCAGATCCGATACACCGGCGCGCCTACGGCCACCCGCGTGCCCTTCCAGAGCGTGGCGCGCCCATGTGCGATCCACTCGCGCGTGAACTGAGCCCAGTCCGGCCTCCGCCGATAGAGGTCCATGATCTCGCGGAGAAAGGCCGACTCCTCGGGAGTCAGCGCATCGAGGTCGTACCGTCGGCCCGTGATCGCACGATAGACGTTGTTCCTCACGCAGACGTGCTCCCCAGGAAGCCGTCCTCTGGCTTCCCGTACACCAGCTCGACTCGCCCCCCGACCGACAGGTAGATCGACTCCTGATCGAACGTGTT
>JAHBXY010000044.1 GCA_019636275.1 Planctomycetota bacterium | reverse complement strand
CGCGGCCGCTGGCGCCGCCGCCGACGGCCGCCGAGCGCGACCGGCTGGTCGTCGGGCGGTCGCGCTGGTGGACGGCGGCCCCCAGCTACCTCCTGCGCAACCTGACGCAGCCGGTGCACACGCGCGTCGACGCCTCGCTCCTGGCCTTCGAGGAGGCGTGGAGCGTGAACCTCGTCTTCTCGCGGCTGCGCAGCGACTCGTTCTTCCTCGTGCCCGCCTCCGTGCTCGTGCTGGTGATCGCCCTGCTCGTGCGCACGATGCGGCCCTTCGAGCCGCTGGCGAGCGACCTCAGGCCCGGGCCGGTCGTGTCGATCCTGGGGCTGCTCGTCCCGGGCGTGCGGCAGATCAGCCTCTCGCGCACGGCGCGCGGGCTGCTCCTCCTCGTGCCGTTCCTCTACGTGAGCCAGGCGCTGGTCAACGCGCGGCACGGCGGGCTGGTGCCGGGGCTGCAGGAGCTGACGCGCTTCGACTCGGCGGAGGTCGCCGCGCTCACGGGCGAGGTCACGCCCGCGATCCGGGTGGTCGAGGCGCGGCATACGGCCGAGCTGGTCCTGGTCCTGATGGCGGTCTACCTGGCGCACGGCCTCGAGCTCCTGGTGGCGCGGCGGCGCTTCGCCCGCGCGGCGGCGGCGCCGGCCGCGCGGCCGGCGCCGCTGGTCGTGCCGGTCGACAGCGAGGCGGGGCTGCCCCCGGCGCCGGGGGAGGGCCCCTTCGACCGCACCGAGGCGGGCGGCTGAGCGAGAATCGGTGGGACCGCTTTCTCCGGGATGGAGAGGGGGCGCAGGTGACGACGACGCTGATCCGTGACGACCTCGAGCTGGAGATCGACGCCTTGCGCAAGGAGCGCAACGCCGTGATCCTGGCGCACTTCTACCAGCGGCCCGAGCTGCAGGACCTGGCCGACCACGTCGGCGACAGCCTGCAGCTCTCGCGGCAGGCGGCGAAGACGACGGCCGACGTCATCGTGTTCGCCGGGGTCAAGTTCATGGCCGAGACGGCCAAGATCCTGAACCCCGGGCGGACCGTCGTCCTGCCCGACCTCGAGGCCGGCTGCTCGCTCGTCGACGGCTGCCCGCCCGAGCAGTTCCGCGCCTGGCGCGCGCAGTGGCCGGACGCCCTGGTCGTGACCTACATCAACTCGAGCATCGAGCTCAAGGCGATGAGCGACTACACCTGCACGTCGTCGAACGCGCGGCAGGTGATCGAGGCGATCCCGCGCGACCGGCCGGTGATCTTCGCCCCCGACAAGAACCTCGGCGCCTACCTGGCGAAGGTCACCGGGCGCGAGCTCATCCTGTGGCCCGGGTCGTGCATGGTCCACGAGGTGTTCAGCGACAAGCAGGTCGTGCTGCTCAAGGACGAGCACCCCGACGCCCCGGTCCTGGCGCACCCCGAGTGCGAGGAGCGCGTCCTGCGCCACGCCGACTACATCGGCTCGACGGCCGGGATCCTCGAGTTCGCGCGCAAGAGCGAGAAGCGGAAGTTCCTCGTCGGCACCGAGGCGAACATCATTCACGCCATGAAGAAGGCGGCGCCCGACAAGGAGTTCATCCCGATCCCCACGCTCACCGGCTGCGCCTGCAACGAGTGCCCGCACATGAAGCGCAACACGGTGGTCAAGCTGCGCGACTGCCTGCGCGACCTGCGACCGGAGATCACCGTGCCGGAGGACCTGCGGCGCGCGGCCCTGCGCCCGATCGAGGCCATGTTCCGGGTTTGCGACGGGGCGGTGCCGACGCGGGGGGATTGAGTCCCTCAAGGCCCGGACCCATATCCAGATCGCCGTCCGGGACATGGCCTGCGTCCTCGGTTACTTCAGGCCCCTGTGATAGACTGGGAGCAGCAATGGGCTTCCCGAACCAGGACAGCATCGAGTATCTCCCTCCGCCGAGCGGCGAGCTCATGCGGTCTGCCATCGCGGACTTCGCCGCCAAGGACCTCGATGAGCGGGTTCGCATCCTCCAGGGCATCGGGATCCTGGACGAGAACGGCGACATGATGCCCGACTACTCGGGCGACGGCGGCGACTCGCTCTCCGCAGAGCAGTCGCAGGCTTAGTCGTCGGCAGCGCGCCCCCGCATGAAGATGCCTGACCGAGGTGGCGGCGACCTCGGCGCGGAGGACGTCGTCGAGGCGCTCTCGCCCGAGCAACGAGAGCGGCTGGAGCGCCTGCGCCGCCATCCGTTGCCGCTGGAGCCGGGCATCGCACCGCTCGTCGCCCTCCTCTGGTGGCACGGGATCCCGACCTGGAACTCGTGCGAGGGGCACGTCGAACATGGCAGCGGCCCATGGGTCGGGATCGGATCCGAGATCGCGCTCGACTCCCGCCCCGAGCCTGTTCCGAGCTCGCGCGCGGAGGGTCTGCGCGCGGCCCTGAAGCTGGCTGAGGTCCTCCGCGCTCTACTCGCGGCGCGAGGCGCATCCCGTGACCTCGTTGCACCTGATGTTCTCCCCGGCTGCCGAGGAGTTCGGCTTCTGCGAGCTGCGCTCGCACGGCTCCTCCGTCCTCGGGCTCTCCTCGTGCGTCTCTCGACGTCAGGAGGCGGAGCTCGTTCTCGCGATGCAGGACGAGCTGCGCGCGTTCGGTCTGTTCCTGAGGACGCAACCGCGTGGGATCGCGACTCCGGCGATCGAGCCGGGTGACCTCCTGGGAGGCGAGGACTCGCCGTCCGGATCGCTCGTCGAGCAGGTGGCGGCGGCCCTGGCGGCGAGGGGCTTCGCGGTGGTCCGCTGGAGTGAAGGGGACGTCAGCGACGTGGGGTGCGAGGCCCCTTCGATCGAGTTCAACGCCGCCTCGCGCAAGCCGATCACCGCGGACTCGCGCCTCGTGCTCCAGGAGAACGTGCGCCAGATCCTCGCGCTCCAGGGGCGAGCGGCCCGCGGGCCGCGATCGGGCTCCCTGGTCGAGTTCCTCGGGCGGCTTCACGTCGATCACGCGCCCGGTCCGCGGACGTCGTTCCTCCTCGGCCCCCAGGGTCGCGAGATCATCCGTATCCTCGACGCTGCCGCGCGAGCGAGCGTCATTCGCCACGCGCGGCGGAACTTCCGGCAACTCCTGGACTCGTCAGCGTAGGAGCGTCCACACACCGACGGTGGTCTCGATCCCCACGCGGCTGCTCTTGTCGGTCGTTCATCAGCGGGTGATCCTCACCGCTCATGCCCGCCGGCTTGCCGATCACCGCTCGCTCCGCCGTCAACGCCCTCGGGCGCACGACGGCCGAGGTGCTCGCCGCGCTCGACGCGGGGCGCAGCGGCCTGGCGCCCCTGCCGGGCGACCTGCGCGAGGCCCTCGCGGCGGGCGACGCGCCGTGCGGCGTCATCCCGGGCGACCTTCCGGCGCTGCCGCGGGGTCTCGAGGCGTTCGACACGCGGGCGGCGCGAATCGCGCTCTTGGCGCTCGATGAGGTGGCCGGCCCCGTCGCCCGTGCCGTGAGGCGGTGGGGGGCCGGGCGCGTGGCCGTGCTCGTGGGGACCAGCACGTCGGGGATCGCGAGGACGGAGGCGGCCTACCTGGGCTGGCGGAGGACGGGGGCGCTCGACCCGGCGTTCGACTTCGACCGCCAGCACGCGTTCCACGCGCTCCTCGACCTCGCGCGCGCGGTGACCGGTGTTCGCGGGCCGGGGTGGGTCGTGTCGACGGCGTGCTCGTCGTCGGCGAAGGTCCTCGGGAGCGCCATGCGCCTCGTCGAGCAAGGCCTCGTCGACGCGGCGCTGGTGGGTGGCGTCGACTCGCTCTGCCGGACGACGCTGCACGGCTTCGGCGGGCTGGAGGTCGTCTCGCCCCGGGGGTGCCGGCCGTTCGCGGCGGACCGCGACGGGATGAGCGTGGGCGAGGGCGGGGCGTTCCTGCTCCTCGAGCGCGCGGGCGACGGCCCGAGGCTGCTCGCCGTGGGCGAGAGCCAGGACGCGCACCACGCCAGCGCGCCGCATCCCGAGGGCCTGGGGGCCCGGCTGGCGATGACCGACGCGCTCACGCGCGCGGGGCTGACGCCCGGCGACGTCGACCACGTCAACGCGCACGGCACGGGCACGCGCCACAACGACGCGGCGGAGGCGCGGGCGATCGCCGACCTGCTGGGCGCGCAGGTCCCCGTGGCCAGCACGAAGGCCTACACCGGGCACCTGCTCGGGGCGGCGGGCGCCACCGAGGCGGTGTTCGCGCTCGCGTCGCTCGAGCGCGGCGTCGTCCCGGCGAGCCTGGGGGCGACGCCGCTCGACCCGGCCGTGGGGATCGCCGTGGCCACGACGCGGCTCGAGCGACGGTGCCGGGTGGTCCTGTCGACGTCGCTCGGCTTCGGCGGCAGCAACGCCGCCGTCCTCCTCGGGGAGGCTGCGTGACCGCGCGCGTCGCCGGGCTGGGGCTGTGGACGCCGCGCGCGCCGTCGGTCGACGCGTGGCGCGCGGGCGGGCTGGAGACGCCCGCCGACGAGCCGCCGGCCGCGCTCCTGGGGCCGAGGCTGCGCCGGCGGGCCAGCCTCCTCTCGCGGCTCACCTGCGAGGCGCTCGGCCAGGCGCTGACGGCCGCTGGCGCCGACCCTGCGAAGGTCGTGATGGTCCTCGGCTCGGTCCGGGGCGAGCTCGAGACGACGGTGGCCCTGCTCGACCAGCTCGCGCGGGGCGAGGTCCTGTCGCCGGCGCTGTTCACGAACAGCGTGCAGAACGCGGCCCTGGGGCTGGCGTCGATCGCGGCCGGCAACCGGGCGCCCTCGACCACGGTCGCCGCCGGACCGGCGACGGTGGCGATGGCGCTCCTCGAGGGCCTGGGCCTGCTCGCCGCGCGAGGGGCCGACGTGGCGGTGGTCCTCGCCGACGAGCCGCTCCCGGCGCCGTTCGCGGGCGAGCCCGGGGCGTCGCTGGCGGCGGCCCTGCTCCTGCGTGCGGGCGGCCCCGGGCCGGGGCTGCGCCTCGTGAGGCGGGCCGCGTCGGCGACCAGGGCAGTCGACGTCGCCAATCCGGTGGCGCCGGCCCTGGCGCTCGTCGACGCCCTGCTCGTCGGCGGACCGGCCGTCGTCGCGCTCGAGGCGGGCGACGACGACGTCTGGTGCGCGGAGGTGTCGCCGTGACCGCGTGGCCGCCGCTCGAGCGCCTCCTGCCGCAGCGCGGGCCGGCGCTGCTCCTCGACGAGGTCGTGACCGCCGACGACGTCGCGATGACCTGCCGGGTGACGATCCGCGAGGGCAGCGCCTACGCGCGCGACGGCGCGGTCCCGGCGGTCGTGGCGCTGGAGTACATGGCCCAGGCGGTCGGCGCGTGGGTCGGCCTCGGCGCCTACGCGCGCGCCGAGCCGCCGCGCGTGGGCCTGCTCCTCGGCGCGCGCGACCTCGTCCTGCACGTCGACGGCTTCGCGCCGGGCGACGTGATCGACGTCACGGTCGAGCGCACGTGGACCGACGGCGCGGCGGGCACGTTCCGCGGCGCCGCGACGCGCGCCGGGGCGCTCGTGGCCGAGGCCACGCTGACCGTGCTCCTGGGGGCGGCGTCATGAGCGGACCGCGCCGCGTCGTCGTCACGGGGGTCGGCGTCACGAGCCCGCTCGGCACCGGGCTCGAGGTCGTCGCGGCGGCCCTCCGGGCGGGGACCACGGGCGTGCGGGTCCATCCCGAGTGGGCCGCCTGCGAGGGGCTGGCGACGCGCCTCGGCGCCGACGTGCCCGACCTCCCGGCGGAGCGGATCCCGCGCAAGGCGGCGCGCTCCATGGGCCGCGTCTCGCTCCTGGCCGCGGTGGCCACGCAGGAGGCCGTCTCCCAGGCCGGGCTCGACCCCGACCTGCTCGGGTCGGGCCGCGTCGGGCTGGCCTACGGGTCGACGCACGGCTCGACCTCGGCGCAGGAGGCGTTCAACCAGCACCTGGCGCGCAGCGGGATCAAGGGGCTCACGATCAGCTCGTACCTCAAGTTCATGAGCCACACCTGCGCCGCGAACCTGGCCCTGCAGCTCGGGATCCGCGGGCGCGTCGTGTCGACCTGCTCCGCCTGCACGAGCGCCAGCCAGGCGATCGGCGCCGGCTACGAGGCGGTGCGGCACGGCCTGCAGGAGGTCATGATCGTCGGCGGCGCCGAGGAGCTGCACCTCCTGCACGCGGCGACGTTCGACCTGATGTTCGCCACGTCGACGCGGCGCAACGACCGCCCCGACGAGACGCCGCGGCCGTTCGACCAGGACCGCGACGGCCTCGTCGTCGGCGAGGGCGCTGGGACGCTGGTCCTCGAGACGCTCGAGGGCGCCCGGGCCCGCGGCGCGCGGATCCACGCCGAGGTGATCGGCTACGGGACGAACTGCGACGGCACCCACGTGACGTCGCCCTCGCCCGAGGGCATGCGCGGGGCGATCGAGCGCGCCCTCGCCGACGCGGGCCTGAGCCCCGGGGAGGTCGACTACATCAACGCCCACGGCACGGCGACCGAGCTGGGCGACCTGGCCGAGAGCCAGGCCACGAGCGCCGTCTTCGGCGCGCGGACGCCGTTCAGCTCGACCAAGGGCGCGACCGGGCACACGCTCGGCGCGTGCGGCGCGATCGAGGCAGCCCTGTGCCTGGTGATGATGCGCGACGGGTTCGTCGCGCCGACCCGCAACCTCGAGCGCGTCGACCCGCGCTGCGCGCCGCTCGATCACGTGACGGGCGCGCCGCGCGAGGCGCGGCTGGACGTCGTCATGACCAACAACTTCGCCTTCGGCGGGATCAACACGTCGCTGCTCCTGCGCCGAGTGTAGTCAGCTCTCTCGCGGCGGCCGCGGCGGACGGACGTCCCGCGGCCGGTAGCGCCAGCGCCCGTAGCGCTCGGTGAAGAACGCCTCGAGCGACAGCGGCGACTCGTAGAGCTCCGACCAGACCTCGTAGCCGTCGATGAGAGCCTCGCCGTCCTGCTCGTACGCCTCCAGCTCGGGGTGGCGGACGAGGCCGTGGAAGGCGGCGTACTCGTCGGCGTCGGCCTCCGCCTTCCGGAAGGCCTCCTCCACCGTGCCCGCGAAGCAGACGATCCGCTCCTCGAACACGTTCGTCCCGTGGTCGGCGACGCCGAAGTGAAGGAGCTGCCGCACGGCGAACCAGCCGACCCTGAGCGCGAGGCCGGCGCTCAGGGCGTCCCGCACCGGCTCGCGCGTCGTCGCCCAGTTCAAACCGCAGCCGTCGCCCATGATGAGCCAGGCCCCCGTCGCCTCGAGGACGGGCGCGGCCTCGTCGGGGCCGATGCTCCGCGCGGACGTGAGCTCCACCTCGACCGTCACCGGCGCAGGTCGTCGATCCCTCGGGAGGAGCCAGACCTCGTCGAACCCGCAGAGGAGCCCGCGCTCCCTGGCGCGGAGGAGGTCGACGCCCTCGAGCAGCGCGGCGCCGTCCTCGACCTGCGAGGGCACCCCCCGGCGCGCGAGCGCCGCCTGGATCGCCTCGGCCGAGCGCGTGCTGTCCAGCGAGCGCAGGAGGCACCGGGAGCCCGCGACCTCGTCCGCGAGGGCGATCAACGCGGCGGAGATGCTGCCGCCGCCGTCGTGGCCGCACCACACCTGGGCCATTCAGCCTCCTCCCGGGGATCCTATACGGCCCGTGCTGCGCGACTGGCGGCCCAGGCTATGCTCATCGGCGATGTCGCACGACGTCGTCGTCATCGGCGGCGGCCCGGCCGGGTCGACCGCGGCCGCCCTCCTCGCCCGCGAGGGCGCGCGCGTGCTCGTCCTCGAGCAGGCGCGCTTCCCGCGCTTCCACATCGGCGAGTCGCTCCTCCCCTGCGACCTGCCGGTGTTCGCGCGCCTGGGCCTCGACCTCGGCGGCCTGCCGTTCCTGCGCAAGCAGGGGGCCGAGATCCACGACGAGGCGCGGGGCGACCGGTCGGTCTTCAGCTTCGCCGACGGCCTCCCGGGCACGCCCGACCACGCCTACCAGGTCGAGCGAGGGCCGTTCGATCACCTGCTCCTGCGCCTGGCCGCCGACGCCGGCGCCGAGGTGCACGAGGAGGAGAAGGTCACCGATGTCGACCTCGAGCGCGCCAGGGTGACCACCGATCGCGGGAGCTACGACGCCCGGTTCGTCCTCGACGCGACGGGCCAGCAGGCCCTCCTGGCCCGCCGCCTGCGCACCCTCGAGCCCACGCGCCAGTTCGGGCGCGCGGCCGTCTTCTGCCACTTCGAGGGCGTCAGCGACGAGGTGTGGCAGACCGACGTCCTCCCGGCGGGGAACATCAAGATCCTCATGCAGGAGGACGGCTGGGCCTGGTGCATCCCGCTCGTCGGCCAGCGCCTGAGCGTGGGCTTCGTGCGCGCGCGCGGGCGCGTGAGCGAGGCGACGCTCGACGAGGGCCTCGCCGCGTCGCCGCTCACGCGGCGCCTCACTGCGGGGGCGCGCCGCGGGCCGACGCACCTGATCGGCGACTTCAGCTACCGGAACACCCGCCCGGCCGGCCCGCGCTGGGCGTGCATCGGCGACGCCGCCTGCTTCATCGACCCCATGTTCTCGACCGGCGTGTCGCTCGGCATGCTCAACGCGATGCACGCCGCCGATGTCCTGGCGCCCGCCCTGCGCGAGGGGCGCGAGGCCGACCCGGACCTGATGACCTCCGTCGCGGCGCGCATGGAGCGCCCCTACCGGACGTTCACGGCCCTCGTGCACCGCTTCTACAACACGCGCATGGTGCGGAACCTGTTCTTCGCCTCGGAGACGGAGGAGGTCCTGCGGCGCGGGTTCATCTCCGTGATCGCCGGCGACGTGTGGCGCGAGGACAACCCCTTCCAGCGCGCGCTCCTCGCCCCCGCGCGCGCCCGGGGCTGAGCCCGTGCCCCGCCTCGCGCGCGTCCTCCTCACGGGGCTCGCGTTCCTCGTCTTCGCGCTCGGCGCCGCGGCCGTCGCCTGGCTCGTCCTCCCCTTCGCGCGCGCCGGCGGCCGCTCCCCGGCGGCGCAGCGCCGCCGCAACCGCGAGGTGCTCCGCCGCGCCTACCGCGCGTACGTCCGCCTGAGCGTCGCGCTCGGCCTGATCGAGGTGCGCGGCGCCGCGTCGCCGCCGCCCGGCCCCTTCGTCCTCGTCGCCAACCACCCGACCCTGCTCGACGTCGTGCTGCTCCTCGCCGCCTACCCGGACGTGACGTGCGTGGTGAAGGCCGCCTGGTTCAAGAACCCCGTCCTCGGCCCCCTCTTGCGCCAGGCCGGCTACCTCCCGGGGCCGGACGCGGGCGAGGAGGACGCCGCGCCGGTCCTCGAGCGGATGGTCGGCGCCCTGCGCGAGGGCACGCCGGTGCTCGTCTTCCCCGAGGGCACCCGCTCGCCGCCGGGCGGGCTGCGCCGCTTCCGGGTCGGCGCCCTCGAGGCCGCCCGCCGCGCCGGCGTGCCGGTCGTCCCGGTGGTGATCGCCTGCTCGGCGCGCACGCTCCTCAAGGGGCAGCCGTGGTACGACGTCCCCGGCGGGGCCATCGGCTACGACCTGGGCGTCCTGGACCCCGTCCGCCTCGGCCCGGAGGACGACCCGCGTCAGGCGGCGCGCACGCTCCGGGCGCGCTACGCCGAGCGCCTCGGCGTGCTCCCCGAACGACCGACCCTGGACACCCAGCCGCGGCACGCCGTCCCTTGACGCGCTGCATGTCATTGAGACCATTGCACTAGCCGCGACGCGGAGGAGCCCTGCCGACCGGGGCAGTTACCCTTGTCTGGGGTCGGCGCCTCCCTATAATCCGGCGCTCCAGTTCCCCCCGTGGACAAGCAGGGACCCTTCCGCACCCTCCGGGCTCCGGCGGGTCTCCCTCGACCCACACACTCGACAGGTGCCGCGTGAACACCCTCGCCGGCCTCGCCTTCGCCGGCCTCGCGATCGCCGAGGGCTACATCCCGCTCCTCGTCCTGGCCGTGTTCACGGTCACGGTCGGCGGCGGGGCGCTGCTCGTCTCCCACATCATGGGGCCGAGGCGCCAGACCCAGGTGAAGCAGCTCCCGTACGAGTGCGGCCTGGACCCGATCCAGCCCACCGCGCGCGAGCGCTACTCGATCCACTTCTATCTGGTGGCGATCCTCTTCATCCTCTTCGACCTCGAGACCGTGTTCCTGTTCCCGTGGGCCGCGTCGTTCCGCGGCGACATGGCGGGGCCGGTCAAGGTCGCGCTCCTCATCGAGGTGCTGCTCTTCGTGGGCGTCCTCGGCGTGGGGCTGTTCTACGTCTGGAAGCGGAGGGGCCTCGAGTGGGACTAGAAGACCTCCTGGGTGACGGGTTCATCTCCACCCGGATCAAGGACCTCCTCGCCTGGGGCCGCAAGAACAGCCTCTGGCCCATGCCGTTCGGGACGGCCTGCTGCGCCATCGAGATGATGGCCACGCTGTCGTCGCGCTACGACATGTCGCGCTTCGGCGCCGAGGTCGTGCGCTTCTCGCCGCGCCAGTCGGACATGCTCATCGTCGGCGGCCGCGTGACGCTGAAGATGATGCCCGTGCTCCAGCGCATCTGGCTGCAGATGCCGGAGCCCAAGTGGAGCATCTCGATGGGCGCCTGCGCCTCGTGCGGCGGCGTCTTCGACACCTACACGATGATCCAGGGCGTCGACCAGTTCATCCCGGTCGACGTCTACATCCCCGGCTGCCCGCCGCGCCCCGAGAACCTGATCGACGCCGTGCGCATGATCCAGGACAAGGTCTCGGGCAAGGACATCCAGAAGATGATCGACGAGCGCACCGGCTCGAACAACCTCGCCCGCTGGGAGGCCATGGAGGAGCGCCGCGCGCTCCTGCGCCAGGGCCACCTGCCGCGGCCCTACGAGGCGGCGCCGGGAGCGCGCGCATGAGCGAGCAGGGCAACCGCCTCCCGATCGCCGACCCGGCGGCCAGGAAGAAGGAGCGCCTCGAGCAGGCGAAGGCCGCCCGCGAGCGCCGCGTGGCGCGCGAGCGCGCCCTCGCCGACCAGGTCGCCGGCTGGTTCCAGCCCGACGAGGTGCGGCGGAGCGACTTCCGCGACCAGTTCACGATCACCGTGCCGCTGGCCCGGGCGAAGGACACCCTGCGCCGCTGCCGCGACGAGCTGGGCTACGCCATGCTCACGGACGTCACGGCGATCGACACCCTGCGCCTGCCGGGCCAGCACCCGGAGCGGTTCATCGTCAGCTGGAGCCTCGTCAACCTCGACCAGGAGGCGCGGCTGTTCCTGCAGGCCTACGTGAACGAGGACGACCCGGTCGCGCCGACGGCCTCGGACCTGTGGCCGGCCGCCGACTGGGCCGAGCGCGAGGTCTACGACATGTTCGGCCTCGAGTTCGAGGGCCACCCGAACCTGATCCGGCTGCTCATGCCGTTCGACTACGCGGGCCATCCGCTGCGCAAGGACTACCCCCTGCGCGGCCGGGGCGAGCGCGACAACTTCCCCGTGGTCCGGCGCACGAACGAGGAGAGGGTGCACCCGTGAAGCCCAAGCTGCAGGCGACGGGCCTGGCCGCCGAGGCCCTCCGCGACTCCCCGTTCGGCGAGTCGGCCATGTCCACCGAGCCGGGCCTGGCCGACAAGGACATGATCATCAACTTCGGGCCGCAGCACCCCGCCATGCACGGGACGCTGCGCCTCGTGCTGCGCCTCGACGGCGAGCGCGTGCGCAAGTGCGACCCGGAGATGGGCTACCTGCACACCGGCTTCGAGAAGCTGGGCGAGTACCGCACGTTCAACCAGTACGTGGTCGTCACCGACCGCATGAACTACCTGAGCGCGATGGCCAACAACATCGGCTACGCGTGCGCGGTCGAGGAGCTGCTCGGGATCGAGCTGCCGCCGCGGGCCAAGGCGATCCGCGTGGTCATGGCCGAGATGTCGCGCATCTCGGACCACATCCTCTCGATCGGCCTCCAGGGCATGGACCTGGGCGCCTTCACCGCCATGCTCTGGGCGTTCATCGAGCGCGAGAAGGTCTACGACGTCTTCGAGCTGACCTCGGGCGGGCGCCTCACGACCAGCTACACGCGCGTCGGCGGCCTGGCCTTCGACTTCCCCGAGGAGTGCGAGCGGCGCATCCGCAAGTTCCTCGAGACGCTCGAGGGCGTGCTGGGCGAGATCGAGGGCATGCTCTCGCACAACCGCATCTTCATCGACCGCAGCAAGGGCGTCGCGCACTTCACGCGCGAGCAGTGCATCGCCTACGGCGTGACCGGGCCGGTCGCCCGGGCCTCGGGCCTGGACCGCGACATGCGCCGCGACCGCCCCTACCTCGACTACGAGCAGTACGACTTCGAGGTGCCGATCGAGACCGACGGCGACGTCTACGCCCGCTACCTCGTGCGCCTGGCCGAGGTCCGCCAGTCGGCGCGCATCGTCCGCCAGGCGCTGGACGCGATGCCGGCCGGGCCCTACAACGCGCTCGGCAAGGTCACGCTGCCGGACAAGGACGACGTCTACTCGAAGATGGAGTCGCTGATCCAGCACTTCATGCTGGAGATGCCCGGCCACGGCATCAAGACGCCGCTCGGCCAGGTCTACCACTCGACCGAGAGCCCCAACGGCGAGCTGGGGTGGTTCATCGTGTCGGACGGCACGGGCGTGCCCTACCGGGTGCGCGTCCGCCCGCCGAGCGTCTACCAGTTCCAGGCGGTCCAGCCCATGATCGAGGGCCGCCTGGTCGCCGACGTCGTCGCCACCATGAGCTCGCTCAACGTCATCGCCGGGGAGCTGGATCGCTGATGGCCACCGCGCTGCCCACCGCCGAGCCCACCGTCGTCGAGCGGAGCTTCAGCCCCGCGGCCGAGGCCGAGCTGCAGGCGATCGTGAAGAAGTATCCGGAGAAGCGCGCCGCGCTCCTCCCGGCCCTGCGCATCTGCGAGCGCGAGTTCGGCTGCGTCGACCACGGCGGCATGAAGCTCGTCGCCGAGAAGCTGGACCTGACGCCGGCCTACGTGCTGGGGACGGTGTCGTTCTACACGCACTTCCGCCGGCCGAGCGACGGGACCTTCGTGATCGAGGTGTGCCGCACGCTGCCCTGCGCGCTGCGCGGCGCCGACGACTTCGCGAAGCACGTCAGCCGCAAGCTCGGCATCCAGCCGGGCGAGACGACCAAGGACGGCCGCTTCACGCTCAAGAACGCCGAGTGCATGGCCGCCTGCGACAAGGCGCCGGTGGCCCAGGTCAACGGCTACAACTGGGAGCTCCTCGACCCGAAGACCTTCGACGAGCTGCTCGACCAGCTGATGAAGGACCCGGGCTCGTTCAACCTGCGCAAGGGCTGCAAGGACCCGTACCCCTGGACGCAGCCGGCCGAGCCGACCGCGCAGCGCACGAAGCCCGAGGGTGAGCGCGACTACGAGCACGAGGCGCTGACCCACGAGCCGCAGCTCCTGCGCCGCTGCTACAAGGGCCGCCCGGCGACCTACGCCGAGTACGTCGCCGACGGGGGCTACAAGGGCAGCAAGGCCGCCGTGGCCATCCCGCCGGCCAAGGTCACGGAGATGGTCAAGGACAGCGGCCTGCGCGGCCGCGGCGGCGCGGGCTTCCTCACGGGCATGAAGTGGGGCTTCATCCCGTCGACGGAGCAGGTGCCCGGCAACCGCTACCTGGTGATCAACGCCGACGAGTCCGAGCCCGGGACCTTCAAGGACCGCAAGCTCATGGAGGACGACCCCCACCTGCTGCTGGAGGGGATCGTCATCGCGTCGCACGCGATCGGCGCCAACGACGCCTACATCTACATCCGCGGCGAGATGGTCTACGGCGCCGAGGTGCTGGAGCAGGCGATCGCCGAGGCCTACAAGAACGGGGTCTTCGGGCCGGACGCGCTGGGCTTCGGCAAGCGCCTCGACTGCGTCGTGCACCGCGGCGCCGGCGCCTACATCTGCGGCGAGGAGACGGCGCTCCTCTCGTCGCTCGAGGGCGGCCGCGGCTACCCGCGCCTGAAGCCGCCCTTCCCGGCGATCAAGGGCGCCTGGGGCCAGCCGACGATCGTCAACAACGTGGAGACGATCGCCAACCTGCCGTACATGTTCGGCGCCTTCGGCAAGAGTCTCGACTGGTACAAGGGCCTGGGCACGCCGGGCCTGGCGCCCGGCGTCGACCCGAAGTGGCCGCGCGGCCGCCTGGGCAGCCGCGGCCCGAAGGTCTGGTGCGTCAGCGGCCACGTGAACCGGCCGGGCCTCTACGACGTGCCCTTCGGCCTGTCGCTCAAGCAGCTCATCATGGACCCGCGCTACTGCGGCGGGATCCGCGACGGCCGCAAGCTCAAGGGGATCGTCCCCGGCGGGTCGTCGTTCCAGGTGCTCAAGGCCGACGAGGTCGACGTCGCGCTCTGCTACGACGCGATCGCCGACGCCGGCTCGTCGGTCGGCAGCGCGGCGATCTTCGTCTTCGACGACTCGACCTGCATGGTCAACGCGCTGTGGAACGTGCTGCGCTTCTACGCGCACGAGTCGTGCGGGCAGTGCACGCCCTGCCGTGAGGGCTCGGGCTGGATGGAGCGCATCGTCGCCCGCATCGAGCAGGGCATGGGCACCATGGAGGACCTCGCGACGATCGACGCCATCGCCGACCAGGCGTGCGGCAAGACGATCTGCGTGTTCGCCGAGGCCTTCTCCTGGCCGGCGCAGAGCTACATCAAGCAGTTCAAGGACGAGTTCGTGGCCCACATCAAGCAGCGCCGCTGCCCCCAGGGCGGCCGGCTCTGCGCGCCGTCGACGACGGCGCGGCCGAAGGCGTAGCGGGCGGATCACCCTTACACCGGTAGCACGACCCGAGGCGGCGCCTCGAGCGAGCCCACGAGCGAACCACCGATGACCGACACCGAGCACGACTTCACCTTCGCGATCGACGGCAAGTCGATCCCGGCCCGGAAGGGCGACACCATCCTCAAGGCGGGGCTGCGGGCCGGCGTGTTCATCCCGCACTACTGCTGGCACCCCGGCCTGACGGTGGCGGGCAACTGCCGCATCTGCCTGGTGCACGCGACCAAGACCATGCCGCCCGGCAAGCCGGTGATCGCCTGCGCCACGCAGGCGGTCGAGGGCATGGAGGTCGAGTCGGACGGGCCGCGCACGAAGGCGCTGCGCGAGGGGGTGATGGAGTTCCTCCTCGTCAACCACCCGCTCGACTGCCCGGTGTGCGACCAGGCGGGCGAGTGCGACCTGCAGCAGTACAGCTTCGACTACGGCCGCGCGACCTCGCGCTTCCACGAGCCCAAGACGCAGCGCCCGCGCAAGGACCTGGGCCCGCTGATCCGCTTCGTCGGCAACCGCTGCATCGTCTGCACCCGCTGCGTGCGCTTCTGCGAGGAGGTCGCCGGCACGGGCGAGCTGGGCGTCGTCGGCCGCGGGGCCATGAGCTGGATCGACACCTTCCCGGGCGTGCAGCTCGACAACCCGCTCTCGGGCTGCGTCGCCGACCTGTGCCCGGTCGGCGCGCTCCTCGACCGCGACTCGATGCACACGACGCGCGTGTGGCTGCTGCGCGGGACCGAGAGCGCCTGCGGCCGCTGCGCCACCGGCTGCAACATCAACGTCGAGACGTGGAACGACCAGGTGCGCCGCCTCACGCCGCGCGAGAACCAGGCGGTCAACCGCTGGTGGATGTGCGACGAGGGCCGGCTCAGCTACAAGGAGGCCCAGGCGCCCACGCGCGTGCGCCGCGCCCGGGTCGACGGCCGCGAGGCCTCGTTCCTCGACGCGCTGACCCGCGCGACCGACGAGGTGCGCAAGGCGCAGGGCGGCGTGGTCGCCCTGACCACCGGCTTCGCCACGAACGAGGAGCTGTTCACGCTCAAGGCGCTCGTCGGCAAGGGCCCGATCGCCGTGGCCTACGCGCCCGACGGCTCGACCTTCAAGGCGCGCGACGGCTTCGAGATCTCGCGCGACAAGAACCCCAACCGCAAGGGCGTCGAGGCGGTGCTCGGCGCGACGGACGCCGGCGAGGCGGCCGTCATCGCGGCCCTCGAGGCGGGCAAGGTCGGCCTGGCGATCGTCCACGACGGTGTGCCCGGCGGCGCCCCCTGGTCGCCGACGCTGCTGGCCGCCCTGAAGAAGGCCGCGGCGCTGCTCGTGCTCGCGCACGACGACGTCCCCGGCGCCCCCGCGGCGACCGTCCTCCTCCCGGCCATGCACTGGACCGAGAAGGAGGGCACGGTGGTCAACGGCGGCGGCCGCGTGCAGCGCCTGCGCGCCGCCGTGCCGCCGACCGGCGACGCGCGCGTCGACCTCGAGGTGCTGCAGGAGCTGGCCCGCGCCGCGGCGCTCCAGCCGCGCGTGCTCTCGGCGGCGGGCGTGTTCCGCAAGCTCGCCGCCGCGGCGCCGCTGAGCTTCGACGGCATGGACTACAACGGCCTCGGCGCGCTGGGGGTCCCGCTGGGCGAGGGCCGCGCGGCGCGCCCGGCATCGAACGGGCGCGCGCTCCCCGTGGTCGACGCCCGCACCGGCTACGAGGCCGGCCCCGTGTCGCGCGCGCCCGGCCGCGCCGGCGACGAGCAGGTGCGCGTGTCCGTGCACCGCGAGTCGGCCGTGGGCTACGGCACGCCCCGAGGTGACCTGTGAACGAGACGCTGGTCGCGGTCCTCGCCGTCCTGGTCAAGGCGGTCATCATCGTCGGCTTCCCGCTGGCGATCGTGCCCGGCCTGATCTACCTGGAGCGCAAGGTCTGCTCCTACATCCAGGGGCGCATCGGCCCCAACCGCGTCAACCTGACGATCGGCCACATCGACTACCTCCTGCCGCCCTCGATGCGCGGCGCGCTGCCGGTCGGGCTGGCGCGCTTCAAGCTGATCCCCGGCTCGCTCCAGCCGCTGGCCGACGGGATCAAGCTGGCGTTCAAGGAGGAGATCGTCCCGGCGCAGGCCGACAAGCTGCTCTACTTCATGGCCCCGGTGCTGGCCTTCGTGCCGGTCGCCACGGCCCTGGCGTTCATCCCCTTCGGCACGCCGACGTGGGACGCCTTCGGCTCGGGCCACGTGATCAACCTCCAGCTCGCCTCGGCCAACGTGGGCGTGCTCGGCCTGTTCGCGATCGGCTCGCTCGGCGTCTACGGCATCGCCGTCGGCGGCTGGGGCTCGGGCTCGAAGTTCCCGCTCATGGGCGCCGTGCGCTCGGCGGCCCAGATGATCAGCTACGAGATCGCCATGGCCCTGGCGCTCCTCTCGGCGATCGTCACCGCCGGCACCGTCGACCTGCAGGCGTTCGTCCTCCACCAGGCGACGACCTGGGGCGGCGCCGGGTGGCTCATGTTCAAGCAGCCGCTCGCGGCGCTGATCTTCCTCGTGGCCATGTTCGCCGAGAACAACCGCCTGCCCTTCGACCTCCCCGAGGCCGAGCCGGAGCTCGTCGGCGGCTATCACACCGAGTACTCGGGCCTGAAGTTCGGCATCTTCTTCCTCGGCGAGTACACCGCCATGATCCTCATGAGCGGGCTCTTCGTGACCATGTTCATGGGCGGCTGGAGCCTCCCGCTCCTGATCGACCCGTACGCGACGGGCGGCCTCAACGCGCTCCTCTCGGCGGGCGTGTTCCTGGCCAAGCTGTTCCTCGTCCTCGGCTTCCAGATCTGGATCCGCTGGACCCTGCCCCGCTTCCGCTACGACCAGCTCATGTCGCTGGGCTGGAAGAAGCTCGTCCCGCTGGCCCTGGCGAACCTGGTCGTCTCGGCCATCGTCCTCACCTTCGTGAGCTAGGCGGCACCCGATGATCCACGCAGCGCACGACGACCACGGACACGGCCCGCACGCGCACGGCGACCCCGAGCCGGCGCCGGGCGAGTCGATCGCCGACCGGACCTACGTGCCGGCGGTCCTCCGCGGCATCAAGCTGACGCTCGCCCGCTTCCTGCAGAAGAAGTTCACGGTCGAGTACCCGGAGGAGTCGGTCTACGACGCGAGCTACGCCGACCGCGGCATCGGCGCGTCGAACCCGCGTCACCGCGGCGAGCACATCCTGGTCAAGGACGAGCAGGGGCGCGAGAAGTGCGTCGCCTGCCTCCTGTGCATGGCCGCCTGCCCGGCGCTGTGCATCCACATCGAGCCGGAGCCCGCGCCGGCCGAGTGGACCGACCGCGAGCGGCGGCCGAAGGTCTTCGAGATCGACATGCTCCGCTGCATCTACTGCGGCTACTGCGAGGAGGCGTGCCCCTGCGACGCCATCCGCCTGACGCCGAAGTTCTACCAGCCCACCACGTCGCGGACCGAGCGCGTCTACGACAAGCAGCGCCTGCTCGAGAACAACCCGGACGCCCAGGTCCCGCAGCGGCCGAGGAAGTAGCCCGTGCCCACCCTGCTCGTGCTCCTCGCGGGCGCGGTCATCGTCGCCGCCGGCATCGTGACCGTCACCCGCCGAAACCCGATCCACGCCGCGCTGTCGATGCTCGTGGCGCTGGGCGGCGTCGCGCTGCTCATGCTGGCGCTGCACTCGACGTTCCTCGCCGCCATGCAGGTCCTCCTCTACGGCGGCGCGATCATGGTGCTGTTCACCTTCGTGATCATGCTCCTGACGCTGCGCGAGGACGAGATGGGCCCCGAGCCCCCGGCGCGCACCAAGACCGTGGCGGGCGCGGGCGCGTTCTTCGTCCTGGCAATCGTCTGGTGGGCGATCGCCACCCGCGACCACCACGACTTCCAGGCGCCGGCCCTGGGCGGCGCCTTCGGCTCGCCCGAGCACTTCGCCCGGTTCCTCTACACCGACTACGTCGTCTCCTTCGAGCTGGTCACCGTGCTGGTCATGGCCGCCGTGGCGGGCGTGATCGTGCTCGGCCGCCGCGCCGACCGGGAGTCGCTCGAGGGCACGCGCCTGACCCAGGCCCCCGCCCACAAGGACCCGCACGCGGCGCCCGCCGGCCGCGACGAGGTGCAGCCGTGACGGAGATCACCACCCCCGACGCGATCCAGCTCGTCGCCGCGGCGCTCTTCGCCGTGGGCGTGTTCGGCGTGCTCAGCCGCCGCAACCTGCTGATCGTGCTCATGTCGGTCGAGCTCATGCTCAACGGCGCGATCCTGTCGCTCGTGGGCTTCTCGCGCGAGTTCGCCCACCTCCCCGGCCAGAGCGAGGCCGGCCAGGTCATGGTCCTCATGGCCATGGCGGTCGCCGCGGCGGAGGTCGCCCTCGGCCTGTCGATCGTGATCGCGCTCTTCCGGCACATCCGCAGCGTCGACGTCGACGCGCCCAGGGCCACGCTGCTCCGGAGCTGAAGGACCACCTGCCACGACCCGCGGGGCGCCCGGCGCCCCGCCCGACCTTTGCCAGCGGGGCGCCCGGCGCCCCGGCTGTGGACGAGAGGACTCGAGCGTGTACCCCAAGATCGTCGGCTGGTTGCCTGCGCTCGCGCTCATCCCGCTCCTCGGGGCCGTGCTCAACGGGCTCCTGGGGCGGCGGCTCGGCAGGACGTTCGTCACGGTCGTCGGCGTGGGCGCCCCGGCGCTGGCGTTCGCCCTGGCCGCGGCGCTCTCCGCGTCGAGCCTCGTCCACGACGGCCACGTCGTCGCCGCCGGCAGCCGCGCCGCCGTGAGCCGGGCCGAGCAGATGCTCTCCGAGCGGCGGACGGTCGACGGCCGCGCCATCGTCCCCGTGCTCCAGGACGACCCGCGGCGGCTCGACCCGATGCCGCAGGACCGGGTGTTCCTGCGCCTGCCGGGCGTGTCGTTCGAGCGCGACCGGCCGCTCCTGGTCGAGGTCGCGCGCGCCACGGGCGTCGACATCGGCCCGTCGGAGAACTTCGGCCCGCTCTCCTACCAGGTCGACCTGGGCTCCTGGATCGCCTTCGGCGGCCTCGACATCCGCTTCAAGTTCGTCCTCGACCGCCTGGCCATGATCATGTGCCTCGTCATCACCGGCGTCGGCACGCTGATCCACATCTACTCGTCGCGCTACATGGAGCACGAGGACGCGGGCGGCTTCGCCCGCTACTTCTGCTACCTCAACATGTTCGTCGGCGCGATGATGATCCTGGTCCTCGGCGGCGACCTGCTCCTCCTGTTCGTCGGCTGGGAGGGCGTGGGCCTGTGCAGCTACCTGCTGATCGGGTTCCACTACAAGGACCCGGCCAACGCCGCCTGCGGGAGCAAGGCGTTCATCGTCAACCGCATCGGCGACCTGGGCTTCGTGCTCGGCCTCCTGCTCCTCATGACGCTCATGCGCGAGGCGACGCCCGGCGGCGGCTTCAGCGCGGACATCGAGCGCCTCAACTTCCTCGCCGCGACCAACGCGCTGGGCGAGCCGGTCGTGCTCGGGATCGCCTGCCTGCTCCTGTTCGTGGGCGCGACCGGCAAGAGCGCGCAGATCCCCCTGCACCTGTGGCTGCCCGACGCCATGGCCGGCCCGACGCCGGTCTCGGCCCTCATCCACGCGGCGACCATGGTGACCGCCGGCGTCTACATGATCGCCCGGCTCAGCCCCGTGTTCGCCGACGCCTCGATCGCCGGCGTCCCGGTCCTCGGGGTGATCGCGGTCGTCGGCGTGGCCACGGCGTTCTTCGCCGGCACGGCGGCGCTCGGCCAGGACGACATCAAGCGCGTGCTGGCCTACTCGACCGTGAGCCAGCTCGGCTACATGTTCGTGGCCGTCGGCGCCGCGGCCTACGGCGCGGCCGTCTTCCACCTGGTGACGCACGCCTTCTTCAAGGCGCTCCTGTTCCTCGCCGCCGGCAGCGTGATCCACGGCACGGGCACGCAGAGCATGCGCGAGATGGGCGGGCTGCGCCGCTACATGCCCTACACCTTCGTCACGATGACGATCGGCGCCCTGGCCCTCTCGGCGTTCCCGTTCGTCGTCTCGGGCTTCTACTCGAAGGACCTGATCCTGGCCGAGGTGTTCCTGCGCGGGCACACCGAGGGCGCGTCGCAGGTGTGGTACGGGATCTACGCCGTGGGCGTGCTCACCGGCGCGATCACGGCCCTCTACTCGGCGCGCATGATCATGCTCACCTTCTTCGGCGAGTACCGCGGCGCGGGCCACCCGCACGAGTCGCCGCAGGCCATGACGATCCCGCTCGTTCTCCTGGCCGTGCTCTCGGTGTTCGCGGCGGCGCTCGGCCTGCCCGAGATCATGACCCGCACCGAGCCCGGGCTGCCGCACTACCTGGCGCCGATCGTCGCCACGGTCGAGCGCACCGTGACCCCCGAGGTCCACCACCGGATCGAGTTCATCGGCATGGTGGTCGGCTCGATCGCGGCGCTGCTCGGCGTCTGCGCGGGCGTCTACCTGTGGCGCACGCCCGACAACCCGTGGGAGCTCCCGCGGCCGGGCGGGGTCATCGAGAAGACCCGCGGCCTGCTGGCCAACGCCTGGCTCTACGACGAGGTCGTCAACAAGAGCGGGCTCCAGCCGGCGACGAAGTACCTGTCGCACGTCCTCTGGCGCTGGGTCGACGACGAGACGATCGACCGCGGCCTCGTGGACGGCACGGGCCGGGTCGGCGCCGAGCTGTCTCACTTCACCCGCTCCTTCCAGGTGGGCCGGGTCGCCCGGTACGCGGGCTACTTCACGATCGGGGCCGTGCTGGTCCCGGTCGTGGCGCTGATCATCGTGCCCGCCTGGCCCCAGCTCCTCACGCTCCTGCGCGGCGCGGCCGCCGGTCACTAAGGAGACCGCGACGTGGACCACTTCCCCTTCCTCGAGGCCCTGATCTTCCTGCCGCTGTTCGGCGCGGTCATCCTCTCCCTCATCCCTGAGGAGGAGACCGGCCCGTTCGTGGCGCTGGGCACGAGCGTGCTGACCTTCGTCGTCAGCCTGCCGCTCTTCTGGCTCTACGACCCGGCCGAGGCCGGGTTCCAGCTCCTGAGCCGCCACGAGTGGCTGGGGCCGATCGGCGCCTCGTTCAGCCTGGGCGTGGACGGGATCAGCCTGCTGCTGATCCTGCTCACGACCTTCCTCACGCCGATCGCGATCCTCTCCTCGTGGCGCGGGATCACCACGCGCGTGCGGTCGTTCCACGTGGCGATCCTCGTGCTCGAGGCGGCCATGATCGGCGTGTTCGCCGCGCGCGACCTGCTGCTCTTCTTCCTCTTCTGGGAGGTGATGCTCGTCCCCATGCTGCTGATCATCGGCGTGTGGGGCGCCGAGCAACGGATCCAGGCGTCGGTGAAGTTCTTCATCTACACGGCCGTGGGCAGCCTCCTCATGCTGGCGGCGCTGGCCTACCTGTACGTGATCGGCGGCCGGACCTTCGACATGGCCACGGTCGAGCAGAACCTGGCCGCCATGCGCGCCGCCGGCGACTTCGGCGCGCGCGAGCAGGTGTGGCTGTGCGGCGCGTTCGCCCTGGCCTTCGCCGTGAAGGTGCCGCTGGTGCCGGTGCACACCTGGCTGCCGCACGCGCACGTGCAGGCGCCGACGGCGGGCTCGGTGATCCTGGCCGCCGTGCTGCTGAAGATGGGCGGCTACGGCTTCCTGCGCTTCTGCATGCCGCTGTTCCCCGAGGGCGCGCGCGAGCTGGCGCCGGTGCTCGCCTGGCTCGGCGCCGGCGGCGTCGTCTACGGCGCGCTCATGGCCCTGGCCCAGAGCGACCTGAAGCGGCTGATCGCCTACTCGAGCGTGAGCCACCTGGGGCTCGTCGTGGCCGGCCTCTTCGCCGGGCTGACGGCGGCGCCGGAGCACTTCCACCAGGCCGGGCACGCCCGGGCCATGGCCGGCGCGGTGTTCCAGATGATCGCGCACGGCCTCTCGACCGGCGCGCTCTTCTACCTCGTGGGCGCGATCTACGAGCGGCGCCACACGAAGCTGATCGGCAAGCTCGGCGGGCTGGCTCGTCCGGCGCCGGTGCTGGCGACGTGCTTCGTCATGGCGACGCTGGCCTCGATCGCCCTCCCGGGCACCGCCGGGTTCGTGGGCGAGTTCCTCATCCTGCTCGGCGTGTTCGAGAACAACCCTGCCATGGCCGCCGTCGGCGCCACGGGCATGGTCATGGGCGCGGCCTACATGCTGTATGCCGTGCAGCGCGTGTTCTTCGGGCCGGCCACCGGCGAGAACGACCACATCGAGGACCTCGATGCCGTCGAGCTGGTGGGCCTGGCCCCCCTCCTCTTGGCCGCGTTCGCGCTCGGCCTCTTCCCCGGCCCGTTCCTCGACCGGCTCGAGCCGGCGCTGCGGGCCCTGGCCGCGCACGGGGGTTGATCCAGCCATGGAGCCGATGACCGAGCTTCCCTTCACCGGCCGCGAGGCCGCCCGGGCCGTCCCGATCGCGCTCCCGGCGCTGTTCGGCCTGGTGGCCCTGTGCCTGGACCTGTTCCTCCCCCGCGGGCGGAGCAAGGGGCCGCTGGCGATCACCGCGGCCGCCGGCGCCCTGATCACGGCGCTCGTCACCCTGGCGCTCTGGCGCGGGGGCGGCGAGACGCTCGTGATCGCGGAGACGCTCTCGGCGTCGTCGTTCGCCGCGGCGCTGTCGATCACGATCCTCCTCGCCGCGGGGCTGATCGCCTTCGCCGGCGTGCACCACGGGCAGGACGCGCCCGCCGTGGCCACCCAGGCGCACGGCGAGTTCTACGCCCTGCTCCTGTTCGCCACCTCGGGCATGCTGGCGCTGGTCGCGGCCAACGACCTCGTGACCATGTTCGTGGCCGTCGAGACCCTCTCGATCGCCGTCTACGCGATGACCGGCATGGACCGGCGGCGGGCGCGCTCGGCCGAGGGCGCCATGAAGTACTTCGTGCTCGGCGCCTTCTCCTCGGGCTTCCTCCTCTACGGCATGTCGCTGCTCTACGGCGCGACCGGGACGATGGACCTGACGCGCATCGCCGCGCTGCCCCTGGCCGACGGCCGCAACGCCAACCTCGCGGCCATGGGCGGCATGCTGATCATGGTCGGCCTGCTGTTCAAGGTCGGCGCGGTGCCCTATCACAGCTGGGCGCCCGACGCCTACGAGGGCGCGCCTGCGGCCGTGACCGGCTTCATGTCGGTCGGCGTGAAGGTCGCGGCCTTCGGCGCCGTGCTGAAGGTCGTCACGTCGCTGGGCGAGGCGAAGGTCTTCGGCGCCGGCCCCGCCTGGGCCCTGTGGCTCGTCGCGGCGCTGACGATGATCGTCGGCAACGCCGGGGCGCTCACGCAGCGCAACCCGCGCCGCCTCCTGGCCTACTCGGCCGTCGCGCACACCGGCTACGTCCTGATCGGCGTCCTGGCCGTGGCGCGGGCGTTCGACCCCAACCACCCGCTCGCCGGGGCCGGCATGCTCGACGTGGCGCGCGACGCGACCTCGGGCGTGATCTTCTACCTGCTCGGCTACGGCGTCGCGAACCTGGCCGCCTTCGCCGTCCTCTGCCACCTCGAGCGCAAGGGCGAGGACGTGGACGACCTGGGCGACCTGGCCGGCCTGAGCAAGAAGCAGCCCGGGGCGGCCCTGGTGATGACCCTGGCCATGGTCTCGCTCGCCGGCGTCCCGGCGACCGCGGGCTTCCTGGGCAAGTTCTGGGTCTTCCGCGCCGGGATCGCCGCGGGCGACCTCGGGCTCGTGATCCTGGCCCTCGCCACCAGCGCGCTGTCGCTCTACTACTACCTGCAGGTCGTGGTCGCCATGTACATGCGCGAGCCCGGCGAGGCGCTCTACGCCGGCGAGCCGGCGCCGGCCGCGCCCCGCTCGCTCGACCCCGAGCCGCGGCGCTGGGGCTCGCGCCTGGCCTACGTGGTCGGCGGCGTGCTGATCGTGCTGCTCGGGATCTACCCGGGCGAGCGGCTGCTGACGCTCGTCGTGCAGGGCGCCCAGGCGCTCCTGTCGTAGCAGGTCACCGCCGGTCCCGTACGCCGTCGTCGGGCATGCGGCCGGTGATGGCGTAGTGGAGCTGGCGCGCGACGCCCGACACCTCGCGGTCGGCGCGGTCGAGCGCGAGCTCGCGGATCGTCGCCAGCCCCTCGGCGACCCTCGGCTTGAGGAGGGGCTGGTGGTGGGCGGCCTCGAGCGCGCGCACGGCCTCGAGCCGCACGGCGCGGTCGGCGTCCTTGAGCGCGGTCACGAGGCCCGGGATCGCCTCGGGCTTGGCGAGCGCGCTCAGGCCCAGGACGGCCGCCCGGCGCTCGGCCGGCTCGGGGCGGGCGAGGAGCTGGCCGAGGAGGTCCACGGTCTCGCGCAGCGGCAGGCGCTGGAGGCCGTCGCGCAGGGCGTTCCGGGCCGAGTTCGTCTCCTCCCGCGCCAGGGCGCGCGCCAGGGGCCAGCTCGCGCGCGGGTCGCGCTGGGCCACGAGCCCCTCGACCGCCCGCTGGCGCACCGACGACTCCGGATCGCGGAGCACGGGGGTCAGCAGGGCCAGGGCCTCGCGTGGCTGCTCGACCGAGGCGATCAGGGCGCAGGCCGCGGCGCGGACCTCGGGGTCGTCGTGCTCGAGGAGCGAGGCCACCTGCTTCACGTCCGCGCGGGCGCGCGCCTCGACGAGGGCGCGGCCCTCGCCGTAGAGGAACCACTCCGGCCCGCGCGCGTCGGTCAGCCGGCGCGCGGCCCCGGCGCGCGGGTGCCCCAGGCGCAGCAGGGCCTCCTCGACGATCAGGTCGGGCGTGTCCGGCAGGCCCTCCAGCGCGGCGACGGCCGCGGCGACCTCGGCCGGCCCGGCCTCTCCGAGGTGCTGGACGAGCGCGCGCCGGACGCCCTGGGCCGAGAGCGGCAGGCACTCGATCGCCTCGGCGATGGGTGGCGGCCGGTCGCGGAGGCTCTGGAGCACCAGGCGGGCAGCGCGGGGCTCCTCGTCCAGCCCGGCGAGGCCGAGCGCCTCGAGCATGCGCCTGCGCGCGCCAGGGGCCGCGTCGAGCCCGTGGCGCCGCCAGGCCTCGACCGCCTGGAGGCGGCGGGCCGGGTCGCGGGCCTCGGCGAGGACCTGCTCCTCCGTCGGCGCCTGCGGCCGGTCGGGGGCGGTCTGCCGCGGGCGGACGACCTCCGTCGGCCGGCCCGCGGGGCGCGCGCCCGGATCGTCGGCCGTCGGCGTGACCTGCCCGCCGGCCGGGTCACCGCCGGCCGGAGCAGAATCAGCGATGGGCGCGTCGACCGCCGGCGCGACGGGCGCCGCGTCCGCGGTCGGCTCGCGCAGGGCCTCGCGCCCCTTCAGCAGGAGGAGCGCCCCGCCGACCCCGCCGCCGCCGACGAGCACGAGCGTGATGAGGCCGGCGGCCGCCGCGCCGCCGCCCCCGGACGGCGACGGCGCCCGCGGCGGCCCAGGGTCGACCCGCCCGTAGTCCCTCGGGCCGTCGCCGGCGCGCGCGAGCTCGCGCGGCGCGGGGAGCCCGGGGGCCGCGTGGGTCTGGAGGGCCGTGGGCGCGGTCTCGGCCACGACGCGCTCGACGGCGGCGCGCTGCGCCGCCGCGCCGTCGACGACCGCCCGGTAGAGCGCCTGCAGCTCGTCGCGCTCGTAGGGCGGCAGGTGGTCGACGCCGACCTCGAAGCGCACCTCGCTCCCGCGCACGACGAGGCCGCCGCGCCCGCCCGCCCCGGCGAACGCCTGGTTCAGTGGCGACATCCCCGCCGCCGCCCGCGACGCCTGGCCGGGCGCCAGGGCGGCGACGACCTGCCAGGCGCGGAGGCCCGCGCCGGCCTCCGCCAGCCGGACGCGCTCGCCGTCGGGCCGCTGGTCGTCGGCGGCGACCGTGAGCGACCCGTCCTCGAGCTGGCGGACGACGAGGTCGAGCTCCGCGAGCTCCTCTCCGACGACGACGAGATCGATGGCCAACCCGTCCTCCCGGGCGTCGCGCCCGGGGACAGGGTAGCCCTGGCCTCGACGTCGGCGCCAGCGGTCAGGGCCCCGCGCCCCACAGCGGCTCGGTCACGTAGCCCAGCTCCACCCAGAACAGCCAGTCCGAGCCGCCGCGGATGAGCCCGGCCCCGCCGCCGACGTCGATGAAGAAGCGGCCCAGGCGCAGGCGCGCGCCGCCCGACGCGTTGAGGGTCGCCCGGTCGATGAAGCGCACCGCGCGCTCCCAGGGCGACCGCGCCCCCTCGATCGCCGCGCCCAGGGACAGCCAGTCGGTCACGGCCACCGTCACGCCCCCCGAGCCCTGGAAGAAGTAGCGGGCGTGGAACTCGCGGGGGCTCTGGAAGATCCACGGCTGCCCCAGCGGGACGACGACGCCGCCATTGGCGTGCAGGGCCACCGTGTCCGCGAGCAGGAGCGATCCGTGCATGGTGAGCGCCAGGTCCCACGTGCCCGAGTTCGTGATGTCCGCGCGCCGGTTGCCCTTGGGCTTGAACAGGAGCGACGTGCCGAGCGCGGAGACGCCGTCGGGGTCGCGGAGCCAGGTGACGAGCGTCCCCAGGTGGACGTTGGAGAGGTTCTCGTGACGGCCCGTCGCGTGCCCGTCGCGCGCCTTGCTCTCCTCGCCCTCGATGACGAACTCCGGCGTGCCGCGGGCGTGGATGCGGAACACGTCGCGCCGCTCGTCCCACCCGGCGACCTGCACGTCGAGCCACACCGCGACGCGGTCGTGCACGGCGAGGGTGACGCCGATGCGCAGGTGCTCGAGGAACAGCGCGTCCACGCGGTTCTTCTGTCCGTCGACGAAGCCCGACTCGGCGTAGTGGGTGCGTGACGTGCGGAGCGTCGGCTCGAGCGTCCCCGCCGGCGCGACGGACGCTCGCCGCAGGAGCGGGATGCCGAAGCCCGAGTAGAAGAGCGTGTTGCGCGGCGGCGACACGGGGTCGAACAGCTTGAGCCGCAGCGCCCGGTCGAGCGGCGGGGCGGCCTCCTGGGCCCGCGTCGGGCCGGCGGCGAGCGCGTGGAGCGCGAGCGCCACGACGCCCGCCCCGGCGGCGCGCGTCAGGGGGTGCAACTCGAGGTGGACCTTCCCTGCCCTCGGGGGTCAAGGGAGTCTACTGGCCGTGAGTGGGGGAGCAAAAGGGGACTCCGCGCTCACCCACCCGCCGGAGCGGGTTCGAGGTAGATCGCCTCACGGCGGTCGTCGTAAGCGACCAGCTCCGCGTAGCGGCACCAGCGCACGAGCGTGTCCACCTGCGCACGCGCCTCGCCCGGCGGGAAGTCGAGCGCCAGCGCGGCCTCCACGACGTCGCGCTCGAGGCGGCGCGCGTCGGCGGCGTGCAGGAGGGCCAGGAGCCACCCGACGAGGGGCAGCCGGCGCAGCCGCTCCGCGAAGAGCGCCTTGCGCGCCTGGATGTCGGCCCCGGCGAAGGCCTCGCCGGGCGGGAGGAGCTGCGCGTCGCCGCCGCCCACGGAGACGAGCCCGAGTACCTCGCCCGCGTCGGCCAGGGCCAGGAGATGGGCGGAGTCGAGGTGCAGGTCGGCGGCCAGGCGATAGAGGTCCTCGCGCCGGTCCGGGCGTTGCGCGAGGTGCTCGAGGAGGCCGGCCAGGGCCGACACGGCCACGTGCGGCAGGGCCCGCAGGCGGCCCTGACCCGGCGCGCCGCCCACCTCGATGTGCTCGGGCGCCGTCTGGCCGGCCATGAGCGCGTAGACGCGGTCGACGAGCGTGACCACCTCGGGGTCGTGACGCCCGCGCGGGCGGGGGAGCTGCACGGACAGGTCGTGGACGACGCGCCCCGGGCGCGTGTCCATGACGACGATCCGGTCGGCCAGCAGCACGGCCTCCTCGATCGAGTGCGTGACGAGGAGCGCCGCCCGGGTGGACATCGTCCCCGACGTCCACAGCTCGACGAGCTCGCCGCGCAGCGCCTCGGCGCTGAGGACGTCGAGGGCCGAGAAGGGCTCGTCCAGGCACAGGAGCTCGGGCTCGACGACGAGCGCGCGGGCGAAGCCGGCCTTCTGGCGCATGCCGCCCGAGAGCTCGCGCGGGTAGGCCGACTCGAACCCGTCGAGCCCCACACGGTCGAGCGCGGCGACCGCCCGGCGCGCGCGCTCCGCGCGCGCGACGCCGGCCGCCTCCAGCGCGAGCTCGACGTTGGCCTGCACCGTGAGCCAGGGGAGCAGGGCGAACGTCTGGAAGACGATCGCCGCGCGCGGGTTCACGCCTTCGAGCGGGGCCCCGCGGTAGAGCACCTGGCCGCCGGTCGGCCGCTGGAGGCCGGTCGCGATGCGCAGCAGCGTGCTCTTCCCGCAGCCGGACGGCCCGACCAGGGCCACGAGCTCGCCGTCGCGGACCGCGAGGTCCACGCCGGCGATCGCGACGAACGCGCCGTACTCCTGCCGCACCCCGCGCAGCTCGAGCAAGGTCTCGCCCACGGCTACTCCAGACGGAAGCGGTCCTCGGCGACCCGGTAGAGCCGCCGCCAGACCAGGAGGTTCAGGAGGACCACCGCCCCGACCAGCGCGACCGTCGCGCTGGCGAGGAGGGGGAAGTCGCCCCGGGCCGTGGCGTCGGCGATCACCGCCCCGATGCCGACGGTCCGCTCGGTGCGCTCGCCGAAGCGCACGTACTCGGCCACGATGCTCGCGTTCCAGGCGCCGCCCGCCGCGGTCACCGCCCCGGTCACCAGGTGCGGGAAGATCGCCGGGAGGACCAGCGCGCGCCAGCGGGCGACGCGGCCGAGGCGCAGCGCGCTGGCGGTGTGGCGCAGGTCCTGTGGGATCGCCGCCGCGCCGGCGATCACGTTGAAGAGCAGGTACCACTGCGTCCCCATGAGCATGAGGACGACCGCGGCCACCTCGAGCCCACGGGGCAGGCGGAGGAGCACGAGGAGGACGATCGGGAAGAGCGCCGTCGCCGGCACCGACGCTGCCACCTGCACGAGCGGCTGGACGGCCCGCGCCAGGCGCGGGCTGCTGCCGATGGCGACGCCGGCCGGGACGGTCCAGAGGAGCGCGAGGGCCAGGGCGGCCGCGACGCGCAGGAGCGTGGCCAGGAGGCCCAGGGCGACCTCCCGCCAGCCGGCGGGCGGGACGAGGGCCACGAGCGCGGTGAGCTGGAGCAGGCCGGCCGCCAGCGTCAGGGCCCCCACGCCCGCCGCCACCCAGCCGGCTCGATGGCCGCCAGCGGCCGGGGTCGGCGCCGGCCCGGGCCCGAGCGCGTCCAGCGCCGCGCGGAGCCAGCCCTGGAGCCAGGCGACGGCCGCCGACCCGCGCAGGACGTCGAGGAACCAGGAGGACGGCGCCTCGGCGCCGGCGACCGTGTCGAGCTTGAACCGGTCCGACCAGGCGATCAGGGGCCGCCATACGAGCTGGTCGAGCGCCACGATCAGGGCCACGAGCGTCGCGACGCCGAGCCCGATCGCCCGCACGTCGCCCTGGGCGGCGGCGGCCTCCAGGTAGGAGCCCAGGCCTGGCAGGCGGAAGTCCCGCGCCCCCACGCTGAACGCCTCGGCCGCCATGAGGAAGAACCACCCGCCGGCCCAGCTCATCATGCTGTTCCACACGAGCGGGATCGCCCCGTGCGGGAGCTCCAGCGCGCGGAGCCGCTGCCAGCGCCCCAGCCGGAAGGAGGCCGCCGCCTCGCGCAGCTCGACCGGGGTCGTCGTCAGCGCCTGGTACCAGGCGAAGGTCAGGTGCCAGACCTGGCTGGTGAACAGGAGCGCCACCGCCGAGAGCTCGACCGCCAGCCCCTCCGGCAGGACGGCCGTGAGCGTCAGCAGCACCACCGGCAGGAAGGAGAGGATCGGGACGCTCTGCAGGACGTCGAGCGCCGGCAGGAGCACGCGCTCGGCGGCGCGGCTGCGCGCGGCGAGCGCGCCGACCGCCAGCGAGAAGCCCAGGCTCAAGGCGTAGGCGGCGGCCATCCGCGCGAGCGACAGGAGCGCGTACCCGGGCAGCCGCGCCGGCGACAGGTCGAGCACCACCTCCCGCGCGTGCCCGGCCGCCTCGTGCGCGGCCGACAGCGCCACGCCGACCACGGCGGCCACGACGAGCAGGACCACCAGGTCGCCTCGCCCGGGCCGGGGCAGCGCGCGCGCACGCCCTCCGAAGAGCCGGACCGGACCTCGCGACCGCGCGCCGAACATCGCCGCCCCTGGGCCCCCCATCGAACCACGCCGGCGCTCACGACGCCCCGCGCCCCTGCGCGCTCCCCTCCCGGATCGGAGTGATGCCCCGCTCGACCGCTGCAAGGCGGCAAGGCACGCGGGTCGGCCCGTGCCTACGGTGCCGCGGTCGCTGCCGCCGACCGATCGAGCCAGGTCGTCAGCACGTCGCCCGGGCGCGGGAGCCGGCGGGCGGCCTCGAAGCCGGCATCCGCGCGAGCCGCGACGCCTGGTCCCTCGGTCGCAAGCTGGCGCGACAGCTCGCGCACCCGCTCCCGGAGGCGCGGGACGAGCTGGACGGCGGCGTGGGCCTTCTCCACCTCGGCGAGCGGGCGGGCCGGGGTGCCCCACACCACGGCGCGGGCGCGCAGGGTCTTCCCGGTGGGGACGCCCGTCTGCGCGCCGAGCATCACGCCGTCCTCGATGGTCACGTGGTCGCCGATGCCGACCTGCCCGCCCGCCACGACGTACGCGCCGAGCCGCGCGCTCCCGCCGATGGCGGTGTGCGCGGCCAGGAGGCAGTGCTGCCCGAGCCGGACGTTGTGCGCCACCTGCACCAGGTTGTCGATCTCGTGCCCCGCCCGACGCGCGTGGTGCCCAGCGAGCCGCGGTCGACGGTGGTGTTGCACCCGACCTCGACGTCGTCCTCGATCACGACGCTGCCGGCCTGCGGGAACTTGAGATGGCGGCCCTCGTGCACGACGTAGCCGAAGCCGTCCCCGCCGACGACGACGCCGGCGTGCAGGACCACGCGGTCGCCGACGCGCGCGCCGGGGTAGAGGGTCACCCGCGGGTGGAGACGGCACTCCTCGCCGATCGACGCGCCCTCGCCCAGGTGCGCGTGCGCGCCGATCCAGCTCCCCCGGCCGACGCGGACGCCGGCCTCGATGACCACGTAGGGGCCGACCTCCACGTCCGGCGCCAGGACCGCCGCCGGGTCGACCACCGCCGTCGGGTGGACCCGTCCTGCGGCGCGCGGCGAGGCGAGGAGGAGGCTCGCCGCGCGCGCGAACGCCACCTTCGGCCGGTCCACCTCGATCACGGCCGACCCCGCCGGCCGGTGGACCGAGCGCCGCGGCGCGAGCACGCAGCCCGCGCGGCAGCGACCCAGGCGCTCGTCGTCGCGCTCCGAGAAGGTCAGGTCCGCGGGGCCCGCCTCGTCGAGCGCGGCCAGGCCGACCACCTCCAGCGCCGCATCACCCTGCACGAGCTCCCCGCCGACCCGGGCAGCGACGTCGTCGCACCGCATGGGCCCCTCCCTCGGCCCCCCGCTCGTGGTGGTCGCATGCCCGCGACGAGCGTGTCAAGGACGTGGAGCAACCGGAGCAGCGAGGGCGACGCCGGCGTCGCCCGTGGGTCTGGGCCTGGCTCGTGCTTGTCCGCGAGCCATGAACGAGCCGCCCATGGTCACGGTGGTGACCACTCTTTTCAATGGCCGCCGATGGTTGCGTGAGGCGCTCGAGAGCGCCCTGGGCCAGTCCCACCCCGCCGTGGAGGTGGTCGTCGTGGACGACGGCTCGACCGACGGCGGCGCGGAGCTGGCCAGGGGGCTGGGCGTCCGCGTCATCTCCCAGGCGAACGCCGGCGTGGCCGCGGCGCGTAACCGCGGTATCGAGGTCGCGCGCGGCGACTTCGTGGTCTTCCTCGACCAGGACGACCGGCTCCTGCCTCGTGCCATCGAGGCGCACCTGGAGACGCTCCGCGCCCGCCCGGAGGTCGGCTGGGTGGTCGGACGGCTGCGACGCATCGACGCGCAGGGTCGACCGCGCGGGGAGGAGGAGGCGGCGCCCGGGGGCCCGCTCGACACCCTCTCCTTGCTGCGCGGGCGGTCACGCTGCGGCGGCACGCCCGGCCGGGCCTTGTTCCCGCGCGCGCTCCTGCGCGCCGTCGGGGGATTCGACGCGCGGCACGCGCCGGCGGATGATTACGACCTCTTCCTGAAGGTATCCAGGCGCGCGCCGGGTGCCTGGGTCGACGAGGTCGTGATCGAGTACCGGCGCCACGACGCGAACGTCTCCAACCAGGCCGCGCGGACGCTGCGCGCCACGCTGGGCGTCCTCGCCGCGCACGGGGTGGGAGGCGGCCTCGAGGTCGCCGCGGCCTGCGCCGAGGGGCGGGCCCACTGGCGGCGCGTGTTCGCCCCTTCGCTCGTGTCCGAGCTCAGGGCCGCGGTGCGGCGAGGGGAGGGGCTCCGGGGTTTCAGGGCGGCCGCCGCCTGGATCGGCGGCGTGCTCGCGGCGAGGCGCGCGTGAGGGCACCAGGCGCGGACAGACACCGTCGGGACGCGCCGCCCTGGTCGAGGAGGCGCGGCGAGCGGGGTCGCGAGGGCGTGGGGTGTACCTGCTGGCGCAGGGCCTGGGCGTCCTCAGTCATGTCCCTGGCGGGCTCGGGGTGTTCGAGGGCGCCGTCCTGGCTTTGCTCACGCCGGACGTCCCCGCCCACACCGTGCTGGGGGCCTTGCTCGCGTATCGCGTGATCTACCACGTCATCCCCTTCCTGCTCGCCGTCGCCCTCCTCGCGGCGTTCGAGCTGCGCCAGCGCGCGAGGAGCACCCCGTCGCCATGAAGCGCCGCCCGCGACGGGCCTCTCGTCCGCCGAGGAGGCGTACGCCGGCGGGCGCGAGAAGAGGCGTGCCGTACGGAAGATCCCTGCGCTTCAGGTGGACGGTTGGACCCGTTCGCCGAGCGCGTCGCGCCAGTAGAGGAGGGTCACGAGCACCCGGCCGACGATGAGCAGGGGGATCCCGACCGCGACGCCGATGGGGCCTGCGAGCCACCCGAAGAGGACCACGGCGCCGATCGTGAGCGCGGGGGGCAGCTCGACCAGGAGGCGCTGCGTCAGCGGCTGGATCGCGTACGACTGGACGGTCTGGATGACGACCAGCGCCACCACGACCTGCCACCAGCGCGGCCCGCCCTCTTGCGCGAGCGTGAACAGGACCGCCAGGACGGCGGCGGCGGTGGGGCCCACGTTGGGGATGAGCTCGACCACCCCGGCGAGGAGGCCCAGGGCGAGCGGGAAGGGCGCGCCCAGCAGCCAGAGGCCGACGGCGGTGAGCACCCCTGCGGAGACCATGGCGACCCCCGCCCCGAGCATCCAGCGCCGCAGGTCCCGCGCGCAGCGGTGGAGCACCTCCCGCGCGCGGTCCCGGTGGCGCGGGGGGAAGAGGCGCACGAGCCCCGAGGCGTAGTCGTCGGGCCGGGCGGCGAGGTACAGGCCCAGGAACCCCACGACGACCAGGATCCCGACCAGGTCCAGGGCGGCCGTCGCGGAGCGCAGGAGGGGGCCGGCCGCCTCGCCGATCTGCCCGACCACCCCGGCGGGCTGCGGCTCGGCCCCGCGGACGCGGTGGAGGACCCGCGCGACCTCCTCGAGCATGCGCGAGCCCTGCTCGAGGATGCTCGGCGTGGCCAGCGCGACGGCGCCGGCCCCCGCCGCCAGGAGCAGCGCGACCACCCCCGTCAGCGCGGCGCCGCGGCCGACGCGCGTCCAGCGCGCGACGGCCGAGGAGAGCGCGTCGAGGAAGACGCCCAGGAGCACCCCGGCGAAGAGGACCAGGAGCACGCGGAGCGCGTAGGACACGAAGGCGAGGGCGGCGAGCGCGAGGACGAGGCGCAGGGCGCTCCCCTGATGCCACCTCGGCTGCTCGTCCGGGTCCGGCCCGCTCATGACGCACACCCGGCGGGGCGCTCCGACCGCCAGCGGCGGCGCGCCGCCCCGGACCTGGTCCTGCCGCGCCGGCCGCGCGTCACGACGCCCGGCCGGCGTCTCGACACCGCATGCGGGCGCCGGTGGCCGCGAGCAGGTCGTCGCCCAGCGTGAGCCACTGCTGGCGCTCGTCGTCGGAGCAGGCGTGCTGCGCGAGGTCGGCCAGGCCGCGCAGCGCAGCGTCCGTGCTCCCCAGGGCGTGGCGCAGGCAGGTGCGTGTGGCCCGCGTCCGCTGGCGCAGGTGCTCCTCGAGCGGGACGGACCGCTCGAAGGTGAACAGGATGTGGTTGGCGCGCGCCGTGAGCTCGGCAGGGGTCATGTGGCAACTCCATCTTGCAAGTGTGACAGACGTGTCGAGACCACGGCCGGTCACCCTCGTTCGCCTCCAACCCGAGGCGGCTCCCGGACCAGGTCGCCGGAGGAACGGGCGCCGTGGCCGGCCCGGAACGCGCTCACCTCCCCCCCTTGCAACCGCCTCGGTCCCCTCAGGAGAGCGTCTTGCGGAAGGCGCGCGTGCTGGCGAGGAGCAGCGCCGCCGCGATGAGCCCCAGCGCGAGCACGTGCTGCCACAGGTCGAGGAGGCCCGCGCCGCGCACGATGATGCCGCGGGCGATGGCGATGAAGTGCGTCGCGGGGAGAAGGTGGGAGACGACGCGCAGCGGGGCCGGGACGGCGGTCAGGGGGAAGATGTAGCCGGAGAGCAGGATCGACGGGAGGAGGAAGAGCTGGGCGCGCTGCGTGGCCTCGACCTGCGTGCGGGAGCGCGCCGAGATGAGCAGGCCGAGGGCCAGGAGCGAGGCCAGGTACTCCACCGAGAGGGCGCCGAGCAGCAGCAGGTCGCCGTGGATCGGCACGCGGAAGACCACGCGCATGAGCACGAGGACCACCGCGAGCTGGACCATCGCCAGGCCCAGGTAGGGCAGCAGCTTGCCCAGGACGATCGCCGCCGGGGAGAGCGGCGTGACCATGAGCTGCTCGAGCGTGCCGCGCTCCCGCTCGCGCACCAGGGCGAAGGCCGTGAGGAGCGTCCCCGAGAAGGTGAGCAGGATGCCGATGAGCCCCGGGATGAGCAGGGCGGCGCTGCGCAGCTCCGGGTTGAACAGGACCTGCACGCGCGGCTCGAGGGGCAGCGCCTCGACCCCCCGCGCGAGCACCTCGAGCGAGCGGCTGAGCGCCAGGCCGTTCACGGCGTCGATCGCCTGCGCGGCGACGCTCGCGTCCGAGCCGTCCACGAGGACCAGGAGCGTGCTCGACCTCTCGGCGGTCAGGGCGCGGCGATGCAGGTCGAGCGGCAGCTCCAGCCCCACCCGCGCGCGCCCGGCGACGATCTCCTGGCGCAGGGCGTCGCGCGAGGCGACCCGCCGCGCCACGCGGAACACGCGGGAGGCCTCCAGGGCGGCCACCAGCTCCCGGCTCTCGGGGCTCAGGCTCTGGTCGAACACGGCCAGCGGGACGTCCCGGACCGTCGTGTCGATGAGGCCGAACAGGGTGAGCTGCAGGGCCGGGATGAGCAGCGCCAGGCGCAGGGTGCCCGGGTCGCGCCGCAGGTGCAGGAGCTCCTTCCTGAGCACCGCCGCCAGGTCGCCGATCATCGCCCGGGCCTCTCCGCCCCCTGCAGCGCCGTGAGCCGGACGAACGCGTCCTCGAGCGACGGCGGCGCGGGCCGGAGCGCCCGCGCCCCGAGGTCGCGCGCGACCGCCGCGTCCGTCGCGCGGTCGTCGACGAGCAGGTGCAAGGCCGTGCCGAAGATCGTGGCCTCGCGCACGTAGGGCAGGGCCCGGGCGCGCGCGAGCCCGGCCGCGACGCCGGGGCCGAGCTCCGCCTCGAGGCGGCGCGTGCCGGAGGGCGTGACGTCGGGCCGCGCGCGGAGCGCGTCGGGCGGCCCCTCCGCCAGCAGGCGCGACTGGAACAGGTAGCCCACGCGGCTGCAGCGCTCGGCCTCGTCCATGTAGTGGGTGGAGACGAGGAGCGTCACCCCCTCGCCCGCCAGCGAGAAGAGCAGGTCCCACAGCGCGCGGCGCGCGACCGGGTCGATCCCGGCCGTCGGCTCGTCGAGGAGCAGCACCCGCGGGCGGTGCATGATCGCGGCCGCGAGCGACAGCCGCTGGCGCCAGCCGCCCGAGAGGACGCCGGCCAGCCGCCCGCCCTGGGACGCCACCCCCACCAGCGCCGCGGCCTCCTCCCGCCGCCGCCGGCGCTCGGCCCCGCGGAGGCCGTAGGCGGCGGCGTAGAAGTCCAGGTTCTCCGCCACGGTCAGGTCGTCGTAGAGCGAGAAGCGCTGGGGCACGTAGCCCACCCGGCGGCGCACCTCCTCGCCCCGGCTGGCCACGTCGAGGCCGTCGACCTCGACCACGCCCTCGCTCGGGGCGAGCAGTCCGCAGAGGAGCCGGATGAGCGTGGACTTCCCGGAGCCGTTGGGGCCCAGGAGCCCGAACACGGTGCCGCGCGCCACGGCCAGGCTGACCCGGTCCAGCGCGCGCAACGGGCCGAAGTCGCGCGACACGCCCTGCACGACGACGCCCGCCTGTCCGTCGCTGGCGCCGCTCACGGGCGCGCCGGGGGCAGGTCGGGGGCCGGCGAGAGCCGCACGATCGCGGCCATGCCCGCCTTGAGCAGGGGCGAGGGCGCCACCTCGACGCGGACGGCGAACACCTGCTCGGCGCGCTCGCGCAGGGTCTGCACGTTGCGGGGCGTGTACTCCGCGCGTGGGCTGATGCGCACGACGCGGCCGGGGAAGGCCCGTCCCGGGAACGTGTCGACCTCGACGGTCGCCGGTCGCCCGACGACCACGCGCCCGAGCTCGGTCTCCGGGACGTAGGCGCGCACCCACAGCTGGTCCCGCTCGAGGAGCGTGATCATCGCCTGGTGCGGGAGGACCAGGTCGCCCGGGCGGACGCCCACCGCCTGTACGTCCGAGGCGGCCGGGGCGCGCACGACGAGCTCCGCCACCTGCGCGTCGAGCCAGGCCAGACGCGCGGCCTCCTGCTCCAGCACGGCGCGCGCGTGCGCCACGTCCTCGGGCCGGCTACCGCGCCGGAGCGCCTCGTAGGCCTGCCGCTGCGCCTCCGCCTGGTAGCGCGCGTCGTCGTACCGCGCCGGCGTGGTCGCCCCCTGCTGCAGGAGGCGCTCCTGCCGCTGGCGCTCCGCGTCGAGGCGCAGCCAGTCGGCCCGGGCGCGCGCGACCTCCTCGGCGCGCGGGCCGGCCTCGACCAGGGCGAGCGTGGCGCGCGCGGCCGCGAGGCGCGCCGCCTGCTCCTCGCGCTGGCGCGCGAGCGGCGGGTTCTCCAGGCGCACGAGCGGCGCGCCGGCGGCCGCCGCGTCGCCCTCGTCCACGTACACCGCGACGACGCGTCCCCCCGCGAGGGAGCCGACGCGCGCATCGCGGACCTCGATCGTCCCCGCGAAGACCAGCCGGTCGGCGGACCGCGCCCAGGGCCACCACCCGCGGGTCCAGGCCGCGGCGGCCGCGGCGCCGCCGGGGAGGCCGATCGTCAGCAGGAGGAAGACGACGCTCCGTCGCCGGGCTCGATCCATGGCCCCTCCGGCGGGCTGGCTCGCCGGGACCCGCTCCGGGACGGAGCAACCAGGCGACCCGCGACGCGCTCGCGGCCGTTCGTGCGCGCGGGACCTCGGCCACCCGGTCGCGCCGCGCCTGGCGCGGGTGCGGGTCTCGACCGCGCGCCGAGCAGCCGGAGCGAGCGCGGGTGGGCGACGCGAAGTCGACAGCCGCGCGGCTCCACCGGGGCTGCCCCTGAATGACGCGACGGAAGTCTCGGCGCGCCGACGCCGCGCCTCGGCCCATTGACGCCCACCTGGCAGACATGTATCCCATCCTCCGGGTCGCTCGAGGTCGAGGGAGGTGCTCGACCGTCGTTCAGCGGTCTCCGGCGTAGAGGCGAGCCCGGGCGCGCTCCTCCAGGTGCGCGTTCACCCTGACGTCACGCGTGGCTCGCGCTCGGCGGCGCTCGTCGCCACGTGCTCTGGTGCTCGGCGACCCACCTCCTACCATCGGATCGCCACCGGACGCGCCCCCTCCGGGCTCGCGGCGCGCGCCCCCTGCCACGAAGCCGCCTGGAGGACGACCGATGGACACCGAGCGTCTCGGAGACGGGACGTCCCCGGCCAGCGACGCGCCCGCGTTCCCCGTGGCCTGCCTCGGCGCCTCGGCCGGGGGGGTCGAGGCGCTGCGCGAGGTGCTCGGCGGGCTCGCGCCGCCGCTGGACCTGGCGCTCCTGGTCATCATGCACCGGGATCCGGCGCAGGCCGGGCACCTGCAGGAGGTCCTCGGGCGGGCCACGGGCCTGCCGGTGGTGGACCTGACGGAGGGGGCCCGCCTCCAGCCGGGGCAGGTGTGCGTCGCCCCGGCCGATCGCCTCCTCGAGCTGGAGGGCGACGCCTTCGTGAGCGCGCGGCCGCTCCTCGGCCTCGAGCGCAGCCGCTCCCTGGACCACTACCTGCGCGCCCTGGCCCCGGCCCTCGGCCCGCGCCTGATCGCCGTGGTCCTCTCCGGGACCGGCAGCGACGGCGCCCTGGGCGTGGCCGAGGTCAAGACCTACGGCGGGATCGTGCTCGCCCAGGACGCGAGCGCCCGCTTCGACGGCATGCCCCGGGCGGCAACCGCCACCGGGGCCGTGGACCTGACGCTCCCGCCCGCGGCCATCGCCCAGGAGCTGCGCCGCATCGCGGCGCATCCGTACGTGCGCGGGCGCGACGAGGAGCTCGCCACCCCGGAGGCGAGCCCGGAGGAGGAGGAGCGGGCGCTGCGCGAGGTCCTCATGCGCCTGCGCCGCGCCACGGGCGTGGACTTCGGCCACTACAAGCAGGCGACCATCCGCCGGCGCGTCCGGCGGCGCATGGCCCTGCGCCGCCTCGTGGACGTGGCCGAGTACGCGCGGCTCCTCGCCGCCGAGCCGGCGGAGCTGGAGGCCCTGCACCAGGACGTGCTCATCGGGGTCACGGGGTTCTTCCGCGACCCGGAGGCCTTCGAGGCCCTGCAGCGGGGCCCCCTCGCCGCCCTCGTCGCCCGGCGCGACGCGCAGGAGGAGCTGCGCGTGTGGGTCCCGGGCTGCTCGACCGGCGAGGAGGTCTACTCGCTCGCGATCTGCCTGACGGAGGCGCTGGGCGAGCAGGCGGGCGCCGTCCCGGTGAAGCTGTTCGGCACCGACATCAACGGGCCGGCCCTGGACCGCGCCCGCGTGGGCTATTACCCGCAGGACCTGACGGTCGACATCTCGGCCGAGCGGCTGCGGCGCTTCTTCGTCAAGGAGGGCGACGGCTACCGCGTGGTGAAGCCCGTCCGCGACCTGTGCGTGTTCGCGCGCCACGACCTGACGCGCGACCCGCCGTTCTCCAACCTGGACCTGATCAGCTGCCGCAACGTCCTCATCTACTTCGACCAGACCCTCCAGCGCCGGCTGCTGCCGCTGTTCCACTACGCGCTGCGCCCGCGCGGCTACCTGTTCCTGGGGCCGGCCGAGTCGCTCGGCGGCCACGATGAGCTGTTCGACCTTGTCGACAAGCGGCACCGCATCTACCTGAAGAACCCCGGCGCCTCGCGCCCCGTCCTTCAGCTCCCGCTGGCGCGCGGGGTCGCGCCCCCCGACCAGCCCGCGGCGGCGCTCACGCCGCAGGAGCCGGACCGCCGCCTCCTGCGGCGCGAGGCCGAGCGGGTGCTCATCGAGCGCTGCGCCGCCCGGGGGGTGGTCGTCGACGAGCGGCTGCAGGTCCTCCACGTGATGGGGGACACCGGCCCCTTCCTGAAGCTCGCCCCGGGCGACGCCGAGCTGGCGCTCCTGGACCTGGCGCGCGAGGGGCTCCTGCTCCCCCTGCGCCAGCTCATCGACGGGGCGCGGGCGGCGGGGACCGCCTGCCGCCAGGCCGACCTGCAGGTGCGGACGAACGATCACTTCGAGCAGGTGAGCGTGGAGGTGATCCCCCTCCGGCTGCAGGATCGACCGGTGCGGGGCTTCCTCGTCCTGTTCGAGGCGCCGGCGGGGCGGCTCGGCGCCTCCGCCGGGAGGCTGGCCGGCCTGCTGGGCGGGCTCCTGCGCGGTCGGGCGCCGGGCGGCGCCGCGGTGCGGGCGCTGGCGCAGCTGCAGGAGGAGCTGGCGGAGACGCGGCGCTACCTGCACGCGCTGCTGGAGGAGAAGGAGGCGGCCAACGAGGAGCTGCGCGCCGCCAGCGAGGAGGCCCTCTCCAGCAACGAGGAGCTGCTGAGCGCCAACGAGGAGCTGGAGACGGCGAAGGAGGAGCTCCAGGCCAGCAACGAGGAGCTGGCCACGGTCAACGACGAGCTGAGCAGCCGCATCACCGAGACGGCCCGCGTCAACGACGACCTGAGCAACCTGATCAGCAGCATCGACCTGCCCATCGTCATGCTCGACCGCGAGCGGCGCATCCGGCGCTTCACCCCCGCGGCGGCCCGCCTGTTCCACCTGATCGCGGGGGACCGCGGCCGCGCCATGCGCGACCTGCGCCCGCGCCTGCGCCTGCCCCGGCTGGAGGAGGACCTGACGGCGGTGATCGAGCGGCTCGAGCCCTGCGAGCGCGACGTCCAGGACGAGGAGGGGCGCTGGTTCCACCTGGCGATCCGCCCCTACCGCACGGCGGACGACAAGGTGGACGGCGCCGTCCTGACCATCGTCGACGTCAACGCCCTGAAGCTGGCGGCGGAGGAGAACCTGCGCCGGCTGGCCGCCGTCGTGCGCGACTCGAACGACGCGATCACGCTGCTCGACCTCACGGGGCACATCGTCGACTGGAACCGCGGGGCGGAGCGCATGTACGGCTACTCGCGCGAGGAGGCCCTGCGCCTGACCGCGGCCGACCTGGCCCCGCCCGAGCTGCGCGAGGAGATGCGCGCGTTCGTCCTCCGCCAGGCCGGCGGCGACGAGCAGAGCCGCTCGTTCGAGACCCGCCGCCTGACCAAGGACGGGCGCGTCCTCGAGGTGTGGCTGACGACGACGGTCATCGTGGACGACGCGGGCGCCATCCAGGGGATCGCCACCACCGAGCGCGACGTCACCCAGCGCCGCCGCGAGCATGAGGCCCTGCGCGAGGGCGACCGGCGCAAGGACGAGTTCCTCTCGCTCCTCGGCCACGAGCTGCGCAACCCGATCTCGGCCATCACCTACGGCCTGATCGCCCTGAGGAAGCTGGCCCAGGAGGAGCGGCGCCTGGAGGCGGTCCGCGGGACGATCGTGCGCATGGAGCACCAGGCGCAGCTCCTGGCCCGCCTCGTCGACGACATGCTCGACTCGACCCGCATCGCGCGGGGGGAGCTGCACCTGTCCATGCGGCCGGTGGACCTGGTCGCCGTGGCGCGCCACGCCCTCGCGGCCGCCGCGCCGCTGCTGGAGCGGAAGGAGCAGACGGCGGAGGTCTCCCTGCCCGAGGGGCCGGTCCTCGTGCGCGGCGACGAGCACCGCCTGGAGCAGGTGCTCTACAACCTCCTGCACAACGCGAGCAAGTTCTCCCCGCGGGGCCGCCGCGTGTGGCTGGCGCTGGACCTGCGGGAGGGCGCGGCCCTGCTCCACGTGCGGGACGAGGGGATCGGCCTCGACGCCGCCGACCTGGCGCGGGTCTTCCGCGGGGCCGGCGCCGAGGACGAGCGCGCGCGGCCCGGCCGCGGCCTGGGGCTCGGCCTGGGGCTCGTCAGGCGGCTGGTCGAGCTCCACGGGGGGCGGCTGGAGGCGCGCAGCGAGGGGCGCGGCAAGGGGGCGGAGTTCGAGGTGTGCCTGCCCCTGGCCAGGGCCGACGACGGGGCGGCCGCGGCGGGGCGTCGCATCCTCGTCGTGGAGGACGAGCCCGACGTGGCCATGGGGCTGGAGATGGTCCTGGCCGACCGCGGCCACGACGTGCGGGTCGCCGTCGACGTCCCGTCCGCCCTGGCCGCCGTCGAGGCGTTCGAGCCCGAGGTGGTGCTCTCCGACATCGGCCTGAAGGAGTCGCCGGGCGACGGGTGCATGCTGGCGCGCAGGCTCCGGGCGGCCCCCGGGGGAGCGCCGCTGCTCCTGGTCGCGCTCACGGGCCTCGCCGGCCCTGGAGACCGTGAGCGCATCCGCGCGGCGGGGTTCGACCACCACCTGGTGAAGCCCCTGGACCTCGCCGCCCTCGAGCGCCTCCTCGGCGAGCGCTTCGCAGGCGGCGACGGCGCGTCGCCGCCCGGCGCGCGCTGAGGACGCGCTCGGAAGGCGGCGAGGTGGACCGCCGTGCACCTTCGGCGGGCGCGCCCCCGCAGCGGCGCGCAGGTTCCCGCCTTCGGGTCGAGTCTTCGCGCGGGCAGGGCCGCGCGCGCGCGCGACGCGCCGCCGCTTGCTCGCGGGCGGGCATGAGCGAGCCTCTGACCCTCCCCGACGTGGTCCACGACGCGCCGGCCGTGTCCCCGGGCCCCGTGGAGCCCGGCAGCGACGCGCACCGGGTGCTCTTCTGCCGCGCCCTCCTGGACACGTTCACGGCCTATTGCCCCTCGGTGGAGGGGTGGCCGGCGCTCGACGCGGAGGCGCGGGCGCGCCTCGCCGCGCTCCCCATCTGGGACATGGCCGTGAGCACCGAGCGCCGGGCCGGCGCGCGGGTGCGCGCCTTCGCCGAGCGGGTCGCCGACCCCCTCCTGCGGCAGGCCGTGGCCCTGAACGCCTTCGAGGAGGAGCGCCACGAGCGCGTGCTGACCACCCTGGCGGCCGCCTACGGGATCTCCGTCGCCCCGCCGCCCCACGTCCCCGCCCCGCGCGATCCGGAGTGGGGCTACCTGCGCACGGGCTACGGCGAGTGCCTGGACACGTTCTTCGCCTTCGGGCTGTTCGACGTCGGGCGTCGCGCCGGCCTGTTCCCGCCCGCGCTGGTCGCCGCGTTCGAGCCGGTGATCGAGGAGGAGGGCCGGCACATCGTGTTCTTCGTCAACTGGGTCGCCTGGCACCGGCGCAACATGCCCGCGTGGCGCCGCCCGTGGTTCGCGCTGAAGGTCGCGCTCGTGTGGCTGACGCTCCTCCTCGAGCGCCTGGGGCTGGTCGTCGGAGCCCTGCGGGGCGAGCAGGGCGAGGCCACGTTCACGGCCACGGGCGCGCGGACGTTCGACGTGGACCTGGACGCGGCGGGGTTCCTGCGCCTGTGCCTGGCGGAGGACGCGCGGCGCCTGGGCGCCCACGACCCGCGCCTGCTGCGGCCCCGCTTCATGCCCGCGGTCGCGCGCCTCGCCTGCCGGGTGCTCGAGGGCCTCCCGCGACGGCGCGCCGTCGCGCCGGGGAGCTGAAGCTTCAGGTTCGAGGCGCCGGCGCCGCCGCCGGGCTGACGACACCCTGGCCCCGGGAGGCCCGGTGCCGCCGGAGCTTGGCCTCCGTCGTGGCGGCGTTCGCCAGCGCGGCGAGGGCGACGGCCCCCCACACCAGGAGCGGCGCGCCCGCACCGACCGGGCGAGCGGGGGCGTCGAGCCACGCCGCGAGCGGGAGCTGCCCGCCCTGGGCGAGGAGGACCGCCGCGGCGGCCACGGGCAGCCAGGCGAGCCCCGCCTCGCGCCGCAGCACGTGCGTCCAGGGCCAGGCGTCGGCGGGGGCGGTCGGGGCGCGGCGGCCCGGCCAGGGCGCCCAGCGCGGGACGCGCGCGCAGTACTCGAGGTAGGGGCGCCCGAGCGCGGCCGCGAGCTGCCCCTCCTCGTGCGTCACGACCAGCGTGTAGACCAGCGCGACCGAGGCGAGCAGCCAGGCGCCCAGGGGGAGCCCGCCGGCGACGACGCCCAGGCCGACCAGGGCCGCGCCGTTGGCGACGTAGAGGGGGTTCCGCACCCGGGCGTACGGGCCCGAGGTCACGAGGACCGGGGCGCGCGCCACCCGGACGCGCGCCCGCTTGCCGATCCGGCGCGCGGCCCAGAGCCGGAGGGCGGCGCCCGCGGCGAGCAGGGCGAGGCCGAGCCCGACCTCCCAGGGCGCGCTCGGCGGGCCCGCCGCGGCCAGGATCACCGGCGGCACGAGGAGGAGGAGCAGCGCGCTCCGGTGCCGGAAGCACAGCTCGATCGGCGCATGGTTCATGCGCAGATCCTCACGTCTCGCGCGCACGAGGCGCTTGAGAACTCCATGAGCCGGGGCTCACGGGCGGCTCACGGCGCGTCCGGCTCGCGTCGAGGGGTCAGGCCAGGGGCAGCGTGAGCGCGAACGCGGCGCCCCGGGGGGTGGGCACGTACGCGAGGTCGCCCCCTGCCCGGCGGGCGATCGTCCGCGCCAGCGCGAGCCCGAGCCCGTGGCCCCGGACCCGCCCCTCGGCCCCCCGCCCGAAGGGCTGGAACAGATGCGGGACGAGGTCGGCCGGGACCCCCGGGCCGTCGTCCTGGATGGTGACGCGCGCGCGGTCGCCCTCCTGGTCGAACGACAGGGCGACGCAGCCGCTCGAGGGCACGTAGCTGAGGGCGTTGTCGAGGACGTTCCAGAGGGCGCGCGCGATCAGGTCGCGGTTCCCCTGCACGACGACCGGGCCCTCCGGCGCCTCCACGCGGACCCCGAGCCCCCGCGTCTCGCCGACCACCCGGGCCTCCTCGCCCAGCTCGCGCACGAGCGCGGCGAGGTCGAACGGCGCCGCGGCGCGCAGCTCGGCCGTGTCGCCGCGGGCCAGCTCGAGCAGGCCGTCCACGAGGCGGCGCATGGAGTCGAGCTCGTCCACGATCGACTCGAGCGCCTCGCGCGCCACGGCCGGGTCGTCCACGCGCAGTGCCACCTCGGCCTCGCCGCGGATGCGCGTGAGCGGGGTGCGCAGCTCGTGGCTGGCGTCGGCGGCGAAGCGGCGCAGGCGGCCCATGGTCTCCTCGGCCCGGGAAAGCATCAGGTTGAGCAGCCGGGCCAGCTCGCCCAGCTCGGAGCCCGCGGCCGGCTCGGCCAGGCGCCGCCCGAGGCCCTCGGCGGCGAGCGTGCGGGCGTCGTTCACGAGCTCGTGCAGGGGACGGAGCGCGAGGGCGAGGACGCCGTACATGGCCGCGAAGACGAGCGCGGCCACGCCGGGCCCGCCGAGGAGCAGATGTCGCCGCGTGCCGGCCAGGGCCCGCTCCGACCTGGCGCGGTCGACGCGCGCGACCACGATCCAGCGCGGGGCCTTCCCGTGGCGGACCAGATGCGCCGCGCGGACCTCGGGCCGCGCGTCGCCGAGGTGCACGAACTCGACCGGGGACTCCCCTGCGCGCGCCAGCGCCAGGCCCTCCGGCCACGGCTCGTGCTCGGTCCCGGGCTCGGTGAGCCAGGCGACCAGGGCGCCGTCCAGCGTGAACACCTCGAGGCGCAAGAGCCCCTCCTCGGGCAGCAGGTTGGTCTCGACCGTGTCGAGCCGGCCCTGGAGCTCGTCGACGCTCGGCACCTGCGAGACGACCTGCGCGAGCTCGAGCGCCTCGTGGCGCGCGAACTCCATGTCGGCGTGCTGCAGCTCCGCCGCCAGCCGGCCGTAGGAGGCGAGGCCGATCGCCAGGCCGACCCCCACGACGGCGGCGCTGCTGACGGCCGCCAGGCGGAAGCGGATCGAGCGCCAGATGCTCACGCGCCCGGGACGTCCGGCGCGGGCGACGAGGAGGAGGGCTGGAACGCATAGCCGGCCCCGCGGACGGTGCGGATCGGCGACCCGGCGCCGGCGGCCGCCAGCTTCTTGCGCAGGTAGTTCACGTAGACGTCGATCACGTTCGAGCCCGTGTCGAAGTCGATCCCCCACACCCGGTCGGCGAGCATGGCGCGGGTGACGGTCTCGCCGGGGTGCCGCATCAAGTACTCGAGGAGCTGGTACTCGCGCGGGGTGAGGTCGAGCTCGGCCTCGCGGAACGTCGCCCGGTGCTTGACCGTGTCCACGGCGAGGTCCCCCGCCCGCAGGACGGGGTCGAAGGCCGCGGCCTGCCGGCGCTGGAGCGCCCGGATGCGCGCCAGGAGCTCGACGAAGCTGAAGGGCTTCGTCAGGTAGTCGTCGGCGCCCTCGTCGAGCCCGCGCACGCGGTCGGCGACCTCGCCCCGCGCGGTGACGACGATCACGGGGGTGTTCACGCCGCCGTCGCGCATGCGGCGCAGCACCTCGTGCCCGTCGAAGCCCGGGAGCATGAGGTCGAGGACCACGAGGTCGTACGCGCTCGTGCAGCCCCGCCGCGCGCCCTCGGGACCGGTGCGGGCGACGTCGACCGTGTGCCGCTCGGACTCGAGCCCGCGCTGCAGGAAGCTGCCGATCTTCGGGTCGTCCTCGACCACCAGGATGCGCACGCGTGCCCCCTCGGGCGACGGGCGCGGCCGTCGCCGCTTCGTCGCCGCTTCGTCGCCGCTCCGTCGCTCCATTGTCACCTCCATTCTCGCCGTGGACCGCGCCGCCGCGCACGTGAGAGCGCCGTCACCGGCCCGGTGAGCCGCGCGTGAGCGCGGGCTCGCGGCCTTCTCACGGGAGTCGAGGCCGCGCCCGGAGGAAGCTCGGGGCGGGCCGGGGAGCGGTGCATGAGCCATGTCGTCTACCTCCGGTGTCGCGCGGCTGTCCGCGCGCGCGGCCCGCATCGTGACCCTCGCCCTCGTCCTCCTGGCCACGGCCCGGGCGGCCGAGCCGGTCCCTGACGAGGCGGCGCCGCCGCTCGACCGACCGCTCCGCCTGCGGCTCCTGGCGCCCTTCGCCTCGCCACGCAACTCCTCCTTGTACTCGGGCTTCGGGCTGCCGCCCCTGCGCGAGGCCGCCTCGCCCGGCGAGGGCGTCCTGACGGGACGCTGGCGCGGCAGCATGACCCACACGGCCGACAGCGGGCGCGGCAACGGCCGCCGGCACCGCATGGACGGCCTCTACACCGAGCACTCGCGCTTCGACCTGTCGCTCGCCGTCCACGAGCGGCTGCTCGTGTGGGCCGACCTGCGCTTCGCCGGCTGGGACGAGCGGCGAGACGTGTTCCGCATCTACGGCCGCGACGACGACCTGCCCGTCCTCGAGGGGGAGGCGGCGAAGCTCACGCAGGGGCGCGCCACCGGGCGCCACGAGAACCTGGCCCAGGCGGCGTTCGGGGCGCTCGTCACCTGGTGGCAGGCGGACGACGGCGTGACCGCCCTGGGCACGTCGGTGCTCCTCAAGCTGCCCGCCTTCCGCCGCGCGGACCTCACGAACTCGGGGACGTTCGACGCGGCCTTCACGGCCCACGGCTCGCTCCTGCTGCTCGAGGGCGTGGCGCTGCACGGGCAGGTGGGCGTGGTCCTGCCCGTGGGTTACCCGTCCGTGTTCGAGGTCCCGAGCGCCTTCCGGGTGGAGCCCTTCCTCCAGGGGGCCCTCGGCCTGACCTGGGCGCCGACGGACTGGCTGGCGCTCGGGCTGAGCTTCGAGGCGGCGCAGTCGCCCTGGACCCGCCAGGTCGAGTTCCTCGACCGGCCGGCGTTCACCCTCTCGGGCGGCGTCAGGCTGCGCCTGGGCCGCTTCCTGCTCGAGCTCGGCGCGGGGGCCGGGCTCACCTCGGGCAGCGCCGACTGGCTGGCCTGGCTGGAGCTGGGCTATGCGTCACCGCCACTCTGGTAACCGGTGGTGCCCCTGGGTGTTCCGGGGGCGCCCCGAATTCATGAGCGCGCTCTCATGCAGTTCTCACCGCGTCCCGCGGGCCCCCGGCGCGAGACTCCTCCCTCGCGGACGCGCCGGCGGGGACGTCGTCCGGGAGGCCTCGTGCAGGTGCTCACGCTCGAGACGGCGACGCCGCACGAGGCGGGGTCGCTGACGCTCGCCGCGCCCGAGGCGCTGCGGGCGGGCCTCCGGGCGGCGCTCGCCCCGGAGCGGCAGGAGCGCCTGCCGGTCATCGCCGAGACGGCCCGCTCCCGCGTCATGCGCCTGCGCGTGGACGGCGCGCCGCCGCTCGTGCTCAAGCGCTACCGCGAGCCCGGCGCCTTCCTCCTGCGCACCTTCCTCCGCCCCTCGCGCGCGCAGCGCGAGGCCGAGGCGCTGGCGATGATCGGGGCGCAGCTCGGCAACCCCGTCCAGCCGGTCGCCTGGGCCGAGGAGCGGTCCCTCGGGTTCGTGCCCCGCTCGTGGCTCGTCACCACCGAGCTGACCGACGCCCACGACCTGCGCCACCTCGAGCGCCTGGCGCCGGACGACCGGTCCCGCGCCCGCGCCATCGCGATGGTCCTCCTCCCCGAGCGGGTCGCCGCGCTGCACCGCGCCGGGGTCTTCGCCCGGAACCTGCACGCCAAGAACGTCCTCGTGCAGCCGGCCACCGGCCGGGTGGCGTTCATCGACCTGCCGCGGGCCAGCGCGTGCCTCCTCACGCGGTCGCGCCGCGTCCACGACCTGGCCTGCCTGGTCAAGGGGCTGCGCCGCGGGCTGAGCGACGACGACCTGCGCGCGCTCCTCGCCGCCTACGCCCGAGCGGCCGGGGTCGGCGACGACCTGTGGCCGGACGTGGTCGCGCGCGTCGAGGTCCTCGCCAACCGCACCCCGCTGGCGGGGGCGGTCGACGGTCTGCGGCGCCGGGTCAAGGGCCTGTGGCGCGGGGCCGCCGCCGCGGGCGGGCCCTGGCCCGCCGCCTGACGCCGGTCGCCGGCGGACTCGCTCAGCGCCCGGCCGACTTCAGCAGCTGCTGGTGCTTCTGCTCGTCGGCCTTCGCGCCCTGCGCGTTGCCCTGGCGCGCGCGGACCAGCGCACGCACGCGGTAGGCCTCGGCGTACTCCGGCTCGAGCGCGACCGCGCGGTCGGCCGCCTGCTGCGCCCGCAGGAGGTTGTTCTGGCGCAGGAACACCAGCGCCAGCCCCGTGTGCGTCTCCGCCCGCTCGCCGCCCTGGCGCTGCTCGATCTTGATGGCGGTCTCGAAGTCGGCGAGGGCCAGGCTGGCGCTCTCCCGCGTCTGCTCGCGCTCCGGGAGGTCGCGCACGTAGAGCATGCCGCGCGCCACGTAGGCGTCGCGCAGGTACTGGTTGAGGACGATGGCCCGCTCCAGGTCGGCCAGGGCCTCGCGCGTCTTCTGCTGCTGGACGAGCACCTGGGCGCGGAGCAGGTGCGCGCGGGCGTGGTACGGGTTCACGGCCAGGGTGGCCGTGATGCCGTCGAGCACGCCGGTCAACTGCGCCGGGTCCGCGCTCTCGCGGAAGCGCCGCAGGGCCGCGGCGAACTCGCCGCCGCCCGGGACCTGCTCCTGGACCTCGGCGCGCGCGGCGTCGGTGTAGGCCTCGTAGGCGCGCGTGTGCTGGTTCGTGGCCTCGAACAGGCGCCCGCGCAGGGCGGCCACCTGCGGCGCGAGGCCCGGGTCGATCGAGGCCGCCAGGCCGAGGATGTCGCCGGCCTCCTGGTGGCGGCCGTGCTCGATCAGGAACGCGCCGCGCACGACCAGCACCCGCCCGGCGACCGGCGAGCGCACGACCTCGGACTCGGCGCCGTCGAGGCGCTTGAGCAGCGTCAGGGCGCTGGCGAGGCGCGCGTCGCACATCGACAGGTTCGCGTCGATCAGGTCGATGCGCGCCAGCCCCGCCTCGGCCTCGGCGCTGAACGGGTCGATCGCCTGCGCCTCGCCGAGCTGCGCGCGCGCCATGGCCAGGTTGCCGGCCGCCAGCTCCAGGGCGCCGAGCCGGCAGCGCGCCGCCGCGCGCGGGTCGGGGGCGAAGGGCGCCTCGAACGGGTCCACCTCGCCCGCGACGAGGAGCGCGCCGGGCGGGGCGAGCGGCTGGGCCGCGGCGTCGCGGTAGAAGGTGCGCGCGCGGTCGATCTCCATGCGCGCGGCCAGCGCCTCGCCCATGGCGAGGAAGCCGCGCGCCGTGCCGGCGATCAGGTTGGCCGCCTGCAGCTCGGTCAGCGCGTCGTCGGCCCGCCCGCGGCGCAGGAGGAGCTCGCCCAGCGCCACGCGCACGAAGGGGGTGTCGGTCGTCCGCTCGGCCGCCTCGCGCAGGGCCCGCTCCGCGCCGGGCGCGTCGCCCTTGAGCTCGAGCGCCATGGCCTCGACGACCTTGGCCGCCGCCGCCGCCTGCCCCTCGAGGCCCGAGGCCCGGCCGAGCGCCTCGAGCGCCGTGTCGGCCGAGCGGTCGACGACGTGGGCCCGCGCGGCCAGCACCGGCCCGAGCGGGTCCTTGAGCTGGCCGTAGGCCCGGGCGGCCTTGGCCCCGGCGTCGCCGCGCTCGAGGGCGTACGCCCGCAGGGCCAGCGCCGCCGGTGACGTCGCGGCGCGCGGCTCGAGCAGCGCGGCGGCCTCGGCCACGCGTCGGGCGCGGACGAGCTGGCGCGCGTAGAGGAGCGCCAGCTCCTCGTCCTGGGGCGAGCTGGCGACGAGCTGGCGGTACTCGTTGAGCGCCTCGCGCGCGCCGTTGGCCCCGCCCTGGCGCTCGAGCGCCCGCGCCCGCGCCAGGCGCAGGGCCCGGACCTTGCCGACCAGCTCCTGCGCGGCCTCGTGGGCGTCCGCGCGGGCGCGGTTGTCGCCCTGGATGAGGCTGCTCTTCGCGCCGCTGGCGTTGGTGAGCTCCGTCAGCAGCGTGGCGATGTCGATCGGCGAGCCCTTCTCGACCGCCGGCTCGACGCGGGTCAGGACCTTGTCGAGCCCCTCGCGCCAGCCGTTGAACTCCTTGTTCTCGACCTCGCGCCGGGCGGCCTCCTCGCGGTCGGCGGCCCGCTGCTTGAGGATGAGCCCGCCGCCGACCATGCCGCCGAGGGTCCCGAGGCAGACGACGAGCGTGAGCGCCTGCACGGCGCCGAACCTCGTCCGCGGCGGGAGGCCCTTCTTCTGCGCGGTCTGGGCCGCCTTGGCCAGCTCGGCGATCGAGGGCTGGGCCTGGACGCGCTGGACCGCGACCGCCGCCCGCGCCGCGGCCGTGCGCACCGACGTCTTGGGCGGCTCGGCCGCGTCGTCGCCCGAGCCCGAGCCGGTCCCGTCGTCGGAGCCGAGCGTGAACTCCTCGACCTCGACGCCCGGCGCCGCGGCCGTGAGCGGGCGCGTGAACAGGTCCTTGGGGACCTTGACCTTGTTCTTGCAGCGGCGGCACCCGAAGCGCTTGCCGACCTGCGCCTGGCGCACGCGGTACTTCTTGCCGCACTCGGGGCAGGCGATGAGGCGGCGGTCGTCCTCGTCGACCGCGTCCTCGGGGGCGCTCTGGAAGACCGCGGGGTCGATCTCCGAGTCGGAGGCCGACGGCCGCTTCGGCGGCGCCTTCTTCGGCTCGTCGCGACGCTCCGGCTCGGCCTCCTCGCGGCGCGAGCGCCGCGAGGGGCCCGCCGCCTCGGCCGCCCCGTTCTTGCCCGCCGCCGGGTGGTCGGCGCGCGACGAGCGGCGCTCCTTCTTGGGGGCCGGCTCGTCGTCGCCGCCCTCGTCCTTCTCGCGGCGCTGGCGCCGGCTGGCCTCGCGGGTGGCCGTGGCCGTCGCCGCGGCGTCCTCGCCCGCGTCGTCGCCGCTGGCCCGGGCGGCGCGCGCCGAGCGCTCTGCCTTCTTGCGCTTCTTCTCGTCGGGCTTGGCGGCCTCGGCCTTGGCCGGCGCCTCGTCGCTGGCGTCGGGGCTGGCGTCGGGCTCGCTGGTCGCGCCGACGTCGCTGGCCTCGGACGCGCCGCTGGCCTCGGTCGCCTCGCTGGCGGTCCCGGCGCGCTCGTTGTGGAGCTTGACGATCTCCTCGAGCTGCGCCTGGGTCAGGTACTCCTTCTTCAGCAGGAGCGCGCCCAGGCCGACCTTCTTGCCCTTGGTCTTGACCAGCTTCTTCTGCAGGGCGAGGGCGCGGGTGAGCTGGTCCTTGGTGATCATGCCCTGCCGCAGGGCGATCTTGCCGAGCTGCAGGTCGCGCTTGGAGATCACTTGGCCTCCCCCGGCCGCGCTGGAGCTCCGCCCCGGGGCGGTGGAGCCGGGCGATCCTACCACGGTGCCCGGGCGCGATCTCTCCCGATCGTCGCGCGGGCCGGGATGACAGGCCGGCCCCCAGCCATTAGGATCGGGCCGCGCGTTCGAGAACACCGGGGGCACTCCCGGCCGCGGGGGCCATGGCGATCCAGGTCTATTGCGATTGCGGCAACACGATGAGCGTGCGCCCCGACCTGGGGGGCAAGAAGGTCAAGTGCAAGGCCTGCGGGATGGTCCTGCGCATCCCCGAGGTGCCGCTGGACGAGTCGGCCGAGGCGCCGCCGCCGGCCCCCGCGCCGAAGCCTCCCGCCCCCGCCGCGGCGGCCGAGCCGCCGGCGAGCGACTACGAGGTGGTGAAGGAGGGGGAGCTCCAGCTCTCGTGCCCCACCTGCGGCGCCCACTGCGCCCCGAGCGACTCGGCCTGCCTGGCCTGCGGCGCGGAGCTGGGCGGCGAGGGGGCCAGCGGGCTCCTCGCCCGTGTGCCGCGGCCGGTGCTCTTCGCGGCCGTGGCCCTGCTCGCCTTCGGCCTCCTGGGGGCGGTGGGCCACGCGCTGTGGAAGGCCTCGCGCCCGGCGTCCTACACCCGCGACGGCTTCTCGCTCCTCAACGCGGGCGACGCGGTCCGCGCCCAGGCCGCCTTCAAGGAGGCGCTGGCCTTCGACCCGCAGTACGCCGAGGCCCACCTGGGCATGGCCGAGGTGGGCGCCAAGACGCGCGACCCGCTCCTCCTCGACCGCCACGCGGTCAAGGGGATCGCCGCGGCCAGCGACCCGCACCAGCGCGCCCGCCTGCGGCTGGCGCTGGCGCGGGCCAAGGTGGAGGCGGGCGACTACAAGGTCGCCCGCAACCAGGCGGTCGACGCCAAGGACGACGATCCGGACCTCGCGCCCATGGCGCGGGGGATCATCGGCCTCTCGGCGCTCCTCGCCGGCCAGGAGGACGAGGCGCTGGCGGAGCTGCGCTTCGCCGCCTCGCAGCGCGTCGACGAGCCGCGGATCTACCGCGAGCTCGCGCAGCTGCTCATGAAGCGCGGCGAGTGGGTCGAGGCGCGCACGAACGCCGAGCAGTGCGCCAAGCTCGTCGCGGACGACCCCAAGCTCTGGCTCATGCTGGCCGAGCTGCGCCAGCGCACGCAGGACCGGCCGGGGAGCAAGCAGGCGCTCCTGCGCGTGATCGAGCTCGAGGAGCAGAACCCGCTCGCGCACTCACGCCTCTCGGCGATCCTCCTCGACGAGGGGGCGCTCGACGCCGCGCTGAAGGCGTCGGAGCGGGCCTGCCAGCTCGCGCCGGACGACCTCGACTCGCGGCTCTCCATGGGCCGGGTGCTCCTGGCCCTCGACCGCCCCAAGGCGGCGCAGGAGGAGCTGGAGAAGGCGCTGCGCACCGGCGCGAGCTGGGAGGCCGAGTTCCTCCTCGGGCGCGCGCTCCTGGTCACCGGCGACGCGCAGGGGGGTGCGCGCCGCATGGTCAGCGCCCTGGACAAGCGGGCGGACGACCTCCCTCTGCACCTCGAGGCCGCGCGCCTGGCGATCGAGGCCAACGCGGGCATGGCGGCGGTGTCGATCCTCCAGCGGGTCGTCTCGCGCAACGAGGGCGACTACGATGTGCACCTGCTCATGGCCCGCGCCCTGCTGAGCCAGGACGGCGGGCGGGTGCGCAACGACGCGCAGGTCCAGGACCACCTGCGCCGCTGCATCGACATCGACGGCGACCGCCGCGAGGCGCCGGCGCTCCTCGGCGCCCACCTGCTCGAGAAGCTGGACAGCGACGCCGCGATCGAGGTGCTCGAGCGGGCGCTCGCCCGCAACGGGCAGGACCGCGAGCTCCTGTTCCTCAAGGGGCGCGCCTGCATCCGCGCCAAGCGCTGGGACGAGGCGATCCGGGCCCTCGAGGCGCTGCGCTCGGCGGACCCCGCCCACCCGGAGGTCGAGCAGTGGCTCCGGCGGGCGCACGAGGGCAAGTTCTACGGCGAGTAGGCCCCGAGCGGGGCGGCGACGCGCCTCCCAGGCCGCGGCCGTCCGTCAGGCGACGACGGCGGAGCGGCTCCCCTCGCACGGGCCGGCGAGCAGCGCGGCGAGGGCGTCGGGGTCGACCGGCTTGACCAGGTGCTCGTCGAAGCCGGCCTGGAACGCGCGCTCGCGGTCCTGGGCCTGCCCGTAGCCGGTCATCGCGATCAGCCGCACGCGGTGGGGGCCGTGGCGGGCCCGCACGCGCCGGGCGAGGTCGTAGCCGTCGAGCTTCGGCAGCCCGACGTCGACGATCGCCACGGGGGGCGGGTCGTCGTGGAGCAGGTCGAGCCCCGCCCGGCCGTCGGCGGCGTCCTCGACGGCGAAGCCCCAGGCGGCGAGCAGCTCCACCATGCAGGCGCGGATGTCGTCGTTGTCCTCGACCAGCACGACCCGGCCCCTCGGGGCGTCCGCCGTCGCGCACGGGGGCGTGGACGGGGACGCGGCGAGCGCCGGCGGCGGCGGCGCGACGACGACCGGGTCGTGCGCGGGCGGCGCCCGGTGCGCGGCCAGGCGGGCCACCTCGAGCAGGTCGTCGATCGTGCGCAGCAGGCGCTCGCTCTGGCGGTGGACGACGTCGCGCATGCGCGCGGTCCCCGCCTCGCCGTCGAGGTGCTCGAGCCGCGAGGCGGCCTCGCGGATCGCGGCCAGCGGCGCGCGGAGCTCCTGGCCGAGCAGGACCAGGAGCTCGTCCTCGCGGCGGTCGGCGTCGGCCGCCCGCGCCAGCAGGTCGCGCGCCTGATACTGCCGGCGCCGGGCGCGCAGCGCGCCTCGCAGGACGCTCCGGAGCGTCGCCAGGGGCGCCGGCCGCACCAGGAGCGTGACGTTGCTCGCGCGCACGAGGCGGTCGAGGAGCACCGAGGGCGGGGCGTCGTCGCTCGTGAGGACGACCAGCGGCAGATCGGACCAGACCGGCTGGGCCGCGAGCAGGCGCGTGAGGTGGGTGGCCGAGGCGACCGTCAGAGCCTCGCTCGCGATGACCGCCCCGCCCGCTCCGGCGGCCATCTCGGCCCAGAAGGCCGCCGGGGTGGGGCAGAGCAGGTTGGTGACCCCGTCGCGGCTCAGCAGGTCGCGGACGACCAGGGCGTCGCACCCGGGGAGGCCCCAGAGCAGGACCCGGTCGTCGACCCGGTCGTCGACCCGGTCGTCGATCCGGTCGTCGATCCGGTCGTCGATCCGGTCGTTGATCCGGTCGTTGACTGCGGCGGCCGGCGGGAGCGCTCCCTCGGCACTCTCCTCATCGACGTTACTGGTAGGAACCTCGCCGTCGTTCATGCCGGTTCCCCGGAGTTTGGTCTCCGCCGCACGGCAACTCCCCTGCCAATGGGCCGCAGCTGTCCCACCCCGCTGGGGGTGGGGGGATGCGAGGTCGACGCCTGGGAATCCTCCCGAGCGGCGGGTGAGATTCCACCGGCACCCGACCGCCACTCGCGGTGACCAGACGACGCGTCGACCGGAGGGTCGCCGAGAGGCGCAGAGACCTGATCCTGCGCGCGGCCGTCAGGCCGGCGCGCCGGGCGTCGCCTGGACCAGGGCCTCGAGCCGCCCGGCGTCGAGCCACGTCGAGCGGCAGTCGGGGCATAGGTCCAGCGTGACCTCGGTGCCCGGGTAGGTGAGCTCGACCAGCGGCTGCCGGGGGCAGCGGACGCACAGGCGCGCCGTCTCCTGCCCGTCCCGGACGCGTAGCTTCCGCGACACCCCGAGGCAGATGGAGAGCAGCCCAGCGTCCAGCCAGGTCCCGCCGCAGCCCGCGCAGCGCTCCACGGCCACACCACGCAGGGGGTCCGGCGCGAGGTCGCCGCCGCAGCGCGGGCAGCCACGCGCCTCCGGCGCGGGGGCGTCGAGGGCCAGCTCCCGGGCGCGCTCGTTGAGGTCGCGCTCCGGCGCCACGAGGTGCTGGACGGCCGCGCGCAGGGCGTCGAGCTCGCCCCGGTCCAGCCACACCCCGGCGCAGGCGGGGCACACGTCGATGAGCACCTGCGTGCCCGGGAACACGACCTCGCGCAGCTCCTCGGCGTCGCGCAGGCAGCTCGCCCCGGTGGGCGTCCCGTGGCGCGAGTCGACGCGGCGGTAGACGGCGATCGCCGCCGTGAGCTCGCCCGCGTCCAGCCACATGCCGCCGCACGCCGAGCACTGCTCGATCGTGTTGCCGTCGCGGCGCAGGTACCACAGCCCCGCCTTGCACTTGGGGCACACGGCCCGCCGCGCCGCGGCCAGCTCGGCGTCGGCGATGAGGGCCAGGGCGCGCCGCCCGACCACCGGCTCCTCGCCGCTGTCGTCGGCGCGCGCGGCGACGTCCCTCAGCGCGGCCTTGAGCGCCTCGAGCTCGCCGCCGTCGAGCCAGATCCCCTGGCAGCCGGGGCAGCGGTCGACGAGGACCTGCGTGCCCGGGAAGGGCAGCTCGACCAGCTCCGCGCGGCAGCGCGGGCACGCGGTCCCCGAGGGGGTCCCCCCGCGGTCGTCGAGCTTGCGGTACACCTCGATCAGCAGGGTGAGCTCGCCCGGGTCGAACCAGACCCCCCGGCACGCGGTGCAGACCTCGAGGAGCTGCCCCTCCCGGCGCACGTAGGCCAGGGTCGCGGAGCACTTCGGGCAGGGCTGGGGCGGGAGCGCTTCGTCCATGAGCGGGACCCTGTTGTAACGATCCTGGCGCCTCGCGTCACCCTCGCCCGGGGGGCGCGCGGGGCGCCGCCGGCCGCGCGTCAGGCGCGTCTCGCCCCGCGCCATCTCGCGCCCGTTGCGCGTCTGCACCCGCCCGTCCCGCCGCGGCGGGCCCCTCAGGCGCCGTGTTTGTGGGCGACGCGGCGGCTCACCTGCGTTGGCTCCCGTCTTGCCTTGCGTGGGGCCACCACGCCCGGAACGGAGGACGCGCGAATGATCATGGGCCGGCTCGATCCACGAACGGTGCTCGTGGTGGATGACGACCGCGACATCAGGGACTCCGTCCGCGACCTGATCGAGGACGAGGGCTACGAGGTCGCCGCCGTGCGCCACGGCGGCGAGGCCCAGGAGTGGCTGCTCAAGAACCCCGCCCCCGCGGTGATCCTCCTCGACCTGATGATGCCGAACATGAACGGCTGGCAGTTCCTCGGCTGGCTGCGCGAGCGCGATGACGAGCTGGCGCAGGTCCCGGTCGTGCTCATCTCCGGCGCCCCGGAGCACGGCCTGGACCTGGCCCGCCGCTCGCGGCCGCTGCAGGGCTGCCTGATGAAGCCGTTCGACGCCGACGACCTGCTGCAGAAGGTAGGCGACGCAATGGCCGCCTAGTGTGATCGACGGCTGCGGCCGCGGATGCCGGGCGAGGGGGGGCGCGCGCGGGTCGTCGGTGTGGCCCGCCTTCGCGAGCTCCGTCCCGCGGCTGCGGCGCCGCAACC